>NZ_CP121464.1:5410314-5715471 GCF_029690045.1 Janthinobacterium rivuli
TCCTGGCCTGGCTTGATGCCTGGCTGGGCATAGTTCTCGTTCATGATCGTGATGTAGTAGAACACATCTTCCTGGTTGGCGATCATGCGGCGCAGGCCGTCCTGGATGATGACGGCGACTTCATGGCTGAAGGTCGGATCGTACGGCATGCAGGTCGGGATGGTCGCGGCAAAGATATGGCTGTGGCCATCTTCGTGCTGCAAGCCTTCGCCGTTCAGGGTCGTGCGGCCAGCCGTGCCGCCCATCAGGAAGCCACGGGCGCGCATGTCGGCCGAAGCCCATACCTGGTCGCCGATGCGCTGGAAGCCGAACATCGAGTAGAAGGTGTAGAACGGGATCATGATGCGGTCGTTGGTCGAATACGACGTCGCCGCGGCGATCCACGAGCTCATGCCGCCCGCTTCGTTGATGCCCTCTTGCAGGATCTGGCCAGCCTTGTCTTCGCGGTAGTACATGACCTGGTCTTTGTCGACCGGCTCGTACAACTGGCCTTTCGGGTTGTAGATGCCGATCTGGCGGAACAGGCCTTCCATGCCGAAGGTACGCGATTCATCGACCAAAATAGGCACGACGCGCTGGCCCAGGTTCGGGTCTTTCAGCAGGGTCGAGATCACACGCACGAACGCTTGCGTGGTCGAGATTTCACGGCCTTCAGGCGTCGCTTCCAGCACGTTTTTAAAGGCGTCCAGGCCAGGCACCGGCAGGGTTTCTTCCGACTTCTGGCGGCGCTGCGGCAGGTAGCCACCGAGGGCCTTGCGGCGCTCGTGCAGGTAGACCATTTCCGGCGCGTCGTCGGCTGGCTTGAAGAACGGGATGTCGGCCAGCTTGTCGTCAGGGATAGGCAGCGAGAAGCGGTCGCGCATTTCGCGGATGGCTTCGTCGTCGAGTTTTTTCGTCTGGTGCGCCGTGTTGCGCGCTTCGCCGGACTTGCCCATGCCGTAACCTTTGATGGTTTTCACCAGCAGGACGGTCGGCTGGCCCTTGTGTTCCTGGGCGATCTTGAATGCCGCGTAAATCTTGTGCGGATCGTGACCGCCACGGGTCAGGCGCCAGATGTCGTCGTCCGTCATGTTGGCAACCATTTCCAGCAGCTTCGGATGCTTGCCGAAGAAGTGCTTGCGCACGTAGGCGCCATCCTTGGCCTTGTAGTTCTGGTATTCGCCGTCGACGGTTTCCATCATCACGCGCTGCAGGATGCCTTCCTTGTCTTGCGCCAGCAGGGCATCCCAGCCCGGACCCCAGATGACCTTGACGACGTTCCAGCCGGCGCCACGGAATTCGCCTTCCAGTTCCTGGATGATCTTGGTGTTGCCGCGCACAGGGCCGTCCAGGCGCTGCAGGTTGCAGTTGACCACGATGACCAGGTTGTCGAGCATGTCGCGTGCGGCCAAGCCGATCGCGCCCAGCGATTCCGGCTCGTCCATCTCGCCATCGCCGCAGAAGGCCCAGATCTTGCGGTTGTCGGTTTTCGCGATGCCGCGCGCGTGCAGGTACTTCAGGAAGCGCGCCTGGTAGATCGCCATGTGCGGGCCCAGGCCCATCGACACGGTCGGGAACTGCCAGAAGTCTGGCATCAATTTAGGATGCGGGTACGAGGACAGGCCCTTGCCGTCGACTTCCTTGCGGAAGTTCAGCATTTGCTCTTCCGTCAGGCGGCCTTCGAGGAAGGCGCGCGCGTAGACGCCGGGCGAGGAGTGGCCCTGGATGTACAGCAGGTCGCCGCCGTGGTCGGCCGTAGGCGCGTGCCAGAAATGGTTGAAACCGATGCCCAGCATGTTCGCCAGCGAAGCGAACGAGGACAAGTGGCCGCCCAGATCGCCGTCGGCGCGGTTGGCCTTGACAACCATGGCCATGGCGTTCCAGCGCATCCACGAACGCAGGCGCTCTTCGTATTCCAGGTTGCCGGGACAGTGTGCTTCTTGTTTGGTGGGGATGGTATTGACGTAGGCGGTGGTGCTGGAGAACGGGATCTGGGCGCCGCGGCGGCGAGCCAGGTCAACCATGCGCTCCATCAGGTAATGCGCGCGTTCCGGACCTTCATTTTCCAGAACGGCTTCGAGCGCGTCCAGCCACTCCTTGGTTTCCTGCATATCCGGGTCGGTGCCGATCTGTGTCGTTACCTGGTTCAGTTGAGCTGACATCTGTTGAGTCTCCTTTGTGAACGCCCCACCCCGATTTTCCGGATCGCTGTCGGACGGTATTTCGCTGATTATTTACTATTAAGTCGGTTTAGTGTGGGGATTCTAACAGCGTATTTACTATTTTTCAAATTACGATATAGCATTTCATATTATGAAATTACCCTATGAAATTTATGCTGCACTGCCGCAAATTCTGCCCGGAAATTAGCGTGATCAAAGTGCCAAAAACGGCGCCAAAAACCCACAGGCCCTTGCGCTCCCTACGCCACCAGCACACCAGCAAAACGCATTGACGCCCCAGTCGCCCGCCCAGGCGCCTCGGGCCAAGCGGGCCTGAAAAATGTCGAGGGCAAGGCGCGGCGACGCAGACAGTACGCCAGTACGGCAAGGAGCTGCAACGCCGCCATCGGCATTTTCTCAGGCCCGCGTCTCCGGCCCGCTTTTTAACGTTACGGCATTGGCGCCAAAAACGCCCCTTTGCACCGCCCGGCTTTATAATCTGTCTTTTCCCTCCCACACAGCCTCCTACCATGCCAGCACAACTGATCGACGGAATCGCCCTCTCCCAACAACTGCGCAGCGAGATCGCCACGCGCGCCGCCGCCCTCACGGCCAAGGGCACCCAGCCCGGCCTGGCCGTGATACTCGTCGGCGAAGACCCGGCCAGCCAGGTATATGTCCGCAACAAGGTCAAGGCGTGCGGCGACGTGGGTTTCCACTCGGTGCTGGAAAAATATGAAGCGGACCTGTCCGAAGCGGACTTGCTGGCACGCATCGCCAGCCTGAACGCGGATCCCGCCATCCACGGCATCCTCGTGCAAATGCCCTTGCCCAAGCACATCAACCCGCACAAGGTCATCGAAGCGATCGCCACGACGAAAGACGTAGATGGCTATTCCGTCCTGAGCGCCGGCGAACTGATGACGGGCTTGCCCGGCTTCCGCCCGTGCACGCCGTATGGCTGCATGAAACTGATCGAAAGCACGGGCGTGGACTTGCGCGGCAAGCACGCCGTCGTCATCGGCCGCAGCAACACGGTCGGCAAGCCGATGGCCCTGCTGCTCTTGCAAGCGAACGCTACCGTCACCATCTGCCATAGCGCGACCCCGGACCTGGGCCTGTACACGCGCCAGGCAGACGTGGTCGTGGCCGCCGTCGGCCGCCGCAACACCCTGACGGCCGACATGGTCAAGCCGGGCGCCATCGTCATCGACGTGGGCATGAACCGCGACGATGAAGGCAAGCTGTGCGGCGACGTGGATTTTGCTGGCGTGAAAGAAGTCGCGTCCCACATCACCCCCGTACCGGGTGGCGTGGGTCCGATGACGATTACGATGCTTCTCATGAACACGGTAGAGGCCGCCGAGCGCATTTAAGAATCACCGGGGCGGCATGACCGCCCTGTTATATATGGAACTGACGATGAACACCAATCCCCTGCTTGATTTTTCCGGCCTGCCACGTTTCGACGCGATCACGCACGAGCATGTCACGCCTGCCATCGATACCCTCCTGGCCCAGGCGCGCGCCACGGTGGCGCAGCTGGAAGCGCCCATGGAAGAAGTGAGCTGGGAAAACTTCGTCGCGCCCCAGGACCAGATCGCCGAAACCCTGGGCCGCGCCTGGAGCATCGTCAACCACTTGAATAGCGTGGTCGATACGCCCGAGCTGCGCGCCGCCTACAATGCGAACCAGCCCAAGGTGACGGAATTCTGGACCGAACTGGGCCAGAACGAAATCCTCTTCGGCAAATACAAGCAATTGCAGGCACGCGCCGATTTCGCCAGCCTGTCGCCGGCGCGCCGCCGCATCGTCGACAACGCCGTGCGCGACTTCCGCCTCGGTGGCGCCGAGTTGCCCGAGGACAAGAAAGAGCGCTTTGGCGCCATCCAGGAAGAACACGCGGCCGTCTCGACGCGTTTTTCCGAAAACGTGCTCGACGCCACCAATGACTACAAATTGCTGGTCGATAGCGAAGCTGACCTGGCCTGCCTGCCTGACGACGTGAAGGCCGCCGCGCGCGCCGCCGCCGAAAAGGCAGGCAAGCAAGGGTACGAATTCTCGCTGCACTTCCCATCCTACTACCCGATCCTGCAATTTGCCGACAATCGCGCGCTGCGCGAAACCATCTACCGCGCCAACGCCACCAAGGCGTCGGACCAGGGCGACGTCTTCAGCAAGAAAGAGGAGTGGGACAACACGCACAACATCGTCACCTTGTTGCGGCTGCGCAACGAAGAGGCGCAACTGCTGGGCTACGCCAATTTCGCCGAAGTGTCACTCGTCTCCAAAATGGCCACCTCGCCCGCGCAAGTCATCACTTTCCTGGAAGACCTGGCCCAACGCGCGCGTCCGTTCGCCGAGAAGGACCTGGCAGAACTGAAACAGTTCGCCAAGGAAGAACTCGGCATCGCCGAGCTGCAGGCGTGGGACGTGCCCTATGCCTCCGAAAAGCTGCAGGAACGCCGCTATGCGTTCTCGGCCCAGGAAGTCAAACAGTATTTCCCTGAACACAAGGTGATCGACGGCCTGTTCCGCCAGATCCAGAACCTGTTCAACGTCGAGATCAAGCCCGATACGGCGCCCGTGTGGCACAAGGACGTGCGCTTCTACCGCATCGAACGCGACGGCAAGCTGGTGGGCCAGTTCTACCTGGACCTGTATGCGCGCGCGGGCAAGAGCGGCGGCGCCTGGATGGACGACGCGCGCGGCCGCCGTGCCGACGCACAGCACGTGCAAACGCCGATCGCCTACCTGACCTGCAATTTCACGGAACCGGCCGTGGTCGACGGCAAGGCTCAGCCTGCCCTGTTCACCCATGATGAAGTCATCACCCTGTTCCACGAATTCGGCCACGGCCTGCACCATATGCTCACCGTCGTCGACGAGCTGGGCGTGTCGGGCATTTCCGGCGTCGAATGGGATGCCGTGGAACTGCCATCGCAATTCATGGAAAACTTCTGCTGGGAATGGGAAGTGCTCGAACACATGACGGCGCACGCCGTCACGGGCGAGCCGCTGCCGCGCGCGCTGTACGACAAGATGCTGGCCGCCAAGAATTTCCAGTCCGGCCTGCAAACCCTGCGCCAGGTGGAGTTCTCCCTGCTCGACATGCATTTGCACTATGACTACGACGCCAGCACGGGCCAAAGCGTGCAGCAGCTGATCGACGGCGTGCGCGCCCAGTTTTCGCTGCTCATCCCGCCCCCGTTCAACCGCTTCCAGAATGCCTTCGGGCACATCTTCGCCGGCGGCTACGCGGCTGGCTACTACAGCTACAAGTGGGCCGAGGTGCTGTCCGCCGACGCGTATGCAGCTTTCGAGGAAGCCAAGGCGCTGGGGCCGGCCGCCACCACGGCAGCAGGCAAGCGTTACCTGCAAGAAATCCTGTCCGTCGGCGGCTCGCGCCCGGCGCTGGAATCGTTCACGGCCTTCCGTGGACGCGAACCGTCGATCGACGCCCTGCTGCGCCACAGCGGCATGGCCGCTTGATCGCCATGAGCCGCGTCGATTTTCACAGCAACGTGCCGGACAAGCTGGCCTACGCCTGCCGTCTGGCGCGC
Organism: Janthinobacterium rivuli; assembly: GCF_029690045.1. Taxonomy (NCBI): domain Bacteria; kingdom Pseudomonadati; phylum Pseudomonadota; class Betaproteobacteria; order Burkholderiales; family Oxalobacteraceae; genus Janthinobacterium; species Janthinobacterium rivuli. The sequence continues at coordinate 5,416,019 of NZ_CP121464.1, forward strand.
AAGGCCTATATGGCTGGCAACAAGGTCGTCGTGCTGGTGGATGGCAGCGCCCAGCTCGAGGCCTTGAACAGCGCCATGTGGACCATTTCCGCCACGGATTTCCTGCCCCACGTGCTGGCCGGCGACCCGCTGGCGGCGCAAACGCCGATCATCCTGACCGATGACGAAGCGGCCGAGCTGCCGCACCACGACATCCTCGTCAACCTGTCGCAGTTGCCGCCGGCCAATTACGCGCAGTTCCAGCGCGTCTTCGAGATCGTTTCCATGGAGGAGCAAGATGCGCAGGCGGGCCGCCAGCGCTTCCTGCACTACCGCCAGCAAAACGTACAGCCGACCCACTTCGTGGCAGGGAAGACATGAGCCAGCAGCCATTCGACCAGGGCATCCCCCTGCTGACGGAGGTGCTGCTGGGGCCGGAGGTATCTCCTTCCATGCCAGCAGAGCCAGTTATCGAGACAGCGCCGGCGTTGGCGCCAATGGTGGCGCAGCCCGACTGGGACGCCATCGAACAGCGGCTGACGCAGCGCATCCTGCATCAGGTGCAAGGCAAGATCGACCATCTGCTGGAAGAGCGCATTGCCCACGTGCTGCAGATGGCCCTGCAAAACGCTCTGATCGGCATGCGGGGAGCCTTGCGCGAAGACTTGCAGCAGTCGCTGGAACAGATCGTGGCGCATGCGGTCAGTCACGAATTAGGACACCTGCATCCTCCCGCACAGTAACTGCACGTCTGTCGGTGGCACCATTTCACCCACCGGCAAAAATCTGGGGTCAGACCCGACGGGTCTGACCCCGGCATTTACGCCTTTGGGGTAAATGACCATAAATGTATTTTCGCCCTACACCCTTCCCCCTCCCAACGCCATTCTTTGGTGCGCTCGCGCCTGCGAAATCGGTGCATCGCGCCTCACTTTGGTGATTGTTGCGACAAAATGTAAAAAGCCCGAAATGCGGCTTTGCGCCGCCTGTTTTTTGTTGTACCTTTCTCCACACGTACCGCCCCTCGAAGCGGTTTTCACGAGACGCCGCCGTATCTTTATCCATTGGAGAATGTTTATGCTGCTCAAGACCAAAGTCCTTCCTCTCGCCCTCGCCCTCGCCTTTGCCGGCCATGCGGGCGCACAGGAAATCATCAAGATAGGCCACGTCGCCCCGGTCTCTGGCGCCAGCTCCCACCTGGGCAAGGATAACGAGAACGCGGCCAAGATGGCCATCGAGGATTTGAACGCCAAAGGCTTCAAGATCGACGGCAAAGCCGTGAAATTCGTGCTGGTGCCCGAAGATGACGCAGCAGATCCCAAACAGGGCACGGCCGTGGCGCAAAAGCTGGTCGACGCCAAGGTCAACGGCGTCGTCGGCCACCTGAACTCGGGCACGACGATTCCCGCCTCGCGCATTTACTTCAATGCCGGCATTCCGCAGATTTCACCGGCCGCCACCAACCCGACGTACACCCAGCAGAAATTCAACACGGCCTTCCGCGTCGTCGCCAATGACAACAAGCTGGGGGGAACTTTGGGCGCATATGCCGTGGGCAAGCTGCAAGCGAAGAAAATCGCCGTCATCGATGACCGCACGGCCTACGGCCAGGGCGTGGCGGAACAGTTCGTCAAGGGCGCCAAGAAGGCCGCGCCTGGCGTGCAAATCGTCGGCAAGGAATTTACCAATGCCAACGCGACGGACTTCAATGCCATTTTGACCAGCATCAAGTCGAAAAATCCTGACCTGATCTTCTTTGGCGGCATGGATTCCGTGGGCGGCCCGATGCTGCGCCAGATGAAGGCGCTGGGCATCAAGGCCAAGTTCATGGGCGGCGACGGCCTGTGCACGGAACCGCTGGGCAAGCTGGCGGGCGACGCCGTGGGTGAAGACATGGTCACCTGCGCGGAAGCGGGCGGCGTGACGGGCGCGCAGCAAAAAGGCATGGACGATTTCCGCGCCCGCTACAAGCAGAAATACAATATGGAAGTGCAGCTGTACGCGCCATACGTCTACGATGCCGTGATGACCATGGCCACCGCCATGGCCGACGCCAAATCGTCGAAACCGTCCGTCTACCTGCCATTCCTGGCCAAGGTGCACTACCAGGGCGTGACGGGCCCGATCTCGTTCGATGCCAACGGCGACATCAAGGATGGCGCGCTGACCTTGTTCACCTACCGGGAAGGCAAGAAGACCAAAATGGAAGTCGTCAAATAAGCGGCTGTTCAGCCACGTAAGCGAGTAAGCCTTCGGCCAGCGCGTCGAAGGTGGCGCGGCAGCGCAGGCTGCCGCGCAAGTCTTCATGCATGGTGATCCAGGTTTCCATCGGTAGCGAAAACGCTTGCGGCAACACGCGCCGCAGGGACGGATCGCGCGCCGCCAGCCCCGCCTGGCACACGCCGATGCCGGCGCCCGCGCGTATCAGGGCCAGTTGCGCCAGGTCGCTGTCGCTGCGCCAGGCAAAATTTTCCCGCATAAATCCCTTGAAAGCCGCGCCCGCGTTGCGCACGAAGGGGCTCGCCTCGTCGTAGCCGATGACGGCATGGCGCGCCAGGTCGGCCAATGCCAGCGGCGTGCCGTGTTGCGCCAGGTAGTCCACATGGGCATGCAGGCCCAGTTCGATCTCGCCCACCTTGCGCGCCACCAGCTGTTCCTGACGCGGCCGCAGCATGCGCACGGCGATGTCCGCTTCCCGGCGCAGCAAATCCTGCACCTTGTTGCTCAATACTAATTCAATGACTAGGTCCGGATGACGTGCGCGCAAGCGGGCCAGTATAGTCGGCAGCACCTCCACACCCACCACTTCGCTGGCCGCGATGCGCACGACACCGGCCACGCCCTGCCCCTGGCTGCTGGCGGCGCGCTCCATCAGTGCGGCCGTGTGTTCCATGGTTTCCGCATGGGGCCGCAACGCCAGCGCCACTTCCGTCGGTAGCAAACCCAACTGGGAGCGCGTAAATAGGGTCGCGCCCAGCGCCTGCTCGAGCGCGGCGATATGCCGGCCGACGGTGGGTTGCGTGATGGCCAGCGCGCGGGCGGCACCGGACAGGGAACCGTGCTTGAGCACGGCCAGCAGCGAGCGGTAATATTCCCAGGCAATCGAGGTAGTCATACATAAATGTATAGCCTGTGGTCGATGCTCGTCAATTCCCAATTAACCCTGCGCGGCAGATACTGGCACCATCAACCAGACGGAGGTCATGATGGACAAAACAGCATTGGTACTGGGCGCCACGGGCGGCATCGGCGGCGAGATGGTGCGCCAGCTATTGGCGGCGGGCTGGCGGGTGCGCGCCCTGACGCGGGGAGAGCTGCCATCACCACGCGGCGACGGCATTGAATGGCTGCGCGGCGATGCCCTGTCGCGCACGGACGTGCTGGCCGCCGCGAAAGGCTGCGCCGTCATCGTGCACGCCGTCAACCCGCCCGGCTACCGCCACTGGGGCCAGCTGGTGCTGCCCATGCTCGACAATACGATTGCCGCGGCGATGGCCGAAAACGCCACCATCGTGCTGCCCGGCACCGTGTACAACTTCGGTCCCGATGCCTTCCCGGTGCTGGCGGAAGACGCGCCGCAACGCCCGCTCACGCGCAAGGGCGCCATCCGCGTGGAACTGGAAGCGCGGCTGGAACGGGCCAGCACGCAGGGCGCCAGGGTCATCATCGTGCGCGCGGGCGACTTCTTTGGCCCCCGTGCCGGCAACAACTGGTTTTCACAGGGCCTGGTGAAACCGGGCCAGCCCGTGCGCAGTGTGCTGTATCCGGGCGCGCCCGGCGTGGGTCACCAGTGGTCCTACCTGCCCGACGTGGCGCGCACGATGGTCCAATTGCTGGCCGTGCGGGCCACCTTGCCCGCCTTTGCCCGCTTTCACATGGCCGGCCACTGGGACCACGACGGCCGGCAAATGACGGGGGCGATTGCCCGCGTGGTGGAACAGGCGACGGGAGCTGCGCCCGCCATCCGGCGTTTTCCATGGTGGCTGGTGGCGCTGGCGTCGCCATTCGTGGCGACCCTGCGCGAAATGCGCGAGATGCGCTATCTGTGGCAAACGCCTCTATCCATGGAGAATGCGCGGCTGCTGGCCGTGCTGGGCCAAGAGCCGCATACGCCGCTCGACGAGGCGGTGCGGGCGACATTGCAGGGCATGGGGAATCTGAAGGAAGCAGGCAAAAAAAACGCGCCGGGATTGCCGGCGCGCTAATTGCAGGTACTGCGGCACAGATTATTTCTGTGCCAGTACCCATTTGACCAGGGTGTGGGCTTCCGCATCGCTCACTTGCGGGTTCGCTGGCATCGGGATCGCGCCCCAGGTGCCGGAACCGCCCTTCATGACTTTCGCCACGAGCTTGTTTTCAGCGTCTTTCTGGCCAGCGTACTTGGCAGCCACGTCCTTGAACGCAGGGCCCACCAGTTTCGTGCTCACCGCGTGGCAAGCCATGCAGTTCTTTGCTTTCGCCAGATCCGGATTGGCCAACGCTGCTTGCGATGCCAGAGCCGATACGGTCAATACACTCACCAACATAAAACGTTTCATTGTCTTTTCTCCAAAGTTACTTCCTGCGGCATTTTACTGTGTTTCCGCAGATGCACCACGAGCCCAGATCAAGCGTTTCAATGTAGTAACGCAATGTAGACGGGAGGCATGCATATTCTGCCCCATCTGCGCATCCATGACCATGTTGTTTGTAAGGCGATGTAACGACAGCCGGCCCCGCATAGTCAAACGGGGCCGGCTGTCTTACTTGCGCAACAGATCAGCGCTTCTTCAGTTGGGACAGATCGCGCACGGCGCCGCGGTCGGCCGACGTCGTCAGCGCCGCATACGCCTGCAGCGCCTGCGAGACATAGCGCTCGCGGTTGACGGGCAGCCAGGCAGCATCGCCCTTCGCTTCCATGGCGGCGCGGCGCGCGGCCAGCTCCGCATCCGTCACGCGCAGGTTGATCGTGCGCTCGGGGATGTCGATGTCGATGAAGTCGCCCTCTTCCACCAGGCCGATGGCGCCGCCTTCGGCCGCTTCCGGCGAGGCGTGGCCGATCACCAGACCCGAGGAACCGCCCGAGAAGCGCCCGTCCGTGAACAGCGCGCACGCCTTGCCCAGGCCTTTGGACTTGATGTACGACGTCGGGTACAGCATTTCCTGCATGCCGGGGCCGCCTTTCGGGCCTTCGTAGCGGATGATGACGACGTCGCCTTCATGCACGGTGTCCTCCAGGATGGCAGCGACGGCCGCGTCCTGGCTTTCGAACACGCGCGCCTTGCCCGAGAATTTCAGGATGCTTTCGTCGACGCCCGCCGTCTTGACGATGCAGCCCTTTTCGGCCAGGTTGCCGTACAAGACGGCCAGGCCGCCATCTTGCGAGTAGGCGTGGGCCTTGTCGCGGATGCAGCCCGTGCTGCGGTCCGTGTCGACTGCCGCGAAGCGCTCCGACTGCGAGAACGCCGTCTGCGTCGGCACGCCGCCAGGTGCGGCGCGGAACAGTTCATGCACGGCAGGATCGTCCGTGCACTTGATGTCGTTTTGCGCGATGGCGTCGGCCAGGGTCGGCGCGTGGATGGTCGGCAGGGTCGTGTTGAGCAGGCCGGCGCGCGCCAGTTCGCCCAGGATGCCCACGATGCCGCCGGCGCGGTGCACGTCTTCGATATGGTATTTGTCCGTCATCGGCGCGACCTTGCACAGGCACGGCACCTTGCGCGAGATGCGGTCGATGTCGGCCATCGTGAATTCCACTTCCGCCTCGTGCGCGGCGGCCAGCAAGTGCAGCACGGTGTTGGTCGAGCCGCCCATGGAAACGTCGAGCGCCATGGCGTTTTCAAACGCGGCCTTGGTGGCGATCGAGCGTGGCAGCACCGAATAATCATCCTGCTCGTAGTGGCGCTTGGCCAGCTCCACGATCAGGCGGCCCGCGCGCAGGAACAGCTGCTGGCGGTCCGAGTGCGTGGCCAGGATGGTGCCGTTGCCGGGCAGGGCCAGGCCCAGCGCCTCGGTCAGACAGTTCATCGAGTTGGCCGTAAACATGCCGGAACACGAGCCGCAGGTCGGACAGGCCGAGCGTTCGATTTCCGCCACGTCGGCGTCGGACACGGTACTGTCGCCCGCCTTGATCATGGCGTCGACCAGATCGAGCTTGATGATCTTCTGCGTGCCGTTGACCACCTTGACGACCTTGCCCGCTTCCATCGGGCCGCCAGAGATGAAGACGACGGGGATATTGATGCGCATGGCGGCCATCAGCATGCCCGGCGTGATCTTGTCGCAGTTCGAGATGCACACCATGGCGTCGGCGCAGTGGGCGTTGACCATGTATTCGACGGAGTCGGCGATCAAGTCGCGCGACGGCAGCGAATACAGCATGCCGCCGTGGCCCATGGCGATGCCGTCATCGACGGCGATGGTGTTGAATTCCTTGGCCACGCCGCCGGCCGCTTCGATTTCGCGCGCCACCATCTGTCCCAGGTCCTTCAGGTGCACGTGACCGGGCACGAACTGGGTGAACGAGTTGACGACGGCGATGATCGGCTTGTCGAAGTCGCCGTCCTTCATGCCGGTGGCGCGCCACAGGGCGCGGGCGCCAGCCATGTTGCGGCCGTGGGTGGTGGTGCGGGAGCGGTATTGCGGCATGATGGGGACCTTCCGAGAAATGAATAATGCCTGACTGCCCGGATTTTCAACAAAACCCTGCATGCAGTGGGGGTACGCCAGATTGCCTTGCGCGCGCGCCACTGTCAAATATATGATGCACGTGTCTGTGAGTCGTTTTACATATCACAGCAATCAATCCGCATGGAAACGCATATGAACCTTGAACTGCGCCAGCTGCGCTATTTCGTCACCGTCGCCGAGGAATTGCACTTCGGCCGCGCCGCCGCGCGCCTGCACATGACGCAGCCGCCCCTGTCGCAAACCATCATGGCCCTGGAAGAACTGCTGGGTGCGCCGCTGTTCGTGCGCACCCGGCGCGAGGTGCAACTGACGCCGGCCGGCACGGCCCTGCTGCCCGAGGCGCGCCGGCTGCTGGCGCAGGCGCAGGATTTATCCGCGCTGGTGCTGCGGGCCGCGCAGGGCGAGGCGGGGCGTCTGAGCCTGGCCTTCGTTTCGTCAGCCGACTACAGCGTGCTGCCGCCGCTGCTGCGCGCTTATCAGACGGCTTACCCGCAAGTGCAGATCGCGCTGCAGGAAGCCACCTCGGACCTGCAGCTCGATGAATTGCTGGCCGGGCGCACGGATGCGGGCCTGTTGATCCCGCCGCTGCCCGAAAAGGCGAAAGGGGACCTCGACTACCTGCCCGTGCTGGCCGAACCACTGGTGCTGGCCGCGCCGTCCGGCCTCGACATATTCAATGCGCCGGGACCCGTGCGCCTGCGCGACGTGCCGCCCCTGCCCCTGATCATTTTCCCGCGCGCCATTTCTCCCGCCCTGCACGACGCCATCCTCGGCGTATTCCGCGCGGCCGGCATCACGCCGCAGATCGGCCAGGAAGCGATCCAGATGCAAACCATCGTCAGCCTCGTCTCGGCTGGCATGGGCATCGCGCTTGTGCCACAATCGGTATCGAATCTGATGCGCCCCGGCGTAGAATACAGGCCGCTGCAGGACGCCACGCCGCTGGTGGAAACGGGCCTGGCCTGGCGCCGCGACAATCCGTCCGCCGTGCTGCAAGGTTTCCTGGCGCTGCTGCGCAAGCAGTTCAGCGCGACCACCGATTAAATTAAGTGGCCGCTAAGGCAAAAAACCGCCAGCGCCCCCATACTACGCAACCTTGGCTTTAAACAAAGAAAGAAACCCCATGCTGATACACCCGATGCCCGACCCGATAGCCATCCAGATCGGCCCGCTCGCCGTGCACTGGTACGGCCTGATGTATGTGCTGGCCTTCGCCCTGTTCATTATCCTGGGCAGAGTGCGCATCAAGCAGCCGCATATCGCCGTGCTGGGCTGGAAGAAGGAAGACCTCGATGACATGCTGTTCTACGGCATGCTGGGCGTGGTGATCGGCGGGCGCCTGGGCGAAGTGCTGTTCTACCGTCCCGAATACTTCATGCACAATCCGCTCGAAATCTTCATGGTCTGGCATGGCGGCATGTCCTTCCATGGCGGCTTCCTCGGCGTCATCCTGGCCATGTATCTGTGGAGCCGCAAGGCGGGCCGCAATCTGTTCGACGTGCTCGACTTCATCGCGCCGCTGGTGCCGCTCGGCTACGCGGCCGGCCGCCTGGGCAACTTCATCAATGCCGAACTGCCGGGCCGCATCGCGCCGGACACCCTGCCGTGGGCCATGCAGTGGCCGGGCATTCCGTATCCCGTGCACCCGTCGCCGCTCTACCAGATGCTGGTCGATGGCATCCTGGTGTTCATCATCCTGTGGCTGTTTGCGCGCAAGCAGCGTCCGCGCATGGCCGTGGGCGCCATGTTCACCCTGCTGTACGGCTGCGCGCGCTTCTTCACGGAATACTTCCGCACGCCGGACTGGGAAGTCGTGTGGCTGGGCGTGCCGATCACGTCGGGCCAGATGCTGTCCCTGCCGATGATCATCGGCGCCATCGCGCTGCTGGTGTGGGCGTATAAAAGCCAGGTAATGGGCACGCCGCCCACCAAGGCCCGCCCGGCAAACACGTAACACCGCTGCTTCCCCGGTGGCGCGCCAGGCAGGTGCGCCACTATCTCCTTCCGCAACATTTCCCTCGACACAATAAAATTTCCTAGTGGAATAGACTTGCTGTTGACATATCGGTATCATCGTTTCAACGTGCCGCCACCGGGGATGCCTTGCCATGCTGCCTGCCGGACAAAAACTGAGGTACTCGATTGCGCTGGGCGCCGGCTATGTGCTGGCCCAGCTGGCCTTGACGGCGTGGGCCGGCGCACGCGCGCCCTGGGTCAGCTATGCGTTCAGCATCGTCGCGCCCCTGCTGGCGCTGGCCGCCTGTTGCCGCTGCGCCTATGTCAGCGCGGCAGGCGCGGCCAGGACAGGCTGGGCCCTGTTCGCCGTGGCCATGCTGTTCTGGAGCACCGGCATGATATTGTCGGCCTGGCAGGACCTGAGCGGCCAAGTGGCTTCCGACGCCACGTATTTTTCCGATTTCGCCTATTTCATGTACGGCGCGCCCCTGCTGCTGGCCATGTCGTCCGTGACGCACGAGCATCCCTCGCGCACCTTGCAATGGCTCGACGCCGTACAGGTGCTGCTGGCGGCCTACCTGGCCTATACGGCCATCTTTTCCGTGTCGCCCTTCGACCAGCGCTCGATCGCGCCGATTCCCGCCAGTCTGCTGGTGCTGACCTACAACGTGGAAAACCTGGCCCTGGCCTGCTGCGCCTCGCTGCGCCTGCTGGCGCACCGCCGCGATGGCGGGCAAGGCCGCTTTTACCTGCTGCTGGCGGTGTTCTTATGGTGCTATGCGGGCTGCGCGGCCACGTATAACTATCTGACTTTGCATGGCGCGACCGAAGCCTGGAGCGAGGTGCTGCCCAGCCTGCCCTTCCTGATCCTGGTGCTGCTGTCCATGCGCGTCACGGCGGCGCGGTCCGGTGCGGAAAGCGCACAGGCGCAGCAGACCCCGCAAAAGCTGACCCTGCTGATCGACAATTTCAGTCCCATCCTCTTTACGGCCGCCTTGCTGGGCCTGGGCTTTGCCGTCATGCGCGCGCATTTCTACCTGGCGGCGGCGTCGCTGTTCGTCGCGCTGCTGGTCCACGCGCTGCGCTCGGCCACCCTGCAAAGCCGCTACATGCAAAGCGAACTGGCCTTGCGTGCGGCGCATGACAAACTGGAAAAGCTGTCGCTGACGGATGGTTTGACGGGCATCGCCAACCGGCGCTGCTTCGACCAGACATTGCAGCTGGAATGGCAGCGCGCCGCGCGCAACCATCAGGGGCTGGCGCTGCTGATCATCGATATCGATTTCTTCAAAAGCCTCAACGATACCTTCGGCCACCCGTATGGCGACGCCTGCCTGGTGCGGATCGCGGCCGCCCTGCATTCCGCGCTGCCGCGCGCCAGCGACCTGGCGGCCCGCTTCGGCGGCGAAGAGTTTGCCGCCATCCTGCCCGCCACCGATGGCGACGGCGCGCTGGCGGTGGCGCACAAGATGCAGGAGGCGATCGCCGCGGCCGCCATCGTCCACGCGCCGTCGCGCGGCGGCCTGGTAACGGCCAGCATCGGCCTGGCCTTGCATGACGCAGGACAGACGCCGGAACAATTGCTGGCCGCCGCCGACCAGGCCCTGTACCGGGCCAAGCAGAATGGCCGCAACCGGGTCGAGGCTTAGCTTCCCAGCTTGCCGGTAATGACTTTCCATTGCGCCGGCGTCACGGGCGTGATCGACAGCCGGCTGCCCTTCTTGAGCAGCAGCATGTCTTCCAGTTCCGGCATCTGGCGCATCTCGGACAGGGGCAGCAGCGCCGTCTTCTTCACGCCGCGCACGTCGACGCTGATCCAGCGCGGTTGTTCTGGCGTGGCTTTCGGGTCGAAGTATTTGCCGCCCTCTTCAAACTGGCTGTGATCGGGATAGGCGCCGCTGGCCACTTCGGCCACGCCCGCCACGCCCGGCTGCGGGCAACTCGAGTGATAGAACAGCACGCCATCGCCCGGCCGCATGCCATCGCGCATGAAGTTGCGCGCCTGGTAATTGCGCACACCAAACCACGGCATGGTGTGCTGCGGCGCGGCCATCAGGTCGTCGATGCTCACTTCATCGGGTTCGGACTTCATCAGCCAGTATTGTTTCATGCAGACTCCGTATCAAAGCGACAGGCGTAAAAAAACGGTTGCGCATCATTGCTGCAACCGTTTTTCGTTTTCTTTCAAATTGGGCCCCGCCTGTGCCGCTATGCCGGCATCCCGAACCAAACGGTTCAAGGTGGTCACGTTAGTTCAATTTCGGGTTCGTCGAACGAGCGACGCTCACTCCCATCAAACAAAATTCGCAACCGATGCGCATAAATGGTTCAAGGAATATATGGCAATCGCGAACACCGCAGGGTAGACCCAAGTTTACTCCTTTGCTCGCGCATCGCAAAGACAAATCGTCGCGTGCACGCTTAAAAAAGGTTTTCCTGGGGCGTCAAGGCGCTATCCAATACCGTGTGCATGGCCGAGATTTTCTGCTTCACTTCCAGTATCGTCAATTCCGACAGCGGACCTTGCGGCGACTTCACGGAGAGGAATTCGGCGGCCACGCCCAGGGCGGCCAGCACGGCGATGCGGTCGTTACCCTTGACCTTGCCCGCGTCGCGGATGGCTTTCATTTTGCTATCGAGATAGATCGCCGCTTCGCGCAGCGCGCGCTCTTCGCCGTCGCGGCACACCATGCTGTAGGACTGGCCCATGATATTGACATCGACACGCGGCATTACGCTTCCTTCTCGTTCTCGGCAATATAGGCGCCCGCTTCCGAAGCGGCTTGCTCCAGGCCAGCTTGCACCAGTTCGGGAATTTTTTCCAGCAACGCTTCCACCCGCTCCTGCGCTTCGCGCATGCGTTGCACATACAGGGCGTTGTCGGCGGCCAGCGCGGCATTGTCCTTGCGCAGTTGCGCGTTTTCACGGCGCAGCGCATGGGTCATTTCGGCCAGCAGGCCTATTTTGTCGGATAATTCGTTGAATTCGGAAATCATGCCGCCACTATAGGGCGGACGCTCCATGGGCGTCAATCGAATCACGCCGCTGTCACACATATTTACATCAATGCAGGGCAGTTGGCGGACAATACACGCTTTTTCCGGCGCTTTTCGCCAAGTGCGCGCATCCGCCGGCGCAGCGATGGCAGCGTTTTACTCGTCGACGTAATCGGGTTCGATATCGAGACCGCCATAGCGGTTTTCGCAAGAGCGGCGCGTCAACTCCTGCTTGCCGCTCTTGCCGTCAAGCACCATCGTCAGGTCGCGGCAAGTACGGCTGTAGCTGCCAGGTTTGGCGTCCGTGCCCGAAGGCGTCAGGCGCACTGCCAGTGGCACCGCGTTGCCCAGGCCCTTGTTGCTCCACTGGCGGCTCTTGCCATCCTCTTCATCTTTCAAGGTGCGCACGGCGGCCTTCAGCAACGATGCTTGTTCTTGTGCATTCAGCCTGGCGATGGTGACGTCGGACAGGAAAGGCGGATACACGACGGGCGCCGGATCCTTGCCCTGCACATCCCATTTCCCGCTGTTCTGCGAACAGGTGCGGCGGCTCAGGTCCTGCGACTTGCCGCCCGCCGTGACGATGAATTTCAGGTCGCGGCACACATGCGCCTTCAAACTGTGCTCCGTCATGCCGGAATTGCTGAAGTTATACGTGACTTTGACCATCACGCCGCGGTCGCCGCCGTTGTCCCACACGTGCGCTTCCTGGTCGTCGTCGTCCTTGTTCAAGTCCTTGAACAAATCGCCCAGCAGCCTGTCTTTTTCCTGCGGCGTCAGGGTCGCCACGGTGATCTCGTCGGCGATGGTGGGCGTTTGCGCGGCGGCATTGCCCAGGCAGGCGAGGCCGATGAGGGTAGCGCCCAGCAGGCGCAGCGCGGAGCGGGAAGGCGGAAATGGCATGGCGTTCTTTCTCGTGCAAGTAGTCATATGTGGCGATATTGATATGCAATTACAATCATCTTATCAAATTCCATAGTGAAACTCTGTTTCCTGTGCGTACAGGAACGGCCCCTCTCCGGACGGCATGCTAGAGTCGCGCCTGTTGCTGACGCCCGGGAAGTTGGCTTGCGCCAGCGCAAACCCTGCGTAAATGCAGGCTGCGCAGAACGTCTATGTATATCTTCCCGGAGAATAAGCCCTTGAATAAGCCCCCTACCGTCCCTATAATTAGCACTCGTTAGTAGAGAGTGCTAACAAACTCTTTCGTAGTAATCCTCAGGACTGATGGTGCTTGCCAGACCACTGCAGGGAACGCTACGCGGCGGGCGACGCCGCGATGCACCACTGCCGGATACAGGCAAGGACAGGATGACATGGGGTTTGCTTGACCGTTGCGGGCTGCTTTCAACGGCGGTCACTGAAAGCAGGCCTGGCGCTGTGCCAGGCATGTATTCATTTAGCAACACCTATCCATTGAACTTTAAGGAGTTTTGTATGAATCTGCGCCCATTGAACGATCGCGTCATCGTCAAACGCCTCGACCAGGAAACCAAAACTGCGTCCGGCCTCATCATTCCTGATGCAGCTGCTGAAAAACCGGATCAAGGCGAAGTCCTTGCCGTAGGCAATGGCAAGATTCTCGACGACGGCAAAGTCCGTCCTCTGGATGTCAAAGTGGGCGACCGCGTCCTGTTCGGCAAGTACGCCGGCCAAACCGTCAAAGTTGACGGCGATGAGCTGCTGGTCATGCGCGAAGAAGACATCATGGCGATCGTCGTCAAGTAATTGTTTCCACGTTGTAGACAGATACATCCCGAAACTCAGGAGAATTGAACATGGCAGCTAAAGAAGTAGTATTCGGCGACGCAGCGCGCGCCAAGATGGTCGAAGGCGTCAATATCCTCGCCAACGCAGTCAAAGTCACCTTGGGCCCGAAAGGCCGCAACGTGGTTCTGGAGCGCTCGTTCGGCGCCCCTACCGTCACCAAGGATGGTGTATCGGTAGCGAAAGAAGTTGAACTCAAAGACAAGCTCATGAACATGGGCGCGCAAATGGTCAAGGAAGTTGCTTCCCGCACCAGCGACAACGCCGGCGACGGCACCACCACCGCAACCGTGCTGGCACAAGCCATCGTGCGCGAAGGCATGAAGTTCGTTGCCGCCGGCATGAACCCGATGGACCTGAAGCGCGGTATCGACAAAGCTGTTGCAGCGACCGTCGAAGAACTGGCGAAAATCGCCCGTCCTTGCACCACGACCAAAGAAATCGCCCAGGTTGGCGCGATCTCGGCGAACTCGGACTACTCGATCGGCGAGCGTATCGCTGAAGCGATGGAAAAAGTCGGCAAAGAAGGCGTGATCACCGTGGAAGACGGCAAGTCGCTGAACGACGAGCTGGACATCGTTGAAGGCATGCAGTTCGACCGCGGCTACCTGTCGCCATACTTCATCAACAACCCAGAGAAACAAGTTGCCGTACTGGACAGCCCATTCGTCCTGCTGTGCGACAAGAAAATCTCGAACATCCGTGACCTGCTGCCGGTACTGGAACAAGTCGCCAAAGCTGGCCGTCCACTGCTGATCATCGCAGAAGACATCGAAGGCGAAGCGCTGGCCACCCTGGTTGTGAACAACATCCGCGGCATCCTGAAAACGTGCGCAGTGAAAGCCCCTGGCTTCGGCGACCGCCGCAAAGCCATGCTGGAAGACATCGCTGTCCTGACCGGCGGCCAAGTGATCGCTGAAGAAGTCGGCCTGACCCTGGAAAAAGTGACCCTGGCCGAACTGGGCCAAGCGAAACGCATCGAAGTGGGCAAGGAAAACACCATCGTTATCGATGGCGCCGGCGAAGCTGCCGCTATCGAAGCACGCGTCAAACAAGTGCGTGTACAGATCGAAGAAGCGACCTCGGACTACGACCGTGAAAAACTGCAAGAGCGCGTGGCCAAACTGGCTGGCGGCGTTGCCGTGATCAAGGTTGGCGCAGCCACCGAAGTCGAAATGAAAGAGAAAAAAGCCCGCGTTGAAGATGCACTGCACGCTACCCGCGCTGCCGTGGAAGAAGGCATCGTGCCAGGCGGCGGCGTAGCCCTGCTGCGCGCACGCGCCAACATCACGGTCAAGGGCGACAATCCTGATCAAGACGCTGGTATCAAAATCGTTCTGCGCGCAATGGAAGAGCCACTGCGCATGATCGTGCAAAACGCTGGCGAAGAAGCTTCGGTCGTCGTGGCAGCCGTACTGGCTGGTTCGGGCAACTACGGCTACAACGCTGCCAACGGCACGTATGGCGACATGGTTGAAATGGGTGTTCTGGACCCAGCCAAAGTGACCCGTTCGGCGCTGCAAAACGCCGCTTCGATCGCTTCGCTGATGCTGACAACCGACTGCATGGTCTGCGAAATCGCTGACGACAAAGCAGGCGGCGGCATGGGCGGCGGCATGGGTGGTATGGGCGGCATGGGCGGCATGGACGGCATGATGTAATGTCCGGCATCCCCGCGCGCAGGCGACGGCGCGCAGGGATGCATACGCTGGGGAGACACAGCAGACCAAAAGCTGCCTTTCCCTCCCCGGCAGCCCCGAAAAGCTATCTTCTACGGAAGGTAGCTTTTTTTCGCCTGTTGGCCTGTTGATTTGGCAAGCCCGGCGATTGCCCGCCTGTGCGTTTTGCTTTAGCATGGCCGCCATCGTCCCTCTTTCTCACGCCCACCATCATGCCGCCACGCGCCTCCTCTTCCAGAACCACCATCATCGCCGGCATCCTGGCCGGCTTGCTGGCCGCCGGGCTAGTCGCTTTTTACATGCACCAGCAGTCCGCGCCGCACGAGGGCAATGCCCCGGCCGCGAGCAGCAACGCGGCGGCGCCAGAGCAGAACGCGCGCGCCGTCGATGCCTTGCTGGCTTTGCCGGAAATCAAGGCCTGGTCGGCGCATATCGAAAAGGCTTCGGGCGGCCGCGCGCACGGCGCCGTGATGGAAACGTCGCCCGAGACGCGCCTCGTCGATGGCGTCGCCAGCTACCAGCTGAGCTTTTTCGAAAGCACGCCCGATGCGGCGCACCGCTGGGAAAGTTTCGTCGTCACGCCCGATGGCAAGCGCATCCTCGTTGACGACATCGTCAGCGGCGACCTGATCAGCCTGGAACAATGGCGCAAGGACAACGCGCCCATGCAGCGCGTCGCCACGCAGTAACTACGCCGGCGTTGTAGCGCAAGCTTTACTTTCTGGCATCAAAGCCCGATACTCGCCCACATGCCCGTCATCACTGTCCGCCCCCTCACGCCAGACGACGCCAGCGCCTACCGCGCGCTGCGCCTGGCCGGCATCGCCGAATTGCCCGCCGCCTTCTGCACCACGCAGGCGGCGGAAAGCGGCTTGCCGCTGGCACAGATAGCCGAGCGCTTGCGCGCCACCTCGCACCAAATAATATTTGGCGCTTTCAATGAAGAACAATTGATCGGCATGGCCGGCCTGCGCCGCGAGCCGATTGCCGTCGTGCATGACAAGGCCAGTCTGTGGAGCGTGTACGTGGCGCCGCAGGCGCGCGGGTGCGGTGCGGGACGGCAACTGGTGCAGGCGGCCATTGCACACGCCTGCAGCGTGCCCGAACTGGCCCGCGTGCGCCTGGCCGTGGCGCAGGACAACCATGCGGCATTGACCCTGTACCTGGCTTGCGGCTTTACCCTGGAGGACCGTCCCGCGGCGGATGGCATGCTGCATATGCAGCTGTTGCTGCCCCGCCCGGTTCGTGCAAGTGCCATTGCAAGTGCCGAAAGTAATGTCTTTATGAAAATCAATACCTTACAAATCCCTGCGAAATAGCGGACAGGCCGTTTTTTCTGTTGCAAGCAAACGCGGCAGGCCTTAGCATCGCGGCTTACAAAAAAAACTTGGGGGAGAGCCAATGTCATCGGCCGAGACACAAACCGCCACGGGCAAAATGCCGCGGCAAATACCGTACATCATCGCCAACGAAGGCTGCGAACGCTTCAGCTTTTATGGCATGCGCAACATCCTGACGCCATTCCTCATCAGCACCCTGCTGCTGATGATCCCGATCGACCAGCGCACGGGCGAAGCCAAGCACGTCTTCCACACCTTCGTCATCGGCGTGTATTTCTTCCCGCTGCTGGGCGGCTGGCTGGCCGACCGCTTCTTTGGCAAGTACAACACCATCTTCTGGCTCAGCCTCGTGTATTGCGCCGGCCATGCCTGCCTGGCCCTGTTTGAAAACAGCGTCAACGGCTTTTATTTCGGCCTGTTCCTGATCGCCTTCGGTTCCGGCGGCATCAAGCCACTGGTAGCTTCGTTCGTCGGCGACCAGTTCGACCAGACCAACAAGCACAAGGCCAAGCTGGTCTTCGACCTGTTCTACTGGATCATCAACTTCGGCTCCTTCTTCGCGTCCTTGCTGATGCCGATGTTCCTGCGCGACTACGGTCCGTCGATCGCCTTCGGCATCCCCGGCATCATGATGCTGGCCGCCACCATCGTCTTCTGGATGGGCGCCAAGAAATACGTGCACGTGCCGCCGGCACCGCCAAACCCCGATTCGTTCACCCGCGTGGCCCGCACGGCCCTGCTGGCCCGCGTCGATGGCGGTTCGCGCCCAGGCCTGTATGTGGCCTATGTCGGCGTCGTCGGCGCCCTGTATGCGTTCTACAGCATTCCCGAATGGGGCTTCGTCATTTCCGCATGTACCGCGCTGGTATTGCTGCTGGCCTTCGGCAGCATCGGCACGGCCATGCAGCTGGAACGCGCACGCGGCATCCACCCTGACGAAGCCGTCGAAGGCGTGCGCGCCGTGCTGCGCATCCTCGTCATCTTCGCCCTCGTCACGCCGTTCTTCTCGCTGTTCGACCAGAAGGCCTCGACGTGGATCGTGCAAGCGAACACCATGGAAAAACCAAGCTGGTTCCTGCCGGCGCAGATGCAGGCGCTGAACCCGATGCTGGTGATGCTGCTGATCCCGTTCAACAATCTGGTGCTGTACCCGATGCTCAACCGCTTCGGCCTGGAAGCGACGGCCCTGCGCCGCATGACGGCCGGTATCGGCTTTTCCTCGCTGGCGTGGATCGTCATCGGCCTGCTGCAGCTGGCCCTCGACAGCGGCAATGCCGTCTCCATCATGTGGCAGATCCTGCCGTACGCCTTGCTGACGTTCGGCGAAGTGCTGGTCTCGGCGACGGGACTGGAGTTTGCCTACAGCCAGGCGCCCGTCTCGATGAAGGGCGCCATCATGAGCTTCTGGAATCTGTCGACCACGGTGGGCAACCTGTGGGTGCTGATCGTCAACCGCAGCGTCATGAACGAAGGCGTGATCGGCAAGATCGCCGAAAGCGGCATCAGCGTGACGGCCTTCCAGATGTTCTTCTTCGCCGCCTTTGCCGCCGTCGCCATGCTGGCTTTCGGCCTGTATGCGAAGCGCTACAAGATGGTCGATAACTACCGCCAGGCGGTGGTGCCGGCGAAAGCATGATGCCGGTTTGATTTGCCGCAATCAAGAAGGGCGCCATCGGGCGCCCTTTTTTTACGTCGTCACCGTCGGCCCATCGCGCCCCGTGCGCTCGCGGATCTGCGCCAGCTGCCCGGCCACGGCGATCAGCCCTGCCAGCGCTTCCTGGGTGGGAATATCGTGCCGGGCCGGATCGGCTTCGTAGCGCTCCAGGTACAGGCGCAGGGTCGCGCCCTCGGTGCCCGTGCCGGACAGGCGCAGCACGATGCGCGCGCCGTCCGTCATGATGATGCGGATGCCCTGCTGCGTGGCCACGGAGCCGTCAACGGGGTCCGTGTAGCTGAAATCGTCGGCCAGCGCCACCGTGTAGCTGTTGACGACCTGACCGGGCAAGGCGGCCAGCTGGCCGCGCACGGCCTCCATCAGCTGCTGCGCGCCGGCGCTGTCGATGTCTTCGTAGTCGTGGCGCGAATAGTAATTGCGGCCATATTCCGCCCAGTGCGCGCGCACGATCTCTTCCACCGATTGTTTTTTCGCTGCCAGCAGGTTGAGCCAGAACAGCACGGCCCACAGGCCATCTTTTTCGCGCACGTGGTTCGAGCCCGTGCCGTAGCTTTCTTCGCCGCACAGGGTGACCATGCCCGCGTCGAGCAGGGTGCCGAAGAACTTCCAGCCCGTCGGCGTCTCGTGGCAAGGGATGCCCAGCGCGCCAGCGACCCGGTCAGCCGCGCCCGACGTGGGCATGGAGCGGGCGATGCCTTTCAAACCGTCGCGGTAGCCGGGCGCCAGCGTAGCGTTGGCGGCCAAAATCGCCAGGCTGTCCGAGGGCGTGACGTCGAAGCGCCGGCCGACGATCATGTTGCGGTCGCCGTCGCCATCCGAGGCGGCGCCGAAGTCCGGTGCATCGTCGGCAGCCATGATGGCGATCAATTCCTGCGCGTTGACGGGATTCGGGTCGGGATGGCCGCCGCCGAAGTCTTCCAGGGGCACGCCGTTGATGACGCTGCCCTTAGGCGCGCCCAGCATGCCTTCCAGGATGGCCGTCGCATACGGGCCGGAAACGGCGTGCATGCCGTCAAAGCAGATACGCAAGCCGCCCGCGAACAGGGCGCGGATGGCGTCGAAATCGAACAGCTGCTGCATCAGTTCCGCGTAGTCAAGCACGGGATCGATCACTTCGACCGTCATCTGCTCGATGCGCGCCACTCCCAGGGTGTCGAGGTCGATGTCGGCAGCGTCGCTGATGCGGTATTCGGCGATGCCTTGCGTGCAGGCGTAGATGGCCTCGGTGACCTTTTCGGGCGCCGGGCCGCCATTGGCGATGTTGTACTTGATGCCGAAATCGCCATCGGGGCCGCCCGGATTATGGCTGGCCGACAGGATGAGGCCGCCGCTGGCGCCATGCTTGCGGATCACGCAGCTGACGGCCGGCGTCGACAAAATGCCGCCCTGCCCCAGCAGCACGCGCGCGTAGCCATGCGCGGCCGCCATGCGCAGCACCGTCTGGATGGCCGCGCGGTTGTAGTAACGCCCGTCGCCGCCCAGCACCAAAGTCTGGCCGCGGCAGTCGCCCAGCGTGTCAAACACGCTCTGCACGAAGTTTTCCAGATACTGCGGCTGGCTGAATACGCCCACCTTCTTGCGCAGGCCCGAGGTGCCAGGCCGCTGGCCGGCCACCGGCGCCGTATTGATGATTTGAATAGCCATCTTGCCTCCTTATTAACTTCCCATGTTAAACGATGCTGGCTGCAGGGCAAAGCGTTGTACGTCTGCCACGGTGCGCCAAGCCGCTTAACACGACATCGCGGCATGCCATATAATGAGAATCATTCTCATATGCGGCATTCCTGGCTGCGGACTCATACATCGGACGCCGTGGTTGCACGCTATTACCAAGAACTGTTGAACTTTTGCTGGCGCAGCGTGCGCAACCGCGAGGCTGCGGCCGACCTGGTGCAGGAAAGCTATGCGCGCGTGCTGGGCGAGGCGGCCGTGCGCGAACCGCGCGCGCTGCTGTACCACACGGCGCGCAACCTGCTGATCGACCAGCACCGCCGCGCCGCCGTGCGCCAGCACGAGGAACTCGACGCCCTGCCGGAGGTCGCGCATCCGGCAGGGCCCCGTCATTTGCAGCCGGAACAGGCGCTGGAAAGCAGCCAGGACTGGCAAGCCTGCGTGGCCGCCATCGACGCCTTGCCACCGCGCTGCCGCGACGCCTTCGTGCTGCACGTCTTCGAGGAATTGCCGCACGCACAGATCGCCGCGCGCATGGGCATTTCCGTGAGCATGGTGGAAAAACATATCGCGCGCGGCATGCTCAGTTGCCAGGCACAGTTGCGTTCTCTGCGGGAATGCGCATAATGCCGCCCATGACCGCCCACCCGCCCCGCCATGATTTCGGCCCCTCCGCCCAGGAGCAGGCGGACTTGCGCGAGTACGCCGACTTTGCCGCCACGCAAGATGACGTGGCGCTGGCTGCAGCCACGTGGTTCAGCCGGCGCGACAACCTCGATGCGCGGCAACAGGCCGAGTTTGACGCCTGGCTGGCGGGCGATGCGCTGCACGCGCACGCGTATGCCCAGTTGCAAGACACCTATCGCGCGGCGCGCCGGATTCCCGCGCAGGTCGCCGCGCGCTGGGCCGTGCCCCAGGCAGTGCCAGCGCCATCCCCCCGTCGGCCGCTTCTGCGCTCCCTGCGCATGCTGCCGTATGCGGCCGCCGCCATGCTGCTGCTCGGCGTGGGCGCGGGCGGCTACCAGTGGTGGCAGCAACCCACGTTCAGCCAGTCGTATGCCACCGCGCGCGGCCAGCGCCTTGCCGTCTCGCTACCCGACGGCAGCCAGGTGCAGCTCGATACGGCCACGCAACTGCACGTCACCCTGTACCGCCAGCGGCGCGAAGTGCGCCTGGCGCACGGCGAAGCGCTGTTCCAGGTGCAATCGAAGCAGGGCCAGCCGTTCGACGTGCTCAGCGGTCCCTTGACAGTGACGGTGGTGGGCACACAGTTTTCCGTGCGTAACACGCTGGCGCACGACGCACAGCTGCGCGTGGCCGTGCAGCATGGCCAGGTGCGCGTGGCGGGCGCAGGGCAAGACCAGGTCGACCTGCGGGCCGGCCAGGGCGTCAGCAGCGATGCCGGCGGCCGCCTGTCCGCCGTCGCCAGCCTGGCTTCGGGCAGCGTGGCGCCGTGGCGCAACGGCAGGATCACCTTCGACAATGTGCCGCTGGGCGCGGCGCTGGCCGAATTCGAACGCTATGGCGACACGGGCTTCGTCGTGCGCGATGCCGCCGTCGCGCAGCTGCGCATCGGCGGCAGTTTCAGCCTGACCCAGCTCGACCGCTTCGCCGCCGCCCTGCCGCAACTCTTGCCCGTACAAGTCGTGCGCAGCGGCAGCGTCAGCACCATCGGCATGGCGCCGAAAGCCGCTGCGCAGGCACCGGCCATGCAACTCCCAAAAAATAAATGAAAATAATTCGCATTCGCAGGTGAGGGTTTTGCCCGCTGCCGCGTCTACCAGCTTAATCGACAATAAATTAACCTGGAGAAATGCAACATGTGGTCCCCCCGCCTCAATCTGACACCCGCCCCCTTCGCCCTGGCCGCCATGCTGGCCCTGGGTACCATTTCCCTCGCCCACGCGCAAACGGCGCCCGCCGTCACACTGTCCATCGCCGCCCAGCCTCTGGGGCAAGCCCTGAATGAGCTGGCGCGGCAAGCCAATTTGCAACTGCTGTTTGCACCGGAACTGGTGGCCGGCAAGACGGCGCCCGCCGTCAGCGGCACCTTGAGCGTGGCCGACAGCCTGGAGCGTCTGCTGGCCGGCAGCGGCCTGTCCGCCAGCATCGACGGCAACAGCGTCATCATCCGCCCGGCGCCCGCCACCACGGGCAAGGTGGCGACCCTGGCGGAAATCACCATCAGCGCGCGCCAGGAGGCGACGACGGATACCGAACTGACGAAGTCGTATGCGGCACAGGCAGTGAGCATCGGCAAGGGCCGGCAAAGCCTGCGCGAGATTCCCCAGTCCATCTCCGTGCTGACGCGCCAGCAGCTGAACGACCAGAATTTGCTGAACCTGGACGACGCCATGCGCGGCGTGACGGGCATCACCGTCGAAGCGAGCAGCACGGGCGGCAACCACGGCAATTTTTATTCGCGCGGCCATGCGCTGGACTCGGTACAGGTCGATGGCGTGATGACGCCGGCCAGCACGGGCAACGATCTGTCGGCCGGCTTCGGCCTGGCCATCTATGACCGCGTGGAAGTGCTGCGCGGACCGGACGGCCTGTTCCAGGGCGCGGGCGACCCGGGCGGCAGCATCAACCTGGTGCGCAAGCGGGCGCGCGACACCTACACCGCCAGCGGCGTGCTCAGCGCGGGTTCCTGGGACCGCTACTATGCGGAAGCGGACGTCACGGGCCCCTTGAGCGCGGACGGCAAGGTGCGCGGCCGCCTGGTGGCCGCCTACGAACACCGGCGCTCCTTCGTCGATCACGTGTATGCGGAAAAACCGCTGCTGTACGGCACCGTTGCCATCGACGTGGCACCGGGCACCGTGCTGACGGGCGGCGTCACCTGGCAGGAATACAAGGGCCGTCCCGCCTTCGGCCTGCCCGCCTATGAAGACGGGCGCCTGCTCGACGTGCCCCGCTCCACTTACCTCGACCCGGCCTGGAACCACATCACGGAAAAGGTCACGGAATATTTTGCCGAACTCGATCACAAACTGGACAACGGCGGCCAGTTCAAGGTGACCGCCCTGTACCGCGAGCAGGACGAACCATCGCGCCATTTCGGCTGGCCCGATTGTTCGGCAGACCCCGTCACGGGCGAGAGCTGCCTGATCAGCTGGACCTACCGCAGCCACTGGAAGACGCAGGGACTCGATGCCTGGCTGGCGACGCCGTTCCAGGCGTTCGGCCGCAGCCACGACCTGATCGTGGGTGCCGACTACCGCCAGGTGCACAAGAATTTCCAGTATGGTGGCGGCGACACTGCGCCGATCAACATCTTCCACCCGGATAACAATATCGCCCGGCCCAGCTACACCTTTTCCAACGGCAACGACAACCGCACCAAGCAGTTCGGCCTGTACGCGCGCACCCGCCTGCAAGCGACGGACCGGCTCGCCGTCAACCTGGGCGGGCGCCTGACGCACCGGAACAACCATACCGTCAACCGCAATGCCTATTTCAACCAGTTCACCGATGTCAGCAACACCATCAATGCGAAATTCACGCCGTACGCGGGCCTGGTCTATGAACTCGACAAGCAGGTGTCGGCCTACGGCAGCTACACGCGCATCTTCTCGCCCCAGACCACCACGGACGCCGCCGGCCAGATCCTGAAACCGCGCACGGGCCAGCAGTTCGAGCTAGGCCTGAAGGCGGAGCTGTTCGACAAGAACGTCAACGCGCATGCAGCCCTGTTTCGCATGGAAGACGAGAACCGCGTCATGCCCGACCCGGCCAACCCGCTGTTTTCCATCGGCGCCGGCAAGATGCGCAACCAGGGCGTGGAAGCCGAGCTGAGCGGCAGCCCCCTGCCGGGCTGGAACATCACGAGCGGCTATTCCTACACCAGCACGCGCACCCTGGAAGGCAGCGATGATCAGAAGGCCCAGCTGTACACCTTCATCGCGCCGCGCCACAATGTCAATCTGTGGACCACTTACCGGCTGGCCGGCGCGCTCGATAAAATCAGCGTGGGCGGCGGCTTGCGCAGCGTCAGCAGCATGTACCGCCTGAACGGCCCCGTGAAATTCGAGCAGGGCCCCGTCACCACGGTGGGCTTGCAGGCTGGCTACCGCCTCAGTCCCAAGCTGGAGCTGTCGCTGACGGTGAACAACCTGTTCGATAAAAAATACTACACGCGCGTGTGGGCCGCCTATGGCTCCAACTTCTATGGCGAACCACGCAACGCCATGCTGACCCTGCGCGGCCAGCTGTAACGCCCGCTCTCCTGCGCATGCACGGCCACCGCGTCAGTACGGTGGCCGTGCTCGTTTACGACATCGTTACAACACCTCTCTCTTGCATGTCTCGCAACCTCACACTATAATAAGAATAGTTCTCATTCACATTTGGATTCCGTTCGGAGTCCGCCTCCCGCATGTCCCGCCTGCCATCGACCGGCCAGGACGGCATGGCTGGTGCGCAGCTGGATGACACGCTGCGCCAGCCAGGCATCCCTGCCAAGCAAGCCTTCCCGTATCAATAACGCAAAAAGGTAGTTTCATGGCGCGAGCACGTTCGCTGGCCGGCGCTGCCGCCGCCACTTTCCGGTACCTTGCACCGCTGCGACAACCACGTTTCTCACCACAAACTAAGGCATACACCATGCACCTCACTTCCATCGCGCGCCTCGGCGCCCTCGTCACCGCCCTGCTGGGCGCGGCCCTCGTTTCCGGCACGGCCAGCGCACACCAGATCTGGCTGCAGCAGGACGGCAAGGCGGCCAGCGTGTACTTCGGCGAATTCGGCGACAACCTGCGCGAAGCGTCGCCCGGCCTGCTGGACAAGTTCAGCATCAGGAACGTGACGTGGGTGTCGGCCAAGGGCGCGCAGCCGCTGCAGGCGAGCAAGACGGCCGGCGCGTTCATCCTCAATGGCAAGGCGGGCGCCGGCGAAAGCATCATCGTCGAGGAAGACAACTACCCATCGTGGGAAGAGAAAAAGGATGGCAAGAGCACGCGCACCGTGTGGGTCCCGGCCGCGCGCCTGATCGCCGACGGCAAGGCGCAAGCACCGGCCCTGACCCTGGATCTCGTGCCAACCGGCAAACCTGGCCAGTTCCAGGTCAGCTACCAGGGCAAGCCGCTGGCGCAGGCCAAGGTCAACGCCGTGGTGCAATCGGGCTGGGGCAAGGAAGCGTGGAGCGATGCGCAAGGCCTGGTCAGCTTCCCGCTGCCATGGAAGGGCACCTATGTGCTGGAAGTGCAGCACACGGACAAGACGGCTGGCCAGCGCGGCGCGCAAGCCTATGACAAGGCCATGTTCGTGACGACCCTGAGCCTGGTGCAGCCGCAAGGCGTGACGCCGCTGCCGGCCGGCCCGGCCGTGCCACCGAGCAAGGAACACGACTGAGCATGCCAGCGCCAGCCATCATTAAAATCGCGCGCCTGCGCCTGTCCGCCGGGGCGATCTACCGCCTCGGCGTGGCGTCGCGCAGCGTGGCGGCCATCATCGGCGGCTACGTGCTGGCCGCGCTGGTCACCATGCTGCTGTCGGTGAGCCTGCCCATGGCCCGCTCCGAAGCCGTCATGACGGCCACCCTGCTGTCGTTTGCCATCTACACCTGCGCCGTGCTGTGGGTCTTCGCCACGCGCAGCGCCCTGCGCGCCTGGCTGGGCCTGTTGATGCCGGCCGCCGTCATCGCCGCCATCCTGCAGTGGATGGACGCACTATCCTGGAGTCTCGCATGAAAGAAGGTTTCCGCCAGTCGATGGCATGGCTGCACACCTGGTCCGGCCTGCTCGTCTGCTGGATCTTGCTGCTGGTGTTTTGCGCCGGCACGGCCAGCTACTACCGCAATGAAATCACCCTGTGGATGCAGCCCGAACTGCACGGCGCCGCCGCCAGCCAGGTGAGCACCGAGGAAGCGGCCAAGGTCGCGCAACAGGCGATGGAAGAACGGGCAGACGGCGCCACGCGCTGGTTCATCAGCCTGCCCGGCGAGCGCAGCCCGTCCACGCAACTGGGCTGGAGCAAACCCTCGAAACCGGGCGAAAAGAAACGCGGCCGGCGCGGCAATTTTCATAGCGAAAAAGCCGACCCGGCCACGGGCGAAGTGCTATCGAAGCCGCGCGAAACGCGGGGCGGCGAATTCCTCTACCGCCTGCATTTCGACCTGCACTACATGTCGGCCATCTGGGGCCGCTGGATCGTGGGTTTCTGCGCCATGTTCATGTTCGTCTCCATCATCAGCGGCATCGTCACGCACAAGCGCATCTTCAAGGACTTGTTTACCTTCCGGCCGAAAAAGGGCCAGCGCTCGTGGCTGGACGCGCACAACGTGACGGCCGTGCTGGCCCTGCCCTATCACATCATGATCACCTACACGGGCCTGGTCACGTTGATGTTCCTGTACATGCCTTCCGGCGTCACGGCCGCCTACAAGGGCGACCAGGATACCTTCTTCGCCGAAGCCTTCCCCGGCCGCTCGGGCGACAGCAAGCCGGCCGGCGTGGCCGCGCCGCTGACGCCGTTGGCGCCCCTCGTGCGCCAGGCGGAGCAGCACTGGGGCGGCGGCAAGGTCGAGCGCATCTCCGTCAACCACCCGGGCGACGCCAACGCCACCATTTCACTGACGCGCGCCGGTGGACGCGACATGTCGTCGAAGCAGCCATCGATGGAATTCGATGGCGTGTCCGGCAAACTGCTGTCGAGCGACGGCGAGGCGCAGCCCGGCGCGGCCGCCACGCAAGGCGTCATGGTGGGACTGCACGTCGCGCATTTCGGCGGACCGCTGCTGCGCGCCCTGTTCTTCCTGTCCGGCCTGGCCGGCTGCGCCATGGTCGCCACGGGCGCCCTGCTGTGGGCCGTCAAGACGCGCCAGAAGCAGGCCAAGGCGCTGGCCGCCGGCAAGCGCGCCAGCTTCGGCCTGCGCCTGGTCGAGGCGCTCAACATCGGCGCCATCGCCGGCATCCCGATCGCCTTCGGCGCCTACTTCTGGGCCAACCGCCTGCTGTCGGTGACGATGGACGACCGGCCAAAAGAGGAAATCGCCTGCTTCTTCGGCGCCTGGGCCCTGGCCGCCATCATCGCCCAGCTGCGCCCCTCGCGCGCCATGTGGCGCATGCAGCTGGCCGCCGGCGCCTTCCTGCTGGCGTCGCTGCCCGTGCTGAACGTCTTCACCACCAATTCGCACCTGGGCGTGACCCTGTTCCTGGGCCGCGGCCCCGTGGCGGTAGCCGCCTTCGACCTGGTGGTGCTGGTGCTGGGCCTCGGTCTCGCGTATGCCGCGTACAAACTGAAACCGCTGCCCGTGAAGGCGGCCAAGGCGGCACCGGTGAAACCGGCGCAAACGATGGAGGCCGCGTGATGGAACTGTTAGCCAATTTCCTCGTCTTCGCGCTGTGCTACGCGGGCCTGTCTTCGCTGTGCCTGGCGATGGACCGCCACTACGCCGACTTGCACGGACGCGGCGCCGAACCGCCCGCGCCGCTGCGCCGCCGCCTGCAGTGGGCAGGCTGGCTGGCGCTGGCGGCGGCCCTGGCCTGGGCCATGCACATCGCCGGCGGCGGCTATGGCCTCGTCTACTGGGTCGGCAGCCTGACGGGCTGCGGCTTGCTGCTGATCTGGCTGCTGCCGTATGCGCCGCACCAGGCCATGCGCCTGGCGCGCATGATCGGCGTGGCGGCCTTGCTGGCCGCCGTCGCGCTGGCAGTACGGTAACGATGATGGCCATGCCACCCCTGCTGTCCACGCAGCTGGAAAGCCATTACCGCGCACACCACGGCTGGCTGGTGCACTGGTTGCAACGGCGCCTGGGCAATGCCGCCGAGGCCGCCGACCTGATGCAGGACACCTACACGCGCCTGCTGGCCGGCGCGCCCATGCAGCCGCAAACGCCGGCCCTGCGCGCACCCAAGGCTTACCTGGCGACCGTCGCCAAGCACCTGCTGATCAACCACCTGCGCCGCCAGTCGCTGGAACTCGCGTGGGCCGATGCGCTGGCCGCCCTACCCGAACAGCATATGCCATCGACCGAGCGGCGCGTGGAAATCCTGCAGGCGCTGCAAGCCGTCGATGCCATGCTCGATGGCCTGAAACCGAAGGTGCGCGCCGTCTTCATCCTGGCGCAGATCGAAGGCCATGCCTATGCGGACATCGCCGCGCAGCTGGGCATCGGCGAACGCTCCGTGAAGCGCTACATGGCCGAGGCGCTGACCGAATGCGTGCTGCTGGCGCAGGACTTGCCGGCATGAGCGCGGCCGCTTCGCCATCTCCGCCGCTGTCGCGCAAGGTGGCGCGCCAGGCCGTCGAATGGTATTTATTGGAGCAGTCGGGTCAGGCCACGCCGGACGACCTGGCCGCCAGCGCCCAGTGGCGCGCACGCGACCCGGAACATGCGCGCGCCTGGAACAGGGTACGGCAGGTGAGCCAGACGGCGAATTTGCTGCCGCCGGAGCTGGCCGTGCCCGTGCTGCGCCGGCCGCAACGCCGCGTGGCCGTGCAGGTATTGCTGGCGCTGATGGCGGCGCCCGCCGCCTGGCTGCTGGTGCGCCACGAGATGCTGGCTGATTACCGCAGCGGCGTGGGCGAACGGCGCGAGGTGTCCCTGCCCGATGGCGGCACCCTGGTGCTCAACACGGACAGCGCCGTCGACGTGGCGTATGGCGCCGGTGAACGCCTGCTGACCCTGCGCCGCGGCGAAGTGCTGGTGCAGACGCGCCCCGACCATGCGGGCAGCCGCCCCTTCATCGTCGCCACCTGCCATGGCCGCATCCGCGCGCTGGGCACGCGCTTCACCGTGCGCGTCGACGACGACGCCAGCCGCGTGACGGTGCTCGAACACGCGGTGGAAATCACGCCGCGCGCGCCGTCGGCCACCGTCCGCACGCTGATGGCGGGTCAGCACAGCCGCTTCGACGCCAGCCACGCCGGCCTGCCCACGCCGGCCCCGCTGCAAGCCGATGCATGGGCACACGGCATGCTGGCGGCGCAGGACATGCGCCTCGACGCCTTCGCTTTTGAGCTGTCACGCTACCGTCCCGGCCTGCTGCGCGTGGAACCGCAAGTGGCGGGCTTGCGCCTGTCGGGCGCCTTCCAGCTCGACGACACGGACGCCGTGCTGGACAGCCTGGCGCGCATGCTGCCCGTCGATGTGCTGTACCGCACCCCGTACTGGGTCACTCTCGCGGCCCGCAAAAAATAATCGTGAAATTTGGCCCCTTTTTTCGGCATGGCCTGTCCTGTAAGTACGACAACGACACTCACCGGAAAGGCCACACCATGCACCCACCCCGTTTGACTCCCCTCGCGCGCGCCATCGGCAGCGCCGTGATCCTGCTGTCGCTGGCGCAGGCGCCGGCCATGGCCGCCGATGCCACCGCGCCAGCCGCCGCGCAAACGGCGTTCCACGTGCCGGCGGGCGAGCTGTCCGCCGCCATCGCCGGCTTTGCCATCGAAGCAAAAGTGAGCGTGGGCGCCGCGGCCGAACTGCTGCAAGGCGTGCGCACGCCTGGCCTGAGCGGCAGCTACACGGTGCCGCAGGCGCTGGCCCGCCTGCTGGCCGGCACGGGCCTGGAAGCGCTGCCCAGCGGGGAACGCAGCTACGTGCTGCGCAAGGCGGGTGCGGCCTCGCCCGCCGCGCCGATCGCCGCCACCTTGGGCGAAGTCGCCATCAGCTCCAGCGCCCTGCGCGACGGCACCACGGAAGGCAAGCGCGGCTACG
Source organism: Janthinobacterium rivuli (assembly GCF_029690045.1). NCBI lineage: Bacteria > Pseudomonadati > Pseudomonadota > Betaproteobacteria > Burkholderiales > Oxalobacteraceae > Janthinobacterium > Janthinobacterium rivuli. The sequence continues at coordinate 5,445,412 of NZ_CP121464.1, forward strand.
CGGGCCTGACCAGCGCCACGCGCCTGAACCTGTCGCTGCGCGAAACACCGCAGGCGGTCAGCGTCATCACGCGCCAGCAGATCGAGGACCAGGGCTTGCGCACCTTGCAGGACGTGCTGGTGCAGGCACCCGGCATCACGGTCGACCATTCCTCGAGCACGCGCGAATACGACCAGGTGTTTTCACGCGGCTTCGAAGTCACCTCGTACATGTTCGACGGCATCCCGACCAGCAAGAGCCTGGAAGCGCGCACCTACGACATGGCGATCTACGATCGCGTCGAAATCATCCGCGGCGCGACGGGCCTGATCAGCGGCACGGGCAGCCCGTCGGCCGCCGTCAACCTGGTGCGCAAACGTCCGGGCCGCAGCTTTGCCGCCACGGCCGGCGCGCAGCTCGGTTCGTGGGACCGCTACCGCATCGAAGGCGATGTCTCGATGCCCTTGACGGCGGACGGCAAGGTGCGTGCGCGTCTCGTCGCAGCGCATGAAGACCAGCGCTCGTTCATCGACCGCTACCAGCAGAAAAAGGATGTGCTGTACGCCATCGTCGAAGCGGATCTGACGCCATCGACGGTGCTTGGCGCCGGCATCAACTACCAGCAGGAAAAGCTGAAAGGCGCGGGGCGTGAATTCCCCATGTTCTACGCCGACGGCTCGCAGACGCATTTCCCCCGCTCGATGAACGGCACGGCGGCGTGGAGCACGTATGACCGCGAACAGAGCATGCTGTTCGCCACGCTCGACCATTATTTCGACAACGACTGGATCGCCAGGGTGGCCGTGAGCCGCAGCAGCAACCAGTACGACGCCTTGCAGGGCTTTTCCGGCGACGGCTACCCGGACCGCGTGACGGGCGGCGGCATGAAGCTGTGGCTGGCCAACTGGCACAGCAAGCCGCAACAGACCTCGCTCGACGCCTATGTCAGCGGCCCGTTCCAGGCCTTCGGCCGCCAGCACGAACTGGTGCTGGGCGTGAGCGCTTCGGAACTCAAGACGAATAGCCCCCTCTATCCGAACTGGCGCCTCGATGGCTATGACCATACGGTGCCGGATATTCACGCCTGGAACGGCGCCATGCCGGTGCCCGACTACAGCGGCACGCGCCGGGGCAGCTCGTACGACAAGGAGCGCGAAAGCGGCCTGTATTCGACCTTGCGCCTGCGCCCGACGGACGCGCTGTCGGTGATTTTTGGCGCGCGCCTGTCGTACTGGAAGCGCGACATTCGCAGCGATTTTTTCAACGGCACGGACCTGTATGACGCCATGCGCGAAAACGGCAAGATCACGCCGTATGCGGGCCTGGTCTACGACCTGGGCCGGCACTGGTCGGCCTATGCCAGCTACACCAGCATCTTCACGCCGCAAAGCCAGCGCGACGTCAACAGCCGCTTCCTGGCGCCGCTGGAAGGCAAGAACTACGAAGTGGGCGCGAAGGGCGAATTTTTCGGCGGCAAGCTCACCACCAGCGCCGCGCTCTTCCAGCTGAAGCAGGAAAACCTGGCCGAAGCCGATCCTGGCAATGTCTGGATCATCGGCACGGGCGGCGGTTCCTACGCCTACCACACGGTCAAGGGTGCCACCACGCGTGGATTCGAGGCGGAAGTGTCGGGCCAGCTGCGCCCCGACTGGCAACTGACGGCCAGCTATGCCTATAGCCGCATCCGCAACGCGGCCGGCGCACGCATCCAGACCAACCAGCCGCAAAGCATGGCCAAGCTGTGGACCACCTGGCGCCTGGCGCAAGGCGTGCCGGGCCTGGTGCTGGGCGGCGGCGTGAACTGGCAAAGCGATATCTACATGGATGACCGCGGGCCGAACGGCGAACGCTTCACGCAGAAGGCATATGCGGTGGCGGGATTGATGGCGCAGTACCAGGTCAGCAAGCAACTGGTGGCGACCCTGAATGTCAACAATGTCTTCGACAAGCAGTACTACTCGACGGGCATGGGCGGCTACTACGGCGATCCGCGCAACGCCATGCTGTCGCTGCGCTATCAGTTCTGAACGGCTTCGCTGCTTTTGAGCAGCGCCTCGATGCCCTCGGGCGCCATGGCGCGGCCCAGGTAGTAGCCAAACGCCTCGTCGCAGCCCATCTCGGCCAGCAGTTCCAGCTGCTCGCCGCTTTCCACGCCGCCGGCGATGGTGCGCAGTCCCAAGGTGCGCGCCATCGCCACGATGGCGCGCACCATGGCGCCGTCGCCGCCCGGCTTGCCCACGTCGTCGACAAAACACTTTTCAATCTTCACGGCATCCGTGGGAAAGCGTTTCAGGTAGTTGAGCGAAGCGTCGCCCGTGCCGAAATCGCTGATGGCGATCGCCATGCCCAGCTGGCGGAACTGGCGCAGTATCAGTTCGCAGTTCTGGTTGCGGTCGATCAGGATGCCGGCAGCGATTTCCAGTTCGATGCAATGGCCCGGCACGCCGGCCGCCTCCAGCGCGGCGCCGAAATTGCGTGCGATATCGCGCTGGTAGAACTGGCGCGCCGACAGGCTGACGGACACCGTCAGCCTCTGCCCCTGCACAATCCAGCTGCGTGCCTGTTCCACCGCCGTGGCCATCACCCACGCTCCCACCGGCAGGATCAGGGCGCTTTCTTCCAGCACCGGCAGGAAATCGAGCGGCATCATCAGGCCCAGTTCCGGGTGCTTCCAGCGCAGCAGCGCTTTCACGCCCGTGATCGTGCGCGTCCTCAAGTCCATGCGCGGCTGGTAATACAACGCGAACTCGTTGCGTTCGAGCGCGTGGCGCAAGGCCGTCTCGAGGATGGTGCGCGAATACGACTGCGTCTGCATGCGCGGCGCGTAGCGCAGGCAGGTACCGGGCGCGTGGCGCTTGGCCGCATACATGGCCAGGTCGGCCTTTTCGATCAGCGCATTGACGTCGTCGTCGTCGTCCGGGTACAGGGCCACGCCCACGCTGGCCGCCACCGACAGGCTGTATTCGCCAATGACGAAGGGCGCGGCGATGGCGCCGACGATTTTCTCGGCCACCCGCTCGGCATCGTGCGCCGTGCGCAGTTCCGTCAGCAGGATGATGAATTCGTCGCCGCCCTGGCGCGCCACCGTGTCGACCTTGCGCACGCACTGCTGCACCCGGCGCGCGAACTCCGTCAGCACCTGGTCGCCCACGTCGTGCCCCAGACTGTCGTTAATGGATTTGAAGCGGTCGATATCGACGAACAGCACGGCCAGCAATGCCTGGTGGCGGCGCGCGTAGGCGATGCCGTGCTCGAAGCGGATCTGGAAATGCAGCCGGTTCGGCAGCCCCGTCAAGCCATCGTGGTGGGCGATGAATTCCAGCTGCTGCTCGGCGCGCCGGCGCGCCGACACATCGTGCAGCAGCAGCACCGCGCCGCCCTGCGCCAGCGGCGCGCAGCTGTACTGCACGTCGATGCGCTTGCCGTCAAGGTGGCGCAGCAGCACGGCGCCGCGCGCCACTTCCAGCACTTCCTGCCGCGCCACGCAATCGCGCACCTGGCGCGCCGCATCGACTGACGTGCCATCGTGAAATAGCGGCAGCAGCTGCGTCACGGGCTGGCCCAGGCCATCGTCGCCCAGCCGACCGCCCATGGCGCTGGCGCGGGGATTCAGGTAGCGCACCACGCCAGCGTGATCGGTGCCGACGACGGCCGCCGGCAATGCGTGCAGCAGCGCCAGCGCCTCTGCCATGCGTTGCGCCTGCGCCGCCTGCAGCACCACGCCCGTCGCATGGCGCAGGCGCCACGTGCGCGCCGCCTGCCACTGGCAGGCCAGCAGCACGCTCAGCACCACGGCGAGGGTCAGGCACAGCGCCAGCAGCAGCGCCGTCATGCGTCACCCGTCAGGCAAGAGATGGAAGACATGCTTTTCCTTTGCAACGCGCGCCATGCGGCCGGGCGCAGAACCATGCGGAAAGGAAATAGTATAAGAATTTTGGCGCGATATTTGCCTGATCGGGCGCCGCTTGACTGGTGTCAATCACGGCGAGGCGTCATCACTGTTGCAATCCTCCCACAGGCAATCTCACCAATTATTGCAACAATTGCTGCGCCGCACTAAAATGAGAATGATTCTCATTATTGAGATTCACTCCATTCATCTGAGTCCCTGCGCCCAGGCCAGGACAGCAGCGGCATGGCCAGGCAAGCCAGGCGCAACACTCTCCCCAGCGACGCATATTGTGAAACAGGCATCCGCCTGCTTCATCCACCACATCATCGCGACACCGGGAGCAGTCAATGACAAACCACAGCGCACAGCGAAAGGCCGCCGCATTGGCGCCGACCCTCATGGCCGCGGCCATTCTCGGCACCTTGGGTGCACCGGCCCATGGCCAGGCGCAGCAGCAGGAACAGAATCTGCCCGAGGTGCGCGTCAACGCGCAGGCCGCCTCCGCCACCACCGAAGGCAGCGGCTCCTACACCAGCGGCAGCATGACCGCGGCCACACGCCTGAACCTGTCCATGCGCGAGACGCCGCAATCGGTCAGCGTCGTCACGCGCCAGCAAATGGACGACATGAATATCCGCTCGGTCGAGGACATCGCCAATATCACGCCGGGTCTGAGCCTGAACAAGGGCGCCACCGAGCGCGCCAGCTTTTATTCGCGCGGTTTCTCGATCAGCAATTTCACGGAAGACGGCCTGACCATGTCGGCCGACGGCGACACCCTGGGTTTCGCCACTCTGGCCATGTACGACCGGGTCGAAATCCTGCGCGGCGCGGCCGGCATGATGAATGGCGTGGGCAACCCGTCGGGCACGATGAATTTCGTGCGCAAGCGCCCTACGGCGCAGAACGAAGTGTCGCTTACGGGCAGCATCGGCCGCTACCACGACTACCGCGGCGAAGTCGATGCGCGCGGCGCGCTGAACCAGGCGGGCAGCCTGCGCGGGCGCGCCGTGGCCGCCTACCAGGATACCGACACGTTCATCTCGAACTACCGCCACAAGCGCGCCCTGCTCTACGCCACCGCCGACGCCGACCTGTCGCGCGACACGACCCTGAGCGTGGGCTTCCACGTCAACGACGAGCGCAATCCCGGCTCCACGTGGTACGGCTTGCCGACGGCGCTCGATGGCAGTTTCCTGCCGCTCGACCGCTCGGCCAGCAACGCGCCCGACTGGACCTTCTGGAACAAGAAAAACACGCGCCTGTTCGCCGAACTCGAACACCGGTTGGGCAACGGCTGGAAGGTAAAACTGGCGGCGCAGGCGCTGCAGGACGAACTCGACTCCGTCGTCACGGGCATCGCCCGCGTGCCGAAGACGAATCTGTTCCGCCTCAGCGCGGCCAACGCCTTTGTCTACGACCGCCAGCAACGCATTGTCGATGCGCAGGCAGCCGGTCCTTTCAGCCTGCTGGGCCGCCGCCATGAAATCGTCTTCGGCGCCAGCTACCGCACGCGCGATACCGAGGACAAGGGCTACAAGTCGGTGCCCGACTACAGCTATACCTTCAACCCCGTGAACTGGGATACGGGCGCGCCCGTGAAACCGGCGATCGGCACCTTCTACTATGGCCAGGACAGCAAGACGAAGCAGACGGGCGTCTACACGACGGCCCGCTTCAGCCTGGCCGATCCGCTGGCCCTGCTGGTGGGCGGCCGCGTCGACTGGTACGACTACCGCGCCATCAATACGTTTACGGGGGCGCGCTCCGGCTACAAGGTGAGCCGGGAAGTCACGCCATATGCGGGCCTGGTGTACGACATCGACGCCCGCCATTCGCTGTACGGCAGCTGGACCAGCATCTTCAATCCGCAAAGCGCCGTCGACAGGCATGGCGTGCTGCTCGATCCCGTCACGGGCATCAACATGGAAGCGGGCGTGAAGGGCGAATACTTCGGCGGCGCGCTGAACGCCTCGGCGGCCGTGTTCCGCATCGTGCAAAAGAACCTGGCGACAGCGCTGCCGCTGACGCAGTGCGGCCCCGGCCTGCTGTCGTGTTCCGAGGCGGCCGGTGAAGTACGCAGCGATGGGTTCGAGCTGAGCGTGTCCGGCGCGTTGACGCCGCGCTGGCAGATGAGCGCGGGCTTTACCTACAACACGGCCGAGTACGCCAAGGCACAGGGCAGCAATGCCGCAGGCGCACGCTATGCGGCCGAGCGCCCCAGCCGCCTGTTGCGCCTGTCCACCAGCTATCGCCTGTCCGATGCGTGGCGCGTCGGCGGCGCGCTGCGGGCGCAGAACCAGATCTACAAGACCAACAGCGCCATCCGCCAGGGCGGCTACGCGGTGGCCGACCTGAACGCGGGCTGGCAAGTGAACGGCCAGCTCGACGTGCGCCTGAGCGTGACCAACGTCTTCGATCGCAGCTACTACCAGGCCATCAGCAGCATCGACAGCGGCAATGCATTCGGCGATCCGCGCAGCGCCGTGCTGACGGCGAAGTACACGTTCTAAGCCAGCGCCAGCCGGCCCGGTTTCAGTTCCGCTGCCGGCGCCAGTGCCGGCGCCGCATGCAGCTTGAAGATGCTGACGGCGTCGGCCAGGCTGGCCGCCTGCTGCTGCAGCGCGTCCGCGGCGGCGGCGGCCTGCTCCACCAAGGCCGCGTTCTGCTGCGTCACGCCATCCATCTGGCTGATGGCGATACTGATCTGCTCGATGCCGTCGCGCTGTTCCACGCTGGCCACGGCGATTTCGCCGATGATGGCGTTCACGCGCTGCACGCTGCTCACCACGTCGTCCATCGTGCGCCCCGCCTGGCCAGCCAGCACGCTGCCCTCTTCCACCGTGCGCACGGATGCGCCGATCAACTGCTTGATTTCCATGGCCGCCGCGCTTGACCTATGCGCCAGGTTGCGCACTTCGGTGGCCACGACGGCAAAGCCGCGTCCCTGCTCGCCCGCGCGCGCCGCTTCCACGGCCGCATTCAGGGCCAGGATATTCGTCTGGAAGGCGATGCCGTCGATGACGGCGATGATGTCGACGATGCGCTTGGACGAGGCATTGATATGGCTCATGGTCTGCACCACCTGCGCCACGGCCTCGCCACCGCGCTGCGCCACGTCGGCCGCGCCGCCGGCCAGCTGGCGCGCCTGGTCCGCGTTGTCGTTATTCTGCCGCACGGTGGACGTCAGCTCGATCATCGAGGCGGCCGTCTCTTCCAGCGAGCTGGCTTGCTCCTCCGTGCGCGACGACAGGTCCATATTGCCGCTGGCGATTTCAGCGGACGCCGTGGCGATGGCGTCCGTGCCGGTGCGCACCCGTCCCACGATGGCGGCCAGGTTGCCGCTCATCGCTTTCAAGGCGCGCAGCAGGTCGCCGATTTCATCGCGGCTGCCATCGGCCACCACGGCGCGCAAGTCGCCGGCCGCCACTTGCTGGGCGATGCCGACGGCAGCGCCCAGCGGCACCGTGATACTGCGGATCAGCCACCACACGGTGACAGTACCGACGACCAGGGTCACCAGCACGGTGGCCAGCATGGCGATGCTGGCGCTGCGGTGCGCGGCCGCATCCTGCTCCTTCATCTGCTCCATCAGGGCGTGCGACTGCTTGCCGATGGCGGCGACGATGGCGTCGATCTGGCGCGTCGGTTCACGGTCCATGCCCTTGACCAGCGCATCGACAGTGTGGGCACTGTCGGCGCGCGCGCCATCAAACTTTTGCAGCGCCGCCAGGTAGCTCACGCCCAACGCGTCGTGCGCCTGCAGCGCATGCTCCACGGGTGTCGTGTCGAGCTGCAGCGCGGCCATCATCGCCTGCAGGCTTTTCAATTCCTTGCGCGTCTGCGCGCCGCTGGCGACAAACGCTTCGCGGTAGCGCTGGAAGGCGGCAGCATCGCCGCCGCGCAGCAGGATGTTTTTCCATTCCTGCACCTGGATCTTGAATTCCACTTGCGCGCCGCGCGCCGCGTCGACCGCCTCCGTCAGGGCGACGGAACGCTGCATGGCGTCCGCGCTGCGCGCACTGGCCGCGTCGAGCGCGCTCCAGCCACGCGCGCCAACGAACACCAGCGCAAGAAAGAAGAAGGCGCCCAACAGACCCAGGCGGATGGAGATTTTCAGATTCGCAAGTTGCATGTATTTCTCCCGGCAGCAAGAACAGGATGGCAACAAAGGCGCCACCAAAACCATCCAATTCTCACCAAATGGGGAAATCATGGGGCGCGCCCCGCGAAAAACCAAGCAGCGCTTTCGCTAGAGAAACACTTTCAACATAGAAACAACAAATTACAAGTAAAAGTTAACTATCAAGCCACGCCTTCGCCTGGCGCGCCGGCAAACTCCGCGCGCAGCAGCGGATACAGCCGCCGGTAGCGCCCCAGGCGCTCGTCCAGCACGGCAAACGCTTGCGGCGCCACCGTTTCCTGCACGGGCGGGCGCGTGCACACCTGCGCGGGCGGCAAGCCCGTCACCGCCATCTGCGCCAGGCGCGCCGCGCCCATGGTGCCGCCAGCCGCGCCGTGGTCGTGACGCAGCACGTTCAAGCCCGAGGCATTCGCGCACAGCTGCGCCCAGAAGCGGCTGCGCGAACCGCCTCCCACGAACGACGCTTCTTCCAGGTGCGTGCCGGCGCTGCGCAGGGCCGCATTGCCATCGGCCATGGCAAAGGCCACGCCTTCCATCACGCTGTAGGCCAGTTCGGCGCGCCCGTGTTCCGTCGACAAACCGAAAAACACGCCGCGCGCGGAGGCGTCGTTATGCGGCGTGCGTTCGCCGCTCAAATACGGCAGGAAGATGGGCGCCGTGCGCGCCTCGACGCTTTCCGCCAGCTTGACCAATTCGCCGATGTCGCTCGACTGGGTCAGCCGCGCCACCCAGCTGAGGCTGGACGCGGCGCTGAGGATCACGCTCATCTGGTGCCAGCGCTCGGGCAGGCAGTGGCAGAACGCGTGCACGCCCTGGCCCGGATTCGGCGCAAAACCATCGCTGCCGGCGAACAGCACGCCGGACGTGCCCAGCGACAGCAGGCCGGCGCCCGGCTCCACCACGCCCAGGCCCACGGCGGCTGCTGCGTTATCTCCCGCGCCGCCGGCCAGCAGCACCGTGTGCGCGATGCCCCACTCCTGGCACAGCGACGGGCGCACCTGCGCAGCGGCGGCGCTGCCTTCGACCAGACGCGGCATGTGCTCGCGCGACAGGCTAGTGGCCGCCAGCATGCGCTCGGACCAGTCGCGTTTGGCCACGTCCAGCCACAGGGTGCCGGAAGCGTCGGACATGTCGGACACATACTCGCCCGTCAGGCGCAGCGCCACGTAATCCTTGGGCAGCAAGACCTTGGCCGTGGCGCGGAACAGCGACGGTTCGTACTTTTGCAGCCACAGCAGCTTGGGCGCCGTGAAGCCGGGCATGGCCTGGTTGCCCGTGATGGCGCGCGACTCGGGCACCAATGCCTCCAGTTCCACGCATTCGGCAAAGGCGCGCGTGTCGTTCCACAGGATGGCGGCGCGCAGCACGTGCTGCTGCTTGTCGAGCAGGGTGGCACCATGCATCTGGCCCGACAGCGCGATGCCGCGCAAGCCGGAAAACGCCACCGGCTGGGCGGCGCGGATGGCGGCGATGACGTCCAGGGTGGCGTGCCACCAGTCTTCGGGATTCTGTTCCGACCAGCCGGGATGGGGACTGGACACGCGCAAGGCCACGCCGGCGCTGGCAAGGATGGCCTGAGCGTCATCGGTGAGGATGGCCTTGATTTCGGAGGTGCCGATATCGATACCGAGATATGTCATTTGATTCCAGAAGAAAGTTAAGAATGGCCGTCGCCGGACGGCTCGGGCATGTTCATCAGCAGGCAGGAGCGGAACTTCGACGGCGACATCTGCTTGTGCGCCAAAAACTGGCGGTTGAAATTGGAAAGGTTGTTGAAGCCCGTGCGGTAGCAGATATCGGTGACCTTCATGTCCGTGTTCATCAGCAGCTCGCAAGCGAGCGCGATGCGCTCCTGGTTGACGTATTGAATGAACGACGTGCCCGTATGCTTGCGGAAGAAACGCGTGAATTTCAAGGTGTTCATTTCCGCCACGTCGGCCACGTCCTGCTCGCAAAAATCGAGCGTGATGTTCTGCTTGATATACGCCAGCACCAGGTTGATGGTCGACGACATGTAGCGGCCCGCCTGCGCCAGGTAAGTGACGCTGGCCAGGGGCCGCCGCTCGCGGCACTCGCACAGCTCGCCGAACAGGCGCGTAAACAGTTCGACCCGGCGCAAGCCCTGCGCCGTCGTCAATTCCTTCATCAGCGGCACCAGGCGCAGGCCCAGCGCATCGGGAAATTGCAAACCCCTGCCTGCCTCGCCCAGCAGGGCTTTCAGGGGCGCCATTTCCGGGAACAGCAGCGCGCAGCGTTCGATGAAGTCGCCGGAAAACTGCAGCACCAGGTCGCGCTCGGGCAGGATCACGCCTTCCGGCAGTTCGCTGACCCAGTTGTGCGGCAGGTTCGGCCCCGTCAGGATCAGATTGCCCGCCCCGTAACTGCCGATATGGTCGCCGATAAAAAATTTGCCATTCGATGTGATGATGAAGTGCAGTTCGTACTCGGGATGGAAATGCCATTTCGCCACGGTGTGCGGAAAGCCGTGCGCCCACGCGCGAAACGATTCGTGGATCGGTTTGTGGATCAGTTCCAGGTCAGGCGTCACGGCAGTTCCCTTGCGCGGTCTCGTTGCCAGCTATTCTAACCACTTAGCTGAGCACTGAGCGCCAAAGCCAGCCCGCTGTCGGCGTCGAACAGGTGCATGTGCTCTTCATCGAAAGCCAGCGCCAGACTCTGGCCCACCTGCGCCGCGCTGTTGGCCGCGTTCGCCGGCAGCAGGGCCGACAGGCTCAAGGAGCCGCACTGAAAGCTGATCAGCGCTTCGGCGCCCAGCAGCTCGACCAGGTCGATGGCGCACGCCAGGCCATGCGTACCCGCCGGCTCCTGCGGCAGCGCCGCGCGCAAGTGGTTCGGGCGCAGGCCGAAGACCACGCGGCTGCCTGCCGTCAGCGCGGCGAAGCGGGACGAGACCAGTGGCCAGCGGTAGCCGGCGCACACGAGCACCGTCTGGCCGCCGTCTTTTTCGACGACGCCATCGATGAAGTTCATGGCCGGCGTGCCGATGAACCCGGCCGCGAACAGGGTGCGCGGATGGTTGTACAGTTCCGCCGGCGTGCCGATCTGCTCGATGTGTCCGCCCTTCATCAGCACCACCCGGTCGGCCAGGGTCATCGCTTCGAGCTGGTCGTGCGTGACGTACAGGGTGGTGGTGCGCAGGCGCCGGTGCAAGCGCTTGATGTCGGCGCGCAGCTGCGCGCGCAGCTTGGCATCGAGGTTCGACAGCGGTTCATCGAACAGGAACACTTGCGGCGTCTTGATCATGGCGCGCGCAATGGCCGTGCGCTGCTGTTGGCCGCCCGACATGGCGCGCGGCTTGCGTTCCAACAGGCTGTCCAGGCTGAGGATGGCCGCCACCTCGCGCACGCGGCGCTCGATCTCGTCGTGCGGCACCTTCAGGCGGCGCAGGCCGAAGGCGATATTGTCATACACCGTCATGTGCGGGTACAGCGCATAATTCTGGAATACCATCGCCACATTGCGCGCGCGGGGCGGCAAATCGTTGACGACGGCGCCACCGATCAACAGCTCGCCGCCGCTGATGTCTTCCAGGCCCGCGATCATGCGCAGCAGGGTCGACTTGCCGCAGCCCGATGGCCCCAGCAGGACGATGAACTCGCCGTCATCGATTTCCAGGTCGAACGGCTGCAGCACGGCCGTCTTCTCGTCATACGTCTTGTGCAGCTGCCTGCAGGTGATATTTGCCATGATCAGTCTCCTGCCAGTTCAATCTGGATCTTGACGTCGCGCGGGTGGCCCTTGGCCGCTTCCTCGAACGCCTGCACGCCGTCGGCAAAACCGAAGGTGCGCGAAATGAAGGGCTTGACGTCGATCTTGCCCGAGGCCAGCAGCGCGATGGCGCGCGGGAAGATGTTCGCGTAGCGGAACACCGATTCGATGCGTACTTCTTTGGCCTGGATGGCGACGATATCCAAAGGTACCTTATCCGGCGGCATGCCGACCAGCACCAGGCAGCCGTTCGGGCACAGCAAGTCGACGATGTTGTCGTAGGCGCGCATGCTGCCGCTGGCCTCGAAAACGATGTCGGCGCCCCAGCCGTCCGTCAAGTCGCGCACAGTCTCCGCCAGGCTGGCCTGGCGCACGTCGACCGTGGTCACGGCGCGGTTATCGGCGAACAGGGCCAGTTTTTCCGGCACCAGGTCGGCCAGGATCACGCGCGAGCAGCCGCCCGCCAGCGCGGCCAGCGCATTCATGGCGCCGATGGTGCCGGCGCCGATCACCACGGCCACGTCACCGGGCTTGATGGCCGCCTTCTTCGCCGCCTGCAGGCCGATGGCCAGCGGTTCGACGATGGCGCCTTCACCGAAGCTGACGTTATCGGGCAGCTTGAAGGTAAAGGCGGCCGGATGCACGACATACGGCGTGAGGCAACCGTGGATGGGCGGCGTGGCCCAAAAGCGCACGGCGGGGTCCAGGTTGTACAGGCCGCGCATGGTGGCCGGCGAATCGAACTGCGGCACGCCCGGCTCCATGCAGACCCGGTCACCCACCTTCAGGTGCGTCACTTCATCGCCCACTTCCGCCACCACGCCGGACGCCTCGTGACCGAGCACCATCGGCGCTTCGACGGCGAAGGGGCCGATCTTGCCGTGTTTGAAGTAATGCACGTCGCTGCCGCAGATACCCACGGTATGAATCTTGATTTTCACGTCGCGCGGACCGACGGCCAGCGGCAGGTCGATGTCGCGCAAGGTGATGGAATGCGCTTGTTCCAGTACGAGAGCTTGCATGATGAATTCCTTATTTATGTTTGAGCATGGAGTTGAGCAGCCGTCCCAGGATGCCGACGAACAGCAGCGGCGGCAGCGCCAGCAGCACGGTGGAAGCGTTCACCACGCCCCACGGCACTTCCTGGCCCATCGAGGTGAAGGCCGACGCCACCACGGGTAATGTCATGCTTTTCGAGGAGGTGAGCGCCAGCGCGATCATCAGTTCATTCCAGACCAGCACGAAGCTGAAGACGATGCCACCCATCAGGGTTTTCGACGCCACCGGCAGGGCCACGTGCCAGAACACCTGATAGGGGCCGTAGCCGTCGAGCGCCGCCGCTTCCTCGATCTCTTTCGGAATGCGGGCAAAGGCGGGAATCGACAGCCAGATGATGGTCGACAGGGTCACCAGCAGATACGTCACCACCATCGACAGGCGCGAGTCGTACAGGCCCAGGTCGATCCAGATCGAGATCAAGGGAATGGCGACGGCGACGGGCGGCAAAAAGCGCAGCGACAGCAGGAAGAACTGGATATCCTTCTTGGCCGGGATCGGATAGCGGGCGATCGCATACGCGGCCGGCACGCCCAGCACGGCGCCCAGCAGCACGGCCACGCCGACGATGGCCACGCTGTTGCCCAGGCCCGTCAGCACTTCCGGACTGGCCAGCACCTGCTTGTAGTTGGCCAGGGTCGGGCTGAAGAAAAAGCGCGGCACGGGCGTGACGATGTCCATCAGCTCCTTGAAGGAATTGAGCACGGCCCACAGGATGGGGAACAGCGCCACCAGGATAATCACGGTGGTGATGGTAGTGGTGGCGGCATGGTCCACGCCGCGCCGGATAGTCAGTTTTCCCATTTGGCGACTCGCTTCCAGAGCAGGGTGAATATTACTGTCGTGGCCAGCATCATCAGCACGGCCATGCTGGACGCATACGACACCTTGCCCATCAGGCCGATGCCCTGCGCATACGCGTACATGTCCAGGGTTTCCGTGGAAATGCCGGGGCCGCCTTTGGTCATCACGTAGATCAGGTCGAACGAGCGCAGCGACTCGACCATCTTGATGAACACGAGGCTCATGATGGGCACCTTCAGCATCGGCAGCGCGATGTACGCATACACCTGGAGCGTGCTGGCGTAATCGAGGCGCGCCGCTTCCAGCGGTTCGCCGGGCAGGGTTTCCAGCAGCTTCAGGATGACGGCGCCGAAGAACAGGCCCCACTGCCAGATATCGACCAGCGCCACCGCATACAGGGCCGTGGCGGGATCGGACAGCAGGGCCGTGCCGCCCAGGCCGACGCATTCGAGCAGCCAGTTGAGGATGCCCATCAGCGGCGAATACATGAACTTCCAAATGAAGGCGGCCGACACGCGCGGCAGCAGCACTGGCACGATCAAGAGCAGCGCGAGAAGATCACGCGTGCGGCCCTTCACTTTTTCGAACAGGAACACGGCCAGCAGCACGCCGACGATCAGCGAGCCGGCCACGGTGACCACTTCCCAGATGGCCGACACTTGCACGGCATTGACGAAGCGGCGGTCGCCGAACAGGCGGAGAAAATTGGCAAAGCCGACGTACTCGCTGTCGCTGTAGCGCAGCACGCGGTTTTGCAGGGCCAGGTTGATGGCGGCGATACTGGGCACCAGGCCCAGTACCAGCAGGACCAGCAGCGGCAAGGTCAGAAAGACGGCTGGCAGCCAGGTGTGGCGTTTTTTATGGATGGAGTGCGGCATAAAATAGGCTTTCAGGCTCGTTAGCGTAAATCCGGGGTCAGACCCGACGGGTCTGACCCCGGCACTTCCGCCGTTGGGTGAAACGGCGATACGCCTTATTTGCGTTTGCTAGCCCGCTGCATCACCTCGGTCGCATACTCATTCGCCTCATCGAGCGCGCTTTGCACGTCGCCGCGTGTGCCCGTAAAGACTTCTTCGAGCACGACGCCCAGGTTGTCGCCGATATCCGGCCACTCGGGACTAGGCCAGATGGTGACGCGCGAGACGGGCGTGGTGTCCGTCAGGCCCGCCTGGATCTGCGGCTTGACGTGCTTGCGGAAGTAGTCGCTGTTGATGGTGCTGGTGCGGTTGTAGTCGCTGAAGACGTTGTCCTTCAGGCGCGCCTGCTCCTGCTCCTTGCCCGTGGCGAAAGCGATGAACTTGCCAGCCGCCTGGCGCGTGCATTCATCCCTGGCGCCCGTGGCGGAGATGGCCAGGCCATGGCCGTAGGCGGCAGACGCCAGCGGCGCGGGCGGGCGCACGTAGCCGACCTTGTCGACCACCGAGGATTTCTTAGGGTCTTCCATCCAGTCGGCAAACGGCGTCGACTCAATCATGAAGGCCACCTTGCCCGACCTGAACGCTTCGAGCGCA
Organism: Janthinobacterium rivuli; assembly: GCF_029690045.1. NCBI lineage: Bacteria > Pseudomonadati > Pseudomonadota > Betaproteobacteria > Burkholderiales > Oxalobacteraceae > Janthinobacterium > Janthinobacterium rivuli. The sequence continues at coordinate 5,460,527 of NZ_CP121464.1, forward strand.
TTGCTCCAGTCGTAGGTGGCGCCGCCCGGCGGCGAATACTTGAACAGGTCGCGGTACAGGGTCGTGGCCTTCACGGCCTGCGGCGAATTGAAGGTGGGTACGCCGTCCTTTTCCCACTTGCCGCCGGCGGCCAGCATGAACGGCGACCAGCGCCAGACATTCATGCCCGAGCCACGCTGCCCCCGCGCCGCCCAGCCGTACACATTCGGCGGGCTGTTCATTTTCTTGACGGCGGCGACCAGTTCGTCGAGCGTCTTCGGCACGGCGATGCCGGCCTTTTCCAGCAAGTCGCGGCGGTAGAACAGGAAGTCGCTGCCGCCGATCAGGGGGGCGAAATACGCCACGCCCTTGTACGAGGCGACGGCGCGGCGGCCCGGCAGGAAGTCCTCGTAATCGGCCTCCTTGGGCAGGTATTTGAGCAGCGGGAGGACCCAGCCGGCCGTGGCAAATTCAGCCACGTTGGCTTCGTCGATGTAATAGACCTGGTAGGAGCCGGCCTTGGTGGAGGCGTCGAGGCGGGCTTTCGAGCGGCGGTCGTTTTCGCCGAAATAGCTGATTTGTACCTTGGTGCCGCTTTTCTTTTCATACTCGGCGAGGGTCTTTTCCATCACCGTCAGGCCCAGGCTTTTTTGCGCCAGCACTTTGAGCACGGGCACCGAGCAGCTTTGCGCCGAGGCGTCTGCAAACCCGGCGGACATGAGGGCGCCCCATGCAACAGCAGTCATGATTTTCATAACACGTCTCCATTTTTATAGTCCGGCGGTTTTCCACCGGTATGCCAACTATAAAAACAAAGACCGCGCGCCACCACTACAAAAACGGCCAGATTTTAAATACTATTTTTCACTTTTCCGGTACGTATTTGCCGCGTCAATCCAGGCGAAAATCCTTGCGGTAGATATTCGTCTCCCGGCCCTCGGGCGGCAGGCGCGAGAAACGTTCGAAGCGCAGCCCCAGCTTGTTGAGCAGATTGATCGATGCCTGGTTTTGCTGCGAGGTGATGCCGTACAGGGTGCGCAGGCGCAGCACCTGCTGCGCATGCTGCACGATGGCCGCCGTCGCCTCCCAGGCATAGCCCTGGCCCCAGTAGGCGGGACGCACGGCATAGCCAATATCGGGGCCGGGCAGGCTGTCGCGGCGCACCAGGCCGGCCATGCCCACGGGCGCGCCGTCGCTGCGGCGCTCGACGATGTACAGCGAATAACCATGCGCGCGGAACTGCGCCATGGGTCCCGTTTCCAGCGCGGCGCGGGCCGCCTCCAGTGTGTGGATGTTGCGCTGGCCGATGTTGGCGATCCACGACGGGTCGTTCACCAGCTCCATGTAGAAGGCCGCGTCGTCCAGGGTGGCGGTGCGCAGGCGCAGACGGGGCGTCTCGATCACGGTCATCGGCTCTGTCGCGGCGCCGCTCATGCCGGCCACTGCATCGGGTCGGTCAGCAACTGGTACATCACGTAGGCGTCGACATAGCCCAGCTGCGCGTGGCGGTAGGCCAGCGGCAGGGTGGCGACGACCGTGAAGCCCAGCTTTTTCCACAGCGTGACGGCGGCCAGGTTGGTGCTGACGACGAAGTTGAACTGCATCGCCAGGTAGCCCGCGCGGCGCGCTTCTTCCATGCAGTGCACACCCAGCATGCGGCCCACGCCGACGCCCTGCGCGGCCGGATCGACCATGAACGATGCATTGGCCACGTGCGATCCATGGCCCGGCTGGTTCGCCACCAGCTTGTACATGCCCAGCAGGCGCTCCGTGCCCATCATGGCGACGAAGCTTTGCACGCCGGGGCCGAACCAGTAGGCGTGGCATTCTTCGCGCGTCGTGTCGGCGGGGAAGGAATAGGTGTCGCCGGCGGCCACCAGGGTGTGGAAGATGTCCCACATGGCGTCGAAGTCGGCTTCGCTGGCCGGGCGGATATCAATTTCTTTCAAGTCGGTGCTCCCGATAACAAGTGATGGCTGATTGTATCAGCGGCCCAGGCGGAAGTTCACACTGTCCGGACGCCCCGGCAGGTGCAGGCGCGATTGCGCGCGCGGCGCTTCGCTGACGACTTTCCCGCGCCGCAGCACCAGGCGCCGCGCCGCGCGCAGACGCAGCGCTTCCACGGTGCTGCCGCAATCGAGGATCAGCAAGTCCGCATGGCAGCCGGGCGCGATGCCGTAGCCATCGAGGCCCAGGATGCGCGCCGGCGTCTCGGTGACGGCGAGGAAGCACTCGTGCATCGCTTGCTGGCCCGTCATCTGCGCCACGTGCAAGCCCATGTGCGCCACTTCCAGCATGTCGCCCGAACCGAGGCTGTACCACGGATCCATCACGCAGTCGTGGCCAAAGGCGACGGGGATGCCGGCAGCCAGCATCTCGGGCACGCGCGTCATGCCGCGCCGCTTCGGATACGTATCGTGGCGCGCCTGCAGGGTGATGTTGATGAGGGGATTGGCGATGGCCGCCACGCCCGCCTCGCGGATCAGCGGCAGCAGCTTGCTCACATAATAATTGTCCATCGAATGCATCGACGTCAGGTGCGAACCCGTCACCCTGCCCTGCATGCCGAGGCGCTGGCTGTGGAAGGCCAGGGTTTCGATGTGGCGCGACAGCGGGTCGTCCGACTCGTCGCAATGCATGTCGACCATCAGGCCCCGTTCGCAGGCAAATTCGCACAGCAGGCGCACGGATTCCGCGCCGTCGGCCATGGTGCGCTCGAAATGCGGGATGCCGCCCACCACGTCGACGCCCATGGCAATCGCGCGTTTTAAATTATCGAAGGCGCCGGGACTGCGCAGGATGCCATCCTGCGGGAAGGCCACCAGTTGCAAATCGAGATACGGCGCCACTTGCCGCTTGACGTCGAGCAGCGCTTCGACGGCCAGCAGGCGCGGGTCGCAAATATCCACGTGCGAACGGATGGCCAGCAAGCCGCGCGCCACGGCCCAGTCGCAATACTGCAGGGCCCGCGCCACCAGCGCGTCCTGCGTCAGTTGCGGTTTCAATTCTCCCCACAGGGCGATGCCTTCGAGCAGGGTGCCGGAAGCGTTCACGCGCGGCAAGCCGTAGCTGAGCGTGGCGTCCATGTGGAAGTGGGCGTCGACGAACGGCGGCGTGACGAGGTCGCCGGCGGCGTCGATCTCTTGCGCGCCCGTCACGGGCAAGGCGGGGCCGACGGCGGCGATGCGGCCGCCCTCGATGGCGATATCGATGGCGCGGCGCCCGTCGGGCAGGCTGGCATTGCGGATGACTAGGTCCATGCGGACACTCCTTCGGTTGACTACGGTATCTGGCGCTTCCAGTGCATTGTCAGCTTATCGCTTCAAGGATGCTGCAGTGCAAGAATATAGTCACTGGCAAAAGCGTAGCCATAGATTCCCTGACAACGCTTTGCGCGCGCGCAAACTTCCGGCAAATGCTGCCGGGCGCCTAAATGCGGCAAGCCTGCGGCGCACGCCCTTGAGAAAATAGCTTTCAACTAACTCGAATCACCGCTAGAATATTCATATTGCGTTGCATCATAAACAGTCTATTCGCGCGCTACCCACTTTACAAAACGCGGCCAACTCTGGTTTTCGGGATTTTGCAGAGCGTTTTGCCAGCATTTTAATCCGTACAAAGGAGTAAATATGTTTCCGCTTCCTGAACAATTTTCCAGCGCCGCCAAGTCGCAACTGGAAAGCCAGCTGCAAATCTTCAGCACCCTCACCAGCAAAGTCTTTGAAAGCGCCGAGAAAATCATCGCGTTGAACCTGAACGCCGGCAAGGCCGCCATCTCGCAGACGGCGGAAACGGCGCAGCACCTGCTGGAAACGCAGGACCCGCGCGACTTCTTCAGCTACAGCAGCAGCCAGGCACAACCGAACATCGAGAGCGTGCTGGCCTACAGCCGCCAGCTGTTCGGCATCGCCTCGAGCACCCAGGCTGAATTGCTGGCTTCGGCCAAGGATCGCCTCGATGCGGCCGCCCCTGTTGCCGCACCCGCCCCAGCTCCTGTCGCCACCGCACCGGCACCTGCCGCTCCCCTTGCTGCGCCAGCGCCAGCAGCGGCGCCAGCGCCCGTTGCCGCCAAGCCTGCCGAAGTGGCCAAGCCCGTCGCCAAGGCGGCGCCCGCGCCTGCCCCTGTCGCCGCACCGGCAGCCAAGCCAGCGGCGGCGCCTGCCAAGGTTGCCGAGAAGGTTGCCGACAAGCCAGCAGTGAAAGCCGTGGAAGTCAAGCCGGCGGCCAAACCGGCAGCCAAGCCGGAAGCGGCCAAGCCCGCACCTGCACCTGCGCCAGCGAAAGCCGCCGCGCCAGCACCGGCCAAACCGGCCGCCAAACCAGTTCCTTCGAGCAAACCGGCCGCCAAGCCGGCCAGCGCCGCCGGCAAGACCGTTGCCAAGGCCGCCGTCAAGCACGCGCCAGCGCCAGCCGCCAAGCCGACAGCCAAGGTTGCGCCCAAGGGCACGCCATCGAAACAGCTCGACATGCTGGGTGGTGGCAAAGGCAGCGGCAGCGGCCGCAAGTAAGCCTCGCGCACGCCACTGACGCAGCAAAACAACGGGCTACGGCCCGTTTTTTGCGTGCCCGTCCACAGCGCGCTTTTCCGCCTTGTTGTATCCTACGCGTACTTTCCGTCCGCGTGCCCGTCCTTCCGCCCCGCGACACCCCATTACTAAAAACAAAAGGTAACCATGAGTTTATCGAGGCTCATCGCCGGCTTCGTGCGTCAGCATTGGCCGGCGTATGCCGCCGCTGCCGTCATGCTGACAGGCGTGGCAACACTGACCGTCTGGATCCCGCGCCGCGTGGGCGCCATCATCGACGCACTGGCCGCGCACCGCATGACGGCGGCCGAACTGTGGCTTGAGCTGCTGACCCTGCTCGCCGTCGGCGTCGTCATCTATTTCCTGCGCGTGGGCTGGCGCATCACCCTGTTCAAGGCCGCCTACCAGCTGGGCGTGATGCTGCGCACGCGCTTCTACACGCGCATGTCGCAGCAGGGCGCGTCGTTTTACCAGAACCAGCGCACGGGCGACCTGATGGCGCTGGCGACAAACGACATCGACGCCATCGAAATGGCCGCCGGCGAAGCCATGCTGGCCGGCTTCGACGGCACACTGACCTTGCTGATGGTGCTGGGCATCATGCTGCTGGGCGTGGACTGGCGTCTGGCCTGCATCGCCCTCCTGCCCTTCCCGTTGATGGGACTGGCCTTCTGGCGCATCTCCAGCCATATCCACACGGCGTCGACGGATTCCTTAAAGCGCTTTTCCGCGCTGAACGACCATGTGCAAGAGTCCTTGTCGGGCGTGCGCACCTTGCGCGCGCTGGGCCTGGAAGAGCGCAGCAGCAAGCAGTTCTCCACCCTGGCCGGCCACGCGGCCAACGCCAGCCTGACGGCGCAGCGCTGGGAAGCGGCGTACGAACCGGCCGTCGGCCTGACACTGACGGCCGCCACGGCGCTGACCCTGGGCCTGGGCGGCTACCTCGTGTGGCAAGACCAGCTGACCATCGGCGCGCTGACGAGTTTTTCCATGTACCTGGGCCAGCTGATCTGGCCCATGTTCGCCGCCGGCTGGGTGCTCTCGCTGATCGAACGGGGCCGCGCCGCCTGGCAGCGCTTGCAACCCATGTTAGACGCGCCGCTGGCCATCGACGACCATGGCACGATTGATACGCTGACGCCCGGCCCCCTGCAACTGCAGGACGTCGGCTTCGCCTACGCGGGCCAGACGGCGCCGGCCCTCTCCGGCATTTCGCTGCGTTTGCAACCGGGCCAGACCCTGGGTCTGGTGGGCCCGACGGGCAGCGGCAAGTCGACCCTGCTGCGCGTGCTGCTGCGCCAGGTCACGCCGCAATCGGGCACGGCCACGTGGAATGGCGAGGCGCTCGACGCCTACACCCTGCACGCGCTGCGCGCGGCCATCAGCTGGGTGCCGCAGGAGTCGTTTTTATTCTCCGCCAGCATCGCCGACAATATCGCCCTGGCCCGCCCCGGCGCCACGCGCGAGGACGTGGAACGGGCGGCGCAGCTGGCCGACATCCACGCCGATATTTTGCAGTTCCCGGACGGTTATCAGACGCACGTGGGTGAAAAGGGCATCACCCTGTCCGGCGGCCAGCGCCAGCGCGTGGCGATCGCCCGCGCGCTGCTGGCCGACAACGGCTTGCTGCTGCTCGACGATGCCTTGTCCGCCGTCGACACGGGCACGGAGACGCGCATCCTGCAGCACCTGGAAGAACTGCGCGCACGCCGTCCCGAGCGCAGCGCCATCATCGCCAGCCACCGCCTGAGCGCCGTCGTCAACGCCGACCTGATTCTGGTGCTGCGCGACGGCCACGTCACGGAAACGGGCAACCACGACGCGCTGATGCAGCGCGACGGCTGGTATGCCAGCCAGTGGCGCTATCAACAACTGGAAGCCAGCCTCGATGCCATCTAAGACCGACCAAGCCAACGCCACGCAATCCGTGCGCCGCCAGGCCGCGCAAGCCATCGGCCTGCTGCGCCGCGCCGCCGCGCCCGACCTGCGCCATTTATACTGGGCCACGTTCTGGCTGATCCTCGCCGCCGCCCTGGAAGTGACGGGACCGATCCTGGGCAAGGCCCTGATCGACCAGCATCTGCTGCCGCGCAACCTCGACTGGACGCGCATGTCATTGCTGCTGGGCGGCTGCCTGCTGACGGGCTGGGTCGCTTCCGGCCTGCGCTATTTGCAGCTGGTACGCCTGTCCGGCCTGGCCATGCGCTCGGTGCAGCGCCTGCGCGAAACCGTTTACCAGCACGTGCTGCGCCTGCCGATGAGTTTTTTCGACCGCGCCATCACGGGCCAGCTGGTCAGCCGGGTCACCAACGACACGGAGGCGGTCAAGTCCCTGTACGTGCAGGTGCTGTTCGTCATCCTCGACAGCTCCATCGTCCTGGTCGGCACCATGGCCGCCATGGCCTTCCTCGACTGGCGCTTGATGCTGATCGTGCTGGCCCTGCTGCCGGCCGTGCTGGTCATCGTCTTCCTGTACCAGCGCTGGAGCGCGCCGGCCGTCACGCGCGCGCGCGCCCTGCGCAGCGAGATCAATGGCCAGATCGCCGAATCGATCGGCGGCATGAGCGTGCTGCAGGCGAATAACGCGGAAAAGCGCTTCGGCGCGCGCTTCACGGGCATCAACCAGGACCACTACACGGCGCGCATGCAGGAATTGCGCGCCAACGCCTGGCTGCTGCGCCCCGCGCTCGACATGCTCAATATCGTGCTGCTGGCCGTCGTCATCTTCAGCTTCGGCCGGCGCGAGATGGGCGCCGTGGAAGTGGGCGTGCTGTATGCGTTCATCAGCTACATCGCGCGCGTGATTGAACCGCTGATCCAGATCACCATGCAGTTCAGCCAGCTGCAGCAGTCGGTGGTGGCGACGGCGCGCGTCTCGGCCCTGCTGGACGAAGCGCAGGCGCTCGAACATGCACAGGGCAGGGAAACACCGGCCCTGCGGCAGACGAAAGCGGACAGCGACCTGCCCGCCGTGGACATCCAGAACCTGACGTTCGCCTACGTGGAAAACCAGCCCGTGCTGCACGACCTGTCGCTGTCGATACCGCAAGGAGCGTTCTTTGGCATCGTCGGCCACACGGGCAGCGGCAAGTCGACCTTGCTCTCCTTGCTGCTGCGCTTTTATCCCGTCACGCAGGGCAGCATCGCCATCAATGGCGTGGCCCTCGACAGCATCGACAACGAGCACTTCCGCGCCGACGTGGGCCTGGTGCCGCAAGACCCCTTCCTGCTGGCCGCCTCGGCGCGCGAAAACATCGACATGGGCCGCGGCTACACGCAGGCGCAGATCGAGACGGCTGCGCGCGCCGCGCATGCGCACGACTTCATCGCCGCGCTGGAGCATGGCTACGACACGCCGCTGGGCGAAGGCGGCTCACGCCTGTCGTCGGGGCAAAAGCAGCTGATCGCCATTGCCCGCGCGCTGGCCGGCCAGCCGCGCATCTTGCTGCTGGACGAAGCGACGTCGCGCATCGATAGCCAGACGGAGCAGATCGTGCAGCTGGCCCTCAATGAATTGCGCGGCAAGGTCACCATCATCGCCATCGCCCACCGCCTGTCGACCATCCGCGAAGCCGACCGTATCATCGTGCTGAACCATGGCCGCATCACGGAAGCGGGGCCGCACGACGCCCTGATGCAGATAGAAGGCGGCCTGTACCAGCGCCTGTACCTGCTGCAGCAGCTGGCGCAGTAAGCGCGCCTTGTCAATGCCTGCCGTGTGCACTTTCGCAAATTTCTGCGCACCGCATGATATTTCTTGATTGCAACAGAATATAATCTGTTACAGACAGGTGGTCATTGCGGGAGCGGGACGTTGGCAGGCAGACAGAGACGGGCATCATGGCGAAAGGCGCATTGGCTGCTGGTACTGGCCTGCATGCTGCCGCCCGCCGCCCATGCCCAGGTCAGCAAGCTGGAGCAGCATATTGCCGCCGTGCGCGAAGATGGCCGCTTCGTGCCCGCGCGCGCCCTGCAGCGCCTGCAGGAGGTGGAAACGCAGGCGCGCAGCGCGCCCCTGCCCGTGCGCGCGGAATTCCTGACACAGCTGAGTACCGTCCGCATGCGTCTGGGGCAGAACGACCTCGCCATGCAGCTGGCCGAGGAGCTGATCGCCTACGCCCGCCTGAACAAGAGCGACGTGGCGCTGGCGAAAGGCATGCTCTGCAAAGCCTATGTCACGTTCGCCATGAACGAGCGCCGCGCCTCGCACCTGCTGGCCTTCGAGGCCGAACGCATCGCCAACCGCACCGACGACTTGCCCGTGCGCGTGCAGGCCACCATCAGCGCGGGCCAGTCCTGGGCCGAGGAAGGCAATTTCCCGTTTGCGCTGGCCAAGCTGCAGGCGGCCGTCGACCTGGCGCGCCAGAGCAATTCCCCTTCCAGCCTGGCCGCCGCCCTGAATGCCCTCACCCTGCTGTACACGCAGATGCGCGAATACGACAAGGGCTTCGAGGTGCTCGACGAATTGCTGGCCGTGTCAGGCACGCTGGCATCGCCAGGCCGCATGGCGCAGGCAAAGAATACGGAATACGGGCTGGCGCTCGACGCGCAGCAGCCGCAGCGGGGCCAGCGCGCCCTGCTGGCGGCCCTGGCGCTGGAACGCCAGCTGGGCGCGCGCGGCATGGTGGCCGTGACCCTCGTCAATCTGTCGGACAGCTACCTGAAGGAAGGCGATTACGCGCGCGCCCTGCGCTATGCGAATGAAGCCATCACGGCGGCGCGCCTGGTCAACAATGAACAGGTGGAAGCGACGGCGCGCCTGAACATCGGCCAGGCGCTGATCGGCCAGGGACGCTTGCAGGAAGGCAAGCAAAGCGTGGCCACGGGCCTGGCCTACTACGAACGCACGGCCAACCAGCCGGACATGCAGGCCGTGCTGCTGGAATACGGCATGGCGCTGGAAAAGGCGGGCGACATGCGCGGCGCCGTGACGGCCTACCACCGCGAGCGGGGCATCTCGAACCAGCTGTTCGAAAAGCAGCGGCAAAAGGCCGTGTATGAGCTGCAAGAAAAGTATGAGGCGGAAAAGAAACAGCGCCAGATCGAGCTGCTGAGCCGCGAGAATCAGCTGAAGAGCACGGAAATCGACAACCGCCGCCTGCAGCAGCGTGTATGGTGGCTGCTGGCGCTGGTACTGGCCATGGCGTCCGTCATCGTCGGCTTGCTGTACCGCAAGGTGCGCCACGCGAACGTGCAGCTGAAGGTGAAAAACCAGGAACTCAAGCGCCAGAGTTCGCGCGACCCGCTGACGTCCCTGTACAACCGCCGGCATTTCCAGGAATTCATGCGCAGCCATGCGGGCAAGCCGCAACCATCCTATGGCGGCGCCGATGTCGTCGGTGCGCTGTTCCTGCTCGACGTCGACCATTTCAAGCACATCAACGACCGTTACGGCCATGCGGCGGGCGACCTTGTGCTGACGACGATCGCCGAAACCTTGCACGAGGTGTTGCGCGAAACGGATATGATCGTGCGCTGGGGCGGCGAGGAATTCCTCGCCTTCCTGCCGGCCGTCGCACGCGACGGGCTCGACGATATTGCACGGCGCATCCTCAACGGCATGGCAGCGCAAAACATCCACTACCAGGGACAAACCATCCAGGTGCACGTGTCCGTGGGCTTTGCGCCCTATCCGCTGGCGCCGCTGGGACGGCCGCTCACGTGGGAGCGCAGCGTCAACCTGATCGACATGGCGCTCTACCTGGCCAAGGCGCACGGGCGCAACCGGGCGTATGGCTTGCGCGGTTTTCAGCAGGTAGAAAGAACGACCCTGGAAGCGGTGGAGCAAGACCTGGAACGCGCGTGGCGCGACGGCTTTGTCGATTTTAGCGTGGTGCTGGGGGGAACGGACGGGATGGAAAAGACGGTGACGCAAGCAAACCAGGCCAGCGATGGCGTCGCCGCAGCTGCCATCACCTGACGGCAACTGCGGGAACCGGGCCGGCGCTGGCCGGCCCTGGCGAGATTACTTGTGCGCGGCGTCCTGCATCTTTTCGCCGGCTTTTTCCACTTTCTTGCCGACGGCATCGGCCGCTTCGCTCATTTTCCTGTCGGCGTCAGCGGCAACCTGGTCCATCTTGGCGCCCGTATCGGCAGCGGCCTGGCTCACGGCAGCATCGGCTTTGGTAGCGGCGGCCTTGATGTCGGCTTCAGCTTTGGCAGCGGCCGCATCGATCTTCTGGCCAGCTTGTTCAGCAGGACCGGCAGCGACATCATCCTTCTTCTGGCAGGCAGCCAGTGCCACAACCATCATCCCGGCGGCGCACACGGTCATCCAATTTTTGCTTACTTTCATGATATTCCCTTTCATTGTTATCAAAAGACACAGATCAGTTTGCAATATACACCGGCCTAAAATTTTCTAGCGTTCGCTAACGCACATAAAAACACGCTTTTGTGGCGTAGTTGTAAGCAATGGTATCTTGATATTTTTCACGGCGCCTTTCCCCCGCCACACGGGCATGACAGGGACACTGCTTTGCGCTACTGGCCCTGGACCGGGGCCGCATCCAGCAACGAATGTTCGAGCAATTGCGACAGCGCCGTACGCAGCGTCTGCGTGCGCGCCGCCAGTTCCGGCCGCTTGTAGCGCTCGGCGGCGATCAGGCTGTTTTCCAGGCAGACCCGGTCGCTCCTGGCCAGGCAGACGTCGGCCAGGTCGAGCTGGGCGCTCGCCTGCGCCACCTTCACCCTGGCGTCGAGTTCCAGGGTGTCGGGATCGTCGCCCCAGCGTTTTACATAGACGGCCAGGCGCGTGGCGGCAACGTCCGGCTTGCCTGCGTCCAGCGCCTGGTTGACGCTGCCCTGCAGCGCCAGCCACGCCTGCGCCCGCTGCTGTTGCTTGTCGCAGGTCGCCGCGGACTTGGTGATGCTCGCCTGCAAGCGCTTGATCTGCGCGGCGGGTGCCTTGGCGCTTTTCAGCACGGCCAGCGCGCTGCGCGCCCCGTCCAGGTCGCACTGCGCCGCCAGCGCAGTGGCGGCCTCGACCTGTTCCCCCACGCTGGCCGGCTTGTCGGCCGGTTTGTTGAAGAACCAGATACCGGTCAGCACCACTGCCGCCGCGATCCACGTGCGCAAGCGTACGGGCGGGCGCGGCGGCGGCACCGAACCCCTGGTGGCAGGCTTGGCCGGCGGCGCCTTGGCTGGCGCGGCCGGCGCTGGCGGTGGCGGTGGCGATGGAGGGACAGGCTGGGGAGCAGGGGCGGCAGCTGGCTGCGGTATGGGCGGAGCGACGGGCACCGGCGGCGGCATGCGCGGCACGGGGGGCGGCGCTATGGTTTTCTCCAGAACAGGCGCTTGCGCCACCTGGCGCGCGCCGCAAAACGGGCAATGCACCACGCGCAGCGGCAAGGTCCGGCCGCAAGCGGCTCTGATACAAACTTCGTTTACTTTTTCAGACACATTCCAACCTTTGCTGCTCATGCAACAAGGCAGGGCATACGATCATGTCGAATGCCCCATCCGTTGTGCGAGCTCTGCTTATCTCTGCTGGCGGAGATAGCGCAGACTTAACGCTCCGCCTTCACCAGCCCTAGTGCTCGTTCCTTTTCCAATATTACCTCACGATCCCGGTTCAGCAGCTTCGCACGTGCCAACCATTTGGCGGCCGCCCCAAGATCATTTGATGCAGCACTTTTTTCAGCCAGTTTGATGTAATGATCGACTATCTTACTCGCAAGCCCTTTCACCTCCTCACCACGATACTGCCCCTCAGGGTCAATCTGGCGAATTTGATCGAGCGAAGCCTTCGCCGAACTTTCCGGCGGATCAGTGTATTGAGCTTTCTCAATGTAAAGGGAGGCACGACGCAACTGATCATCGATTTCAGAACGATCATTTTCATTGAGCTTAATCGCCTTTGTGTCGACGGCTCGGCTCTCCTTGGCTTGTGCCAATACGACAGGAGTTGCATCCTTCGGCGGCCGAGTCGCAAAGAATATGACAGCACCAACAACTGCAACGGCAACAAGCGCCAGTCCAACTTGGGAACCCAGCCATTTTTTTGTATCCGTTGAACGCGATGCCCCGTTTGCCTTGCAAAAACTGGTCACATATTCTTCTGCCACACGTGGATCCAGTCCTACACGTTTGCCTGAGGCCACATTAACTACTTTGCTCAGTGCCAGACGCTCTTCTTTCTGGTCCAGCTTCTTGTCGTTGTCAGTGAACTGATGCAGTAGCCTGTCCAGCTCCTCCACGAGCGCACGTTCGGACACTGCGGAATACTCATCTAGCTGTTCACGGATGACCAACTCTGTTTCTCTACTCACAATACCGCGTGCAGCGGATTCTTCTTTAATACGCCGCTCTTCACCCCGATCCAGATAAAAATCATCATCCACAGCCGCAGCTACACGGTTCTTCAACCAGTCGAGATCGGATTGATTCATATTTTCCTCTGTTTTTTAAAATTGTAATTTGAACGATCAAACCAGATCATGTCTCTGCAATCCCACTACACTACAAAATTTTCCAGCCCCAGATACCTGATCTCTGCATCACGCTATGTTTGCGGCAAAAATCGTTAATGTACCGCTCCGCGATCTCTGGATCGACACCCTTCATCGCGCCAGGACGCGGTTTACAGATACTTTGCAAGGCATCGACACGACTCTTTTTATCTAATTTTTTTTCAGTGTCTGTAAACACGTGCAGCAGTGCATCAAGCTCATCCAACAGTGCTTTTTCATTGACGACATTCAAACGTTGCAAAGCCACCGACAAAATAGACTCCACTCTCCTTATATCTAGAGCCAAGGCATTTTTCCCATATCGCAACAAAGCGCCAAACGAGACGCTATCGCAGTACGAATTTGAAATACTGTCGGCAATATGAATATTGAAGTTTTTCTGCCCATCGTCCAATAAAAGATGATTTGACAATGGCCGATCCTTCGTCACGCGATCACTCTGCTTCTTGGAAGCAGCAATCCTTATCTGATCGTTAGGTAACGATGTACTCCCATCAACGTTTTTCACCTCTAATTTCGGTGATATTATCTTCACCTTGACAACCGTTTGCTTCGTCCCACAAAAGGGACAAAAATTCACAGTCCAATGAAATGTCGCCTGACAAGTCGATTCCTGGCATTGGTATTCAATTTCCTTTTTCACAAAATACCTCTTCGTACGTCACCCCTACGTCCCAGGGAAAATTATCTTGTCATACCGATGAAATCGGCATCAATAAAATTGCAATCAAACACTTCAAATTATCTTTCAAATAATAGCGCATCCTACAACGCCAATATCATTTATTTCCAGAAAACAAATTGAAGACTGCGGGCTTAGGAGCTCGGGCCAGCTAAACACATGCCGCCGCAATTCAACAGGTTTGAGACTGATCAATCTCTGCACCGCCGCCGCGGCCTAAGCTGGAAGCACCGGTCAAGGACAAGGAGAACGCCATGTCAGCCCACCTGATCATCGAAGACGGCCAGCCCTGGTGGGACAGCGCCGATATCTGGGTCGTGCCGGGCAATGATCCCAATGGTCCACCCGGCGCGCCCATCGCCGGCACCAGCAACTACCTGTGGGGCCGCGTGCACAACACGGGCGACAGCGCCTCGAACGGCGTGCGCGTGGATTTTTACTGGGCCGACCCTTCCGGCCAGATCGCCGTCGGCGCCGCCACGCAGGTCGGCTCCGCGTTTGCCGACTTGCCGCCGGGCGCCACGCAGGAAGTGCTGTGCCTGGTGCCCTGGGTTCCCGTCATCGTCAATGGCGGCCACGAATGCCTGCTGGCCGTGGCCCACGGCCCGGGCGACATCAATCCGCTGCCCGATCCCCTGCCCAACGGTTTTCCCTTTCAGCCCAAACAGCACGAGCAGATCGCCCAGCGCAACGTCACCGTGGTGCTGGCAGCGCGGCGCGCGCAATTGCTGACCATCGCGGTGGCGGCCCTGCCCCGCACAACGAAAAAAGTGGAACTGCAGATTGAACAGGGCGGCGAGCTGCCCGAGCGCCTGCTGGCCACCCTGGGGCTGGAGCGATGGCAGCCAGCCAAAGAGGCGCGCCTGGTAGCGGGCCTGGCGCGCACGCCCCATTGCAATGGCGATGCGCCCGGCGAGCAAACGCTGGCGCTGGAAGTGCCGCGCGGCCAGGCGCAAGCCGTGTACCTGAGCCTGCGCGCCGAAGCCTTGCCGCCACGCCAGTATGCGCTGCTGCGCGTGCTGGAGAACCAGGATGGCAAGCTCATGGGCGGCGTCACGTATGTCGTCACCGACCTGGAGAAAGAGCAGACGCAAGAGCAGGCGCAAGAGCCCGCGCAAGAGCGGCACAGCCCCGAGGAGCAAGCATCATGAGCGATACCCCCCTGCAGGTGCTGACGCGGCCGTTCGCAATCGAGCCCGTCACCAATATCATGCTGCCCGATGGCATCTTCGACAATGCCATCTATGGCTTGCGCATCGCCGCCCACGTCACCAACACGTCGGGCAGCGCCCTGACGAATGTCACCGTGTACCTGGAAAGCGTGGGCGACCCCGGCATCGTGCCCGTGGCGCGCACCTTTTTCTTTGCCAGTATTCCCGCCGGCGCGGCCATGCTGGTGATGTGGGATGCCGACTTCCAGCATGCGGCGCCCGGCAAGCGTCTCGTCAGCTTTGTCGCCAAGGCGGACGGCTACACGCCGCACCGCTCGATCCAGCAGATTTTTGTGTCGCAAACGCGCTTCGACAGCGCCACCAATACCTACACGTGCACGGTCGAGGAAGGCACCCTGGAACTATCCAAGCCGCAAGGCCACCTGCCGGGCAAGCGCTGGGGCAGCACGGGTAATGATGGAAAAGAGTGCCGCTGTCCGCCCGGCCTGGGACCCATCGTGCCGACCGGCATGACCCTCGTCTGGACGCCGAATCCCGCCTACGCAGGCACGCATGGCGAGCTGCCGTTTTCCGACCCGTGGTGGAAGGTTCTCGCCATCATCATCGCCATCATCGCCGCGCTGGTGGCCATCATTGCTGCCGCGCTCGGTTCAGGCAAGGCCAGCTTCAGCGTGGGCGGCAGTTTCGAGGAAACCGATCCCAGCGTCGATTGCTGCTCGCTCGAAGGGGCCGGCTCGGGCCAGCCCGAATTCACGGTGGCCGGTGTGGCCTCGGCCATCGCCTCGGGCGCCATCGCCGTCGCCTGCTCCGACATCGCGGACCCGTTCTGGCGTGGCCAGGAAGCAACACCACCGGCCGCCGGCGAACTGACCCTGGCCGAGCGCGTGGTGGCGAAATGGGTGCTGCCCGAAGCGCCGAACGCGGGCCTGCCCTACACGGCCGACATCAGCTGGGAATATCAACGCTTCACCACGGGCGCCACCTACCAGCATGCCGTCACCGAAACGCAAGTCAACATCCACGTGGCAGGGCCCGTGGAAACGGATACGCCCGCCGTCGTGCAGGCCTACGAACCGCTGTGGATACGCGCCAGCTTCCAGCGCGACAATGGCAATGTCTTCCGCGGCACGGAGCTGTACGCCTTCGTGCTGTTCCAGGCGCCGCAAGGACTGTATTTCGTGGAATCGCTGACCGACGACGGCCTGGGCTTCGACCCGGGCGCCAACGATGGCGTCTACGCAGGCAGCCTGGACTTGAAACGCGCTTACCGCACCCTGCTGCAATATGATCAAAAGGTCTACGGCACCTGGAGAGTCTTCGTCTTCGCCCAGGACGTCAACCTGACCAAGCCCGGCACGCCGCCGGAAATCGCCGCCCAGCACATCGGCGGCATGTTCGTCGCCAGCGCCATCGAAATCACCTTCGACGATACATTACCCTGCCCGCTCAAGGCGCAGGCAAATATCGTCGTGGTGTAGTAAGAAGCGAGGTCAGGCGTAGGTCGGATTAGCGGGGCAAATCCCCGCGTAATCCGACAACATTGTTGGCTCCCGTATGCACACCTACACCTTGACGCTTTCAGCCTTGGCAATAAGCGTGCGCGGAATGATATCCGTCGCCGGGCAAGTATCCATCGCCTCCGAATACGCAAGCCAGCGCTGCAGGCTTTCCATCCGACGGATGGTGATGCCCTTGCCATTGATATAGCCGATCTGCTCGAAATTGGCGGGACTGGTGGTCAGTTTCGATACGGTGGGCGCATTGTCGACCAGGCGGTCGTAGGCCTTGCGCGCCTTGTGTTCCCACTTGGCCAGCACGGGGTCGTCAAAGCGGTTGCTTTCAAAATACACGGTGATGGTGCGGTCGTGGTTGGCAAAGCCGACGATGGCCGCACCCTTGCGTATGGTCAACAGGACATCTTCCTTGACGCCCGTGACGGGAACGAAGACGGCGGCGCGCCCATCCGTATCCGGCCGCTCCATGGGAATATCTTGTCCGATTATGCTCATCACATCACACTCTTAATCATTGCCTGCTGGCTTGTTGTCCTTGCATCACTGAAAGCGGACTCCCTGCGCATGCGTGCGTTTGCCGCTGCGCCGGGCCGCTGCCAGGCTGTGTTTATCAAATAATACATTGCCGTAAAGCACTACACAAGATAATCAGCGGCATGGCGGCCGCCCGTCCTGCGCCGGATGGGGAATGGTGGCGTCCGGGGCAATCGCCTTATAATGCTGCGATTACTTCACGTCCCCCACCTTCGCACCATGACGCTTCCCGAGAATGACACCAGCCGGCTCGACGCCATCAGCGCCGCCGCCACCGAAGTGGCCGCGCAAAACGTGGCCGACTTGCTGGCCATGGCCATCTGCCACCGCCCGGACGAACCGGCCCTGATCGTCTGCGACAAGCGCAGCTGGCTCAACGTCGTGCTGACGGAAGCGTATCGCCAGGCCTTGCCGGACGCCACCTTCATCGATTTCGACGAGGTCACGCCCGAGGCCGTGCTGGCCGCGTTTGCCGACCTGCCGGCCGGCAGCCTCGTCGTGCTGATCCAGTCGACCAGCTTCCGCCTGGAAGCGTTCCGCATCCGCATCGAACTGTTCAAGCGGGGCCTGAAAGTCATCGAGCACGTGCACCTGTCGCGCATGCCCGGCGTGCAGGGGTTGCACTACATCGCCTCGCTGGCCTACGACCCCGCCTACTATCGCGGCGTCGGCCATGCGCTGAAGGCGCGCATCGACGTCGCCCGCCACGGCATGGTCGACAGCGGCGGCGAGCAGCTGGTCTTTGCTTCGCCGTTCGAATCGGCCAAGCTCAATATCGGCGACTACAGCGGCATGAACAATATCGGCGGCCAGTTCCCCCTGGGCGAAGTGTTTACGGAAGCGCAGGACCTGGAAGCGGTGAACGGGCGCGTGCGCATTTTCGTTTTTGGCGACACGCACTTCATGGTCAACCGCCCCGACACGCCGATCACCCTGATCATCGACAAGGGCAGAGTCACGGGCACGGAAAACGCCACGCCGGAATTTACCGCCATGCTGGAGATCATCCGCGCGCACGAAGGCGAAGTGTGGGTGCGCGAGCTGGGCTTCGGCATGAACCGCGCCTTTTCGCGCGAACAGCTGGTCAACGACATCGGCACGTATGAGCGCATGTGCGGCATCCATCTGTCGCTGGGCGCCAAGCACGGCGTCTACACGAAACCGCAATTCAAGCGCAAGGATGCGCGCTACCACGTCGACATCTTCGCCGTCACCGAGGCCGTCTACCTGGACGACGAGCGCGTGTACGCAGATGGCGCGTGGACGGTGGAGCCGGTCGCTTTCAATTGAACCTCAGCTGAAAAAACCTGCCGCTTCCAGCTCGCGGTCCCATGGCGGCACGGGCTGGTATTCGGCCACGAGGAAATCGATCAGCGCGCGCACCTTGGGCGATGGCTGGCGGCTGGCCGGATACAGGGCGCTCAAGTGATTCAAGGGCAGTTCCCAGTCCGTCAGCACGGGCACCAGGCTGCCATCGAGCAGGTTGCGCCAGGCGAGGAAGGTGGTGCTGTAGACGATGCCTAGCCCCCGCTGCGCCGCCTGGTGCAGCACCAGGCCGTTATTCGCCGTAAACCCCGCCTGCACGCGCACGCTCACTTCCTCGCGCGACTCACCTTCTCCACGCTGGAAATGCCAGTTCGTGCCATCGGTCAGGTGACTGAAATGCAGGCACTGGTGCTGCAACAGCTCTTGCGGCGTGCGCGGCACGCCCCATTGCGCCAGGTAGGCGGGGCTGGCGCACAGCACGGCGCGGCACGGCGCCAAAGGCCGCATGGCCAGCGCGCTGCTGTCCGGGATGCCGCCCACGCGGATGGTCAAATCAAAACCGTGGCGTATCGGGTCGAGCAGGGCGTCGTCGACAAACAACTCGGCTTGCACCTGCGGGTGCAGCAGGCTGAAACGGGCAACGGCGTCGGCCAGCCACGCGCTGCCGAAACTCGACGGCGCCTGGATGCGCAGCGGCCCGGCCAGCTCCGCCCCCGCTCCCGCCTGCGCCACGTGCGCCACCATGCGCGCCGCTTCCTGCGCCTGGCTGACGGTGGCCATGCACGGCGCCAGGTAGGCGCGGCCCGCGTCCGTCAAGCTTACTTCGCGCGTGGAGCGGTGCAGCAGGCGTGCATGCAGGCGTTCTTCCAGCTGCATGATGGTCTTGCTGACCATGGCGCGCGTCAGGCCCAGGCGCTGGCCGGCCACCGTAAAGCTGCGCTGGCGCGCCACTTCGACAAAGATTTCCATCGCTTTTAGTTGATCCATGTCAAAGATTGTCTTCTCTTTGGCGACAATCTGTCAACCGCTGGGCGATTGTTTGCCGCCCTCGCCCATCCTACAATGGCGCTTTCCATAGACCTTCCGGAGCCGCCGCCATGCTAACGATCGAACAACAAGAACAGTATCAACGTGACGGCTACATCATCCTGCCCGATTTCAAGGGTGCGGACGACATCGCCGCCCTGCGCGCGCGCGCCGAGCAGATTGTCAACGAATTCGATCCCAGCGTCAGCCAGTCGATCTTCACCACGCGCGACCAGGCAAAAAACACCAACGATTATTTTCTCGCTTCCGACAACACCATCCGCTGCTTCTTCGAAGAAGAAGCGTTCGGTCCGGACGGCCAGTTGAAGCAGGCGAAATCCCTGTCGATCAACAAGATCGGCCACGCCATGCATGACCTGGATCCCGTCTTCCGCAGCTTTTCGGCAGATCCGAAACTGGCAGCAGTGGCGCGTGACCTGGGTCTGGCGGATGCGCAGGTGTGGCAATCGATGTACATCTTCAAGCAGCCCGGCATCGGCGGCGAAGTGCGCTGGCACCAGGACGCCACGTATTTCGAGACCACGCCCATCAGCGTGACCACCTTCTGGTTCGCGCTGGAAGACGCGACCCTGGACAACGGCTGCCTGTGGGCCGAACCGGGCGGCCACCGCGGCCCCCTGCGCGAACGCTTCATCCGCAACGGCGACGCCGTGCGCGTGGAAAAACTCGACGCCACGCCATGGCCCGACGACAGCACGGCCGTGCCCTTGGAAGTCAAGGCGGGCGCCCTCGTCTGCTTCCACGGCTTGCTGCCCCACTACAGCGCGCCAAACCGCTCGCCCGTCTCGCGCCACGCCTACACCTTGCACGCCACCGACGGCCAGACCGAATATGCTGCCCACAACTGGATACAGCGCGACGACTCCTTCCCCGTGCGGGGCTTCGTCTGATGCGCATCGAGGTTTTCGCCGCCCACTGGGGCAATAACGCGCTGCCGCCCGACGTCTTCATCGACAAAGTGCTGGCGGCCGGTTTCGACGGCATCGAGATGTCGCTGCCGCTGGACGCCGCCCTGCGCGAGGAATGGACGGACCGCATCGCCAAGGCGGGACTGCAGCTGATCGCCGCGCAGTGGGAAACCGTCTTCCACAGCGACTTCGAGCTGCACCGCGCCGCCCTGGCAGAACTGCTGGACAACGCCTGCCTGGCGCGCCCCGTGCTGGTCAACACGCACACGGGCAAGGATTACTACAGCCAGGCGCAAAACGCGGAATTGATCGACCTGGCCGCCGCCATCTCGGCAAAACACGGCGTGCCCATCGTGCATGAAATCCACCGCAGCCGTTTTTCCGGCCACCCGATGCTGCTGCTGCCCTATCTGGCGCAGTATCCCGAGCTGCCCTTGACGGCCGACCTGTCGCACTGGTGCTGCGCCTGCGAGTCCTTGCTGGAAGACCAGCCGCAGACCCTGGCGCAAGTGCTGCCGCTGGTGCGTCACGTGCATGCGCGCGTGGGCCATGCGCAAGGTCCGCAGCTAGCCGACTTCCGCGCGCCGGAAGCGAAACAGGCGCTCGATGTCCACCTGGCCTGGTGGGACGCCATCGTCGCCCTGCGTCACGCAGCCGGCGCCGAGCGCATGACGTTCACGCCGGAATTCGGTCCCGCGCCCTACACGCAAACCTTGCCATACACGCAGCAGCCCGTGAGCGACGCGTGGGAACAGAACGTGGCCATGCTGCAGCTTTTACGCCAGCGCTATCCGGCGGAGTAAGGAAACTACGCAAGCTGCGCAAAATTGGCCTGCACGAAATCGATGAAGGTGCGCAGCGGCGCAGGCAGATGGCGCCGGCCCGCATAGTATAAAAACGGGCCGGGAAAGGGCATCGCCCAGTCTTCCAGCACGGGCTGCAGCTGGCCCGCATCGATATACGGCTGCAGCCACTCTTCAAACAGATACACGAGGCCATGGCCGGCGATGGCCATGCTGACCGCAAAATCAGCCGCCGTCGGCGTGACGATCACGGGGCCGTCCGGCTCCACGCTCACTTTTTGCCCGTCCCGTTCGAACTCCCATGGTGGCACCGCACCGCTGAGGAATTTTCCCAGCAGGCAGGCGTGCTGCAGCAGGTCGCGCGGATGCGCGGGCACGCCGCGCTGCGCCAGGTAGGACGGCGCGCCCGCCACCGCGAAGCGCTGCGTGCGCGGGCCGATCGGGATGGCGATCATGTCCTGCTCCAGCCTTTCGCCATAACGGATGCCCGCGTCGCAACCGCTGGCGACGACATCGACAAAATTATTATCGACCACCAGCTCGACCCTGATCTGCGGATAGGCGCGCAGGAACTGGTCGACCATGGGCTGCAAAAAGAAACGCGCCGCGTTGACCGGCACGTTCAGGCGCAAGGTGCCGCGCGGGCTGTCGCGCAAGTCGTTCAGCACGTCGAGCGCGCTGCTCACTTCCTCAAGCGCCGGGCGCAAGCGCGTCAGCAGCAGCGCACCGGCCGCCGTTGGCGTGACGCTGCGCGTCGTGCGTTCCAGCAGGCGGATGCCCAGTTGCTGCTCCAGCCGCCGCAGCGCCTCGCTCAAGGCGGACGCGGACTGTCCGCTGGCGCGCGCGGCCTGGCGAAAACCCCGGTGCCGGGCCACCAGGGCAAAGGCGGCCAGGTCGGCCATGGAAGGGCTGTCTGCATGCATGAGGAAAGCTTTCATTGTGCGTAAATGAGTACAGCCTGTGCTGGATTGACCCGATTATCATACAGCGCAATCAGCCTTACGATGGTGGCTCCTTACTCGACCACCACACAGGAGCTGCCATGCACACGTATTCCCCCGCCCGCGACCAATTCACGCCCGCCCATTGCGACATCGGATTCAACCGCCTCGGCTACGGCGCCATGCAACTGGCCGGCCCGCACGTCTGGGGGCCGCCGAAAGACCGCGCCGCCGCCGTCGCCGTGCTGCGCGAAGCCATCGAACTGGGCGTCAACCATATCGACACGTCGGACTTTTACGGCCCGCACGTCACCAACCAGATCATCCGCGAGGCGCTGCATCCCTATCGCGACGGCTTGACCATCGTTACCAAGATCGGCTTCGTGCGCGGCGCCGACCAGTCATGGCTGCCGGCCGCATCGCCACAGCAATTGCACAACGCCGTGCACGACAACCTGCGCAACCTGGGCCTGGACGTGCTCGACGTGGTCAACCTGCGCGCGCCGGGCATGGCCGGCCCGGACGGCTCGTCGCTTGCCGAACCGCTGGACACCTTGGTGCAGCTGCAGCGCGAAGGCCTGGTGCGCCATATCGGCCTGTCCAATGTCGATGCGGGCCAGGTGGCCGAGGCACAGCGCATCAGCCCCATCGTCTGCGTGCAGAACCACTACAACCTGGCGCACCGCGCGGACGATGCCCTGATCGACACCCTGGCCGCGCAAGGCATCGCCTATGTGCCCTTCTTCCCCCTGGGTGGCTTTTCGCCGCTGCAGTCCGACACCCTGAACCAGGTGGCGGCCGCCATGCAAGCGACGCCGATGCAGGTGGCGCTGGCCTGGCTGCTGCAACGCGCACCGAACATGCTGGTCATTCCCGGCACCTCGTCGGTGGCGCATCTGCGCGAAAACGTCGCGGCCGGCGCGCTCACGCTCGATGCACAGGCGCTGGAAGCATTGAGGTCGCTTGCAACTAAGTAGCGCACTATATATACTGTGCCCATGGATACCACCACCGCCCCCAACCCCTTGCACCAGGTGCCGCGCCTGGATGGCCAGCTGTGCTTTGCGCTGTACTCGACCTCGCTTGCCATGAACAAGCTGTACCGCAAACTGCTGCGCAAGCTCGGCCTCACCTATTCACAATACCTGGTAATGATGGTGCTGTGGGAACGCGACGGCTTGACGGTGTCGGAAGTGGGCGAGCGCCTGTTCCTCGACTCGGCCACCCTGACGCCCTTGCTCAAGCGCATGGAGCAATCGGGTTTGCTGACGCGCACGCGCGCCGCCAGCGACGAGCGCCAGGTCATCATTTCCCTCACGCAGCAGGGCGACCAGTTGCGCCACGAAGCGGCCCTGCTGCCCGAAGCGATCCTGACGGCCAGCCACTGCAGCGTGGAGCAGGTTGTGGACATGAAACAACAGCTGAACCAGTTGCGCGACAGCCTGATGAAAAGTGAGTAAAAGCCCCGCTTTCCCGAGCAAAATCAGGTAAAGCATTGCCTCGACGGCGCCAGGCAAAAGCTGGCGCAAAATCCACCTTTCTTTATTACAAATCGATACATGGATGGCCTCACCCTGCGTATAGAATAGTTGCCACTATTTCCTTACAACAACATCAGGGTGAATATGCGCATACCTTTCGGCTCCGTAGCCTCGCTGGCTCTCTGCTTTACCGTGTCGGCCTTCGCTGCCGAGCCATTCGACGACAAGTTCCGCCAGCTCGAAGAGGTGTTGCCCACCCCGAATACCTACCGCACCGCCTCCGGCGCGCCTGGCCACGCCTACTGGCAGCAGCGCGCCGACTACACGATCCGCGCCACCCTCGATGAAGCCAAACGCGAAATCGCCGGCAGCGGCACAATCACCTACCATAACCAGTCACCCGACACCCTTGGCTACCTGTGGGTGCAGCTGGACCAGAATATCTACAAGCCCGATTCCGATGCGCGCCGCATGGCCACGGCACCGTCGCGCCAGGCCTGGGCCAGGACGGCGGGCGAAGACACCATGAAATTCGAAGGCTTGCGCGGCATCCTGGCGCGCGGCGACTTCCAGGGCGGCTTCAATATCCGCGCCTTGAAAGGCGCCGATGGCCAGCCGTTGAAATATGTTGTGAACCGCACCATGATGCGCATCGACTTGCCGCAGCCATTGAAACCGGGCCAGGATTTCGTCTTCCAGATCGACTGGGATTACCGCATCAACGAACAGAAGGTGCTGGGCGGGCGCGCCGGCTATGAAGTCTTCGACGACAAGAACGCCCTGTTCGAAGTGGCGCAGTGGTTCCCGCGCATGGCGGCCTATTACGACGCGGCCGGCTGGCAGCACAAGCAGTTTCTCGGCTCCGGCGAATTCACCCTGGAGTTCGGCGACTACGACGTGCAGCTGACGGTGCCCGCCGACCATATCGTCGCCTCCACGGGCCAGCTGCAAAACCCGCAAGACGTGCTGTCGTCCGCACAGCGCGAGCGCCTGGAAAAAGCGCGCAGCAGCGACAAGCCCGTCGTCATCGTCACGCAAAAGGAAGCGGAAGCGGCCGAGAAAACAGTGAGCCGCGCGCAAAAGACGTGGCACTTCAAGGCGGCCAACGTGCGCGACTTCGCCTGGGCCTCGAGCCGCAAGTTCATCTGGGATGCGCAGGGCTACAAGAAAGGCGGCAGCGATGTGATGGCCATGTCCTTCTACCCGAAAGAGGGCAATCCGCTGTGGGAAAAGTACAGCACGCAAGCCATCGTGCACACGATAGAACAGTACAACAAGTACAGCATAGCCTACCCGTATCCGACGGCCATTTCCGTCAACGGCCCCGTGGGCGGCATGGAGTATCCGATGATCTCGTTCAACGGCCCCCGTCCCGTGAAAGACAAGAAGACGGGCGAGCTGACCTACTCGAAGCGCACCAAGTATGGCCTGATCGGCGTGATCATCCACGAGGTGGGCCACAACTACTACCCGATGATCATCAACTCGGACGAGCGCCAGTGGACGTGGATGGACGAAGGCCTCAACACCTTCGTGCAATACCTGGCGCAGCAGGCGTGGGAAGAAAACTACCCGGCCTCGCGCGGCGAGCCACGCGAAATCGTCGACTACATGCGTAGCCGGGACCAGGTGCCGATCATGACCAATTCGGAGTCCTTGCTGCAGTTCGGTAACAACGCCTACGCCAAGCCGGCGGCGGGACTGAACATCCTGCGCGAGACCATCCTCGGGCGCGAACTGTTCGACTACGCGTTCAAGGAATATGCGCAGCGCTGGAAGTTCAAGCGCCCCACGCCCGCCGACTTTTTCCGCACCATGGAAGACGCCTCCGGCACGGACCTGGACTGGTTCTGGCGCGGCTGGTTCTATACGACCGACCCGGTCGACATCAGCATCGACGGCATCAGCGAATACGGCGTGAGCTCGAAAGATCCGGCCACGGAAAAAGCGTGGAAAAAAGCGCAAAAGGAGGCCCAGCCGGAATCCGTCACGAGCCGCGCCAACAAGGGCATGCCGCGCCGGGTCGATGCGCATCCGGAACTGAAGGATTTCTACAACCAGCACGACGACTTCACGGTGACCAACAAGGACCGCAACGCCTATGCCGAAGCGCTGGCCAACCTGGAGCCGTGGGAAAAGGACTTGCTGAAACAGGGCAAGCATTTGTACCTGGTCGACCTGTCGAACGTGGGCGGTATGGTCATGCCCTTGATCCTCGAGATCGAACTGAAAAGCGGCAAGAAATACGTCGAGCGCGTACCGGCCGAAGTATGGCGCTATTCGCCGAAGAAAATCACCAAGGTCGTCATCACGGATGAACCGATGGTGGGACTGGTGCAGGACCCGTACTGGGAAACGGCCGACATCGACACGAGCAACAATAGCTGGCCGCGCAAGATCACGCCATCGCGCCTGGAGCTGTTCAAGAGCGAGAAGTCGCCCAAGGATAACCTGATGCGCGATTTTCATACGCCGCTGAAAGGCAAGAATGGCGGCTCGGCCAAGGGCGACGAGGCATGAAGCGCTGGCGCGCGCTCGCTTGCGCCACGCTGGCCTGCGCCAGCATGGCGGCCGGCGCCCACAATTTCCACATGGGCATCGCCGACATCAGTTATAACGCGGCCAGCGGCAGCACGGAAGTGGTGCACACCTACACGGGCCACGACGTCGAGGCGCTGCTGACGAACCTGTACCAGCGCCAGTTCGACCTGGGCCAGGAGGACAGCGAAGCGGCGCTGCGCCGCTATGTCGAAAAACAGTTTTACCTGGTGGGACCGGATGGCAAGCGATTGCGCCTGAACTGGGTCGGCATGAAAGTCAATGCCGACAATGTGGTCATCTTCCAGGAGATCGAACGCACGCGCCTGGCCCCCGCCACGCGCATCCACAATCAGTTGCTGATCGACTTCCTGCCCAGCCAGCGCAATACCCTCAACGTGCAGGACAGCGGCACGATCCAGACGCTGATTTTCGACCGCCAGAACACGGAACTGCCGATCCGTTAAGCCCCACTACATCCATGACGCCACGCTCTCTTCCCCTCATTCTCGCCGCCCTGTTTTCCGCCACCGCTGCCCATGCCGACGATATCTTTCAGCGCGTGCTGGTCGACGGTTCGCGCCTGAACCAGCTGGGCGTGGCCGATTCGGCCAACGCGGGCAGCGTCACGCAACAGCAGCTCGACGCGCGCACCAGCTACCGGCCCGGCGAATTGCTCGAAGCCGTGCCGGGGCTGATCGCCAGCCAGCATAGCGGCGAGGGCAAGGCCAACCAGTTCTACCTGCGCGGCTTCAACCTCGATCACGGCACGGACTTGCGCACCACCGTCGACGAGATGCCCGTCAACCAGCGCAGCCATGGCCACGGCCAGGGCTGGACGGACCTGAACTTTTTGATCCCCGAACTGGCCATGCGCCTCGATTACAGGAAGGGACCGTATTCGGCGGCGCAAGGCGATTTTTCCTCGGCCGGCGCGGCGTCCGTCGTCTATGCGAACCGCCTGACGCAGGGCGTCGCCAGCGCGGGCATCGGGCAAAACGGCTTTCGCCGCGCCCTGCTGGCCGATTCCAACGATGCGGGCGACGGCAGCCTGCTGTACGCGCTCGAAGCGCAGCATAACGATGGCCCCTTCACGCAGCCGGACCGCTACCGCAAGCTCAATGGCGTGCTGCGCTACAGCGAAGGCTATGCCAACAACGGCTTCAATGTCACGGCCATGGCGTATGACGCCAGCTGGAATGCCACCGACCAGATTGCGCTGCGCGCCGTGCAGGACGGCACCCTGGGCCGCTTCGACGCCATCGATGCCAGCGATGGCGGCAAGGCGCAGCGCTACAGCCTGTCGGGAGCCTGGCGCCAGACAACGGACGACATGTCGTCCAGGGTCAGCGCGTATGTGATCGCCAACCGCCTGGCCCTGTTCTCGAATTTTACGTATGCGATGGACGACCCCGATAACGGCGACCAGTTCGCCCAGCCCGACCGGCGCGTGACGTCCGGCGTCAACGCCAGCCACACCTGGCACCGCCACACGGACAGGGGCAGCAGCGACACCACCATCGGCCTGCAGCTACAGAACGACAATATCCACAATGGCCTGTACAACACGCGGCAGCGGCAGATCCTGTCGACCACGCGGCAAGACCATATCGTCGAATCGAGCCTCGGCGTGTATGCCGAAAACAGCACGCGCTGGTCGCGCTGGCTGCGCACCGTGGCCGGCCTGCGCGCGGACGCCTACCGCTTCGACGTGCGCAGCGACCGCGCCGCCAATTCGGGCAAGGCCAGCGACCATTTGTTCAGCCCCAGCCTGAGCGTGATCGCGGGACCGTGGCGCGATACGGAAGCGTATCTCAACATCGGCAATGGCTTTCACAGCAACGACGCGCGCGGCACGACGATCACGGTCGATCCGAAATCGGGCGAAGCGGCCGACAAGGTCACGCCCCTGGCGCGCTCGCGCGGACTGGAACTGGGCTTGCGCAGCGCCGCCATCGCCGGCCTGCAAACGTCGCTGTCGCTGTACCGCCTGGACTTCGATTCCGAACTGCTGTTCATCGGCGACGCCGGCGCCACCGAAGCGGGCCGCCCCAGCCGCCGCTACGGCATCGAGTTTTCCAGCTACTACAAGGCGGCCAGCTGGATGTCGCTGGACCTGGACCTCGCGTATGCGCGCGCGCGTTCGCGTGGCAGCGATCCGGCGGGCGACTTCATACCCGGCGCCATCGAAGGCGTGGCCCAGCTGGCCATGACTGTGACGCCATCGGGGCCGTGGTCGGGTTCCTTGCGCCTGCGCTACTTCGGCCCACGCCCGCTGGTGGAGGACAACAGCGTGCGCTCGTCGGCCAGCGTGGGCTTGAACGGGCGCATCGCCTACCGGATCGACAAGACCTTGCGCGTGGAGGTCGAAGGCTACAACCTGGCCAACCGGCGCGACTCGGCCATCGACTATTACTATGCCTCGCGCCTGCCCAGCGAGGCGCAGCCCGTCGACGATATCCACTTCCATCCGGTGGAATCGCGCTCGCTGCGCCTGACCCTGGTAAAGAATTTTTAACTCAACAAGAATAATTCCTGTCGCACTGCACAGGAAACGCCGCGAAGTCGTAGAATGCCAGGCTGGATAAACTGAGACAGGCCGCGTTGCGGCCGCACCGCCATGAGCACTTCCGCACCGATCTTTACCGACCCGTCCCACGTCAAGGAAGCCTTGCGCGATGACGGCTATGCCGTCCTGCGCCCGCAGGACGTGGCCGCGCTGGCAGGCTGTCCGCTGGACGCATTGCGCGCGCTGGAACCAAGCTGGAATACCCTGGCGCTGGACAATTACCTCAAGGATGGCGGCCGCTATCGCCGCCGGCGCCACTCGTGCTTCGTGCAGGATGGCGAGCGCCTGACGCAGACGGCGCACCGTCCGCATTGGCAACCGGTGGAATACAACGCCCTGCACGGCGGCATGCACCGCCTGTTCGAACCGGTCGAAGCGGCTATCGTCGCGCAAGCGGCCTGGCAGCAGCTGATCCGCGCGCTGGGCGACGCCTGCTCGCAGGTCAAGGGCAGCCAGCCCTGGTTCATTGAGGCGCACCAGTTCCGCATCGATACGACCGATGGCATCGGCCGGCCCACGCCGGAAGGCGCGCACCGCGACGGTGTCGATTTCGTCGCCGTGCTGCTGATCGGGCGCGAACAGGTCAAGGGCGGCGAGACGCGCATCTTCGAAGCGGACGGCCCCAACGGCAAGCGCTTTACCCTGACCGAACCGTGGTCGCTGCTGCTGCTCGATGACGCTGCCGTGATCCATGAATCGACGCCGATCCAGCCCGTCGGCGACCACGGACACCGCGATACGCTCGTGCTGACCTATCGCGCAGGCCAGTTCCAGGGCGAAAACTGACAAGCGGCCACAGCATTCCCTGTGGCCAAAATAGTTACTTGGAAGTTACTTTTGCAGACCTAAATCCGATATAGTCATACGATGTCGATATTGCGCGCTCACGGCGCCCAGCATCACCACACTGAAATCCTAGGAGAGGTCTGTGGACTCCAACAACCAAATCAAGCCTGACGAAATCGAGATCCTGATCGTCGAGGATAGCCCGACCCAGGCGGAGCGCTTGCGCCGCCTGATCCAGTCACTGCACTATAACGCGCGCGTGGCGGCGAACGGCCAGCTGGCCCTGGCCGCCATCCGCGAGCGCAAGCCGCACCTGGTGCTGTCCGATATCGTCATGCCTGAAATGAATGGCTACGACCTGTGCCGCGCCATCAAGTCCGATCCGACCCTGCGCGACATTCCCGTGATCCTCGTCACCTCGCTCAACGACCCGAAGGACATCATCCGCGGCATCGAGTGCGGCGCCGACAATTTCATCCGCAAGCCCTATGCGGAAGACTACCTGCTCAACCGCATCAGCCACATGCTGATGAACCAGAAGCTGCGCAAGAACCAGAATGTGGAAATCGGCATCGCCCTGTACCTGGGCGACCAGAAGCATTTCATCAATGCGGAACGCCAGCAAATCCTCGACCTGCTGATCTCGACCTATGAACAGGCGGTGCAGGTCAACGGCGAACTGCAGGCGCGCGAACGCCAGGTGATCGAGCTGAACATGCGCCTGGCGCACCATGCGGCCGAACTGGAAACCATCAACCGCGAAATCGCCCTGAAAAACCTGGAACTGGCCGAGGCGAGCCGAATGAAGTCGGCCTTCATCGCCAACATGTCGCATGAACTGCGCACGCCGCTCAACGCCATCATCGGGTTTACCGGCGCGCTGCTGATGAAACTGCCCGGCCCCCTGACGTCGGACCAGGACAAGCAGCTCAATACCATCCGCGCCAGCGCGCGTCATTTGCTCTCGCTGATCAACGACATCCTGGACGTGGCCAAGATCGAAGCGGGCAAGCTGACCCTGTCGATCGAACCCGTGCACTGCCAGGAGCTGATGGCCGACGTGGCCGACACCCTGCGCCCCCTGGCCCAGCAAAAGGGCCTGGCGCTGGAACTCGAACTGGGCGAGCCGGGCCAATCTCCCGCCATCATCGACACGGACCGCCGCGCGCTGACGCAAATCCTCATCAACCTGCTCAACAACGCCATCAAGTTCACGGAACAGGGCACGGTGCGCATCAGCCTGTCCCAGCGCGACGAGGACGGCGTGCAGGTGACGGAAATGAGCATCGCCGACAGCGGCGCCGGCATCAAGGAAGAAGACCAGGCCAAGCTGTTCCAGGCCTTCTCGCAGCTCGATTCCACCTCCACGCGCCACGTGGAAGGCGCGGGACTGGGCCTGTACCTGTGCCAGAACCTGGCCAACGCCATCGGCGGCGCCCTGTTCTTCAACAGCGACTACGGCTCCGGCAGCACGTTTACACTGGCCCTGCGCAGCAAGGCCTGAGCTGCTGTGCGCCGCAGCATGGAACACCGGCTTTTTGCCATCGAAAAGAGACCGATACAGTAGTTCTACGGTATTGCACTGCACCATTTTCAGCGCTATAGTAGAACTGTCTCCTCCAATTCGTTCTCCGAACATTGGATTCAGCCCGCGAATACAACCGCGGGCTTTTTTTTGCCTGCGTTTTTCATTATCTTCATCCTTTCTTAACTAAATCAAGCGGCTTAGTTATATCAATCGTTTGAGATATATGATTAAATCTCCGGCATGATTGAAAAAACCGCCATCCCCACTTCCCACGCCGACGATGGGCGTAAGCCCCGTTCCGACGGCGAACAGTCGCGCGAGCGGCTGCTGCATAGCGCCATCCGCCTGTTCGCCGAACAGGGCTACGCCAAGACCTCCACGCGTGAACTGGCGCAGGCGGCCGGCACCAACGCAGCGGCCATCAGCTATTATTTTGGCGACAAGGCGGGACTGTACCGCGCCGCCTTTGCGCAGCAGTCAGCCGACCCGCAAGACAATATCGCCCTGTTCGACCAGCCGCATTTCACCCTGCGCCAAAGCCTGGAAGGCTTTTATGCGCAACTGCTCGCTCCCATGCAGCAGGGCGACATCGCGCGCGACTGCATGCGCCTGTGGTGCCGCGAAATGCTCGAACCGACCGGCCTGTGGGCGCGCGAGATCGACCAGAACATCCGCCCCGAACATGAAGCGCTGACCAGCGTGCTGGCGCGCCACCTGGGTGCGCCCGACAACAGCGACGACATGCACCGGCTGGCGTTTTCCATCGCCTCGCTGGCCCTGCAGCACATGGTCGGCACCGAGGTGCTGCAAACCTTGCGCCCGCAATTGCTGGAATCGCCGCAGGCCATCGACACCTGGCTGGCGCGCCTGACCGACTACGCGCTGGCCATGGCCGACGTGGAGCGCCGGCACCTGGCCATGCCTCCCTCACTCTCTATACCTCAACGACAAGCAGAAGGACCAGCATGACGACTATTCGATGCACCGTTCAACGCGTCCTGGCCGCCAGCGTCGTGCTGGCGCTGGGCGGTTGCGCCCTGCAGGGGCCGCCCGCAGCGGTGGCCGCCAGCGCGCCCGCGCAGTGGCAGGCGCCGCTGCCGCACAACGGCAAGCTGACGGACCTGGCCAGCTGGTGGCAGGGCCAGGGCGACAGCCTGCTGGTGGAATTGATCAGCGATGCGCAACAGGTCAGCCCGACCATCGCCGCCGCTGGCACGCGCATCGTGCAGGCGCGCGCGGACCGCATCGCCAGCGGCGCCGCGCTGGCGCCCACCCTGGACGCGACGGGCAGCGTGGTGCGCACCAGCCAGCAATCGGCGCAACCGGGCGGCACCACCTCGCAGGCAGCCTTGCAGGCATCGTGGGAAATCGACGTCTTCGGCGCCAACCGCGCCACGCGCGACGCGGCGCAGGAGCGCTACGACAGCGCCCGCGCGCTCTGGCATGAAGCGCGCGTCTCGGTGGCCGCCGAAGTGGCGAACCAGTACTACGCCTTGCGCACCTGCCAGCAATTGCAGGCCGTGTCCGAACAGGATGCCGTCTCGCGCCGCGACTCGGCGCGCCTGACGGAACTGAGCGCCGGCGCCGGCTTCCAGCCGCCCGCCAACGCCGCCCTGGCCCGCGCCAGCGCGGCCGAAGGCGCCAGCCGAGCCATCGAACAACGGGCCGCCTGCGACGTGAATGTCAAGGCGCTGGTGGCCCTGTCGGCCATGCCGGAAGCGTCGCTGCGCCAGAAGCTGGCGGCCAGCCCCGCCATCCTGCCTTCGCCCGTGGCGATTGCGGAACTGCCGGCGCAAACCCTGGGCCAGCGGCCCGACATCTACAGCGCCGAACGCGAAGTGGCGGCCGCCAGCTTCGAAGTGCGCGGCGCGCAGGCGCAGCGCTACCCGCGCCTGAGCCTTGCCGGCTCCATCGGCAAGGGCAATATCCGCGCCGGCGGCACCAGCATCACGGCCAGCACCTGGAGCATCGGCCCGCTGGCCGTCAGCCTGCCCATCTTCGACGGCGGCACCCGCCGCGCGCAGATCGACGCGGCCACGGCGCGCTACGACGAAGCCGTGGTGAAATACCGCGCCGGCGTGCGCCAGGCCGTGCGCGAAGTGGAAGAGGCATTGGTCAACCTGGCCAGCACGGACGCGCGCAGCGAGCATGCGAAAACGGCCCTGGAAGGCTACCGCGTGTCGTTCGTCGCCACCGAGGACCGCTACAAGAATGGCCTGGCCAGCCTGATCGAACTGGAAGACGCACGCCGCACGCGCCTGGCCGCCGAAAACACGGTGGTCAATCTCGAGCGCGAACGCAGCGCCGCCTGGGTGGCGCTGTACCGCGCCGCCGGCGGCGGCTGGAGCAGCAGCGCCATCGCCAACAACGCCCCCTGACGGATACGACAACATGAAAAAAATGACCTTGAAACCGATGGCGCTCGCCCTTGCTGCCCTTTGCGTAATGCTGGGCGCCGGCGTGGCCCTGTACTCCCCTTCCTCCACCGCGGCGGACGACGCCAAGGATAAAAACGCAGCGCAAAAACCGGCCCTCACCGTCACCACGGCCAAGCCGCAAACGGCCAGCCTGCCCATCAAACTGCAGGCCAACGGCAACGTGGCCGCCTGGCAGGAAGCCGTCATCGGCAGCGAATCGAACGGCTTGCGCCTGACCGACGTGCGCGTGAATGTCGGCGACGTCGTGCGCGCCGGCCAGGTGCTGGCCGTGTTCTCGAACGACACGGTGAACGCCGACGTGGCCCAGGCAAAAGCCGCCGTGCTGGAAGCGGAAGCGAATGCGCTTGAGGCCGCCGCCAACGCGCAGCGCGCCCGCTCGCTGCAAAGCACGGGCGCCATCAGCGCGCAGCAGATCAGCCAGTACCTGACGGCTGAGCAGACGGCCAATGCGCGCATCGCGTCGGCCAAGGCGCAGCTGGCGTCGCAGCAGCTGCGCCTGAAATACACGCAGGTGGTGGCGCCCGACAGCGGCATCATCTCTTCGCGCTCGGCCACGGTCGGTTCGGTGGTGGGCGCCGGCACGGAGCTGTTCCGCATGATCCGCCAGGGCCGCCTCGAATGGCGCGCCGAAGTGACGGCCACCGAGCTGCTGAATCTGAAACCGGGCACCCTGGCGCAAGTGAAGGCGGCCAATGGCAGCGTCTTGACAGGCAAGGTGCGCATGATCGCCCCCACCGTCGATCCACAGACGCGCTCCGCCCTCGTGTATGTCGACCTGCCGGCCAGCACGGGCACGAATGCGCCGTTCAAGGCCGGCATGTACGCCAGCGGCGAATTTGAACTCGGTACCTCGGGCGCGCTGACGGTGCCGCAGCAGGCGATCGCCGTGCGCGATGGCTTCAGTTATGTCTTCCGCCTCAATGCCGACCAGCGGGTCAGCCAGATCAAGGTGCAGGCCGGACGGCGCCTGAGCGACCGCATTGAAGTCCTGGGCGGCATCACGGCCGACACGACGATTGTCGTCAGCGGCGCCGGCTTCCTCAATGACGGCGATCTGGTACGGAATGTACAGGCACCGGCAGCAGCCAAGCCGGCCGCAGTGAAAAAATAAGGAGAGGCCATGAATTTTTCCTCCCTCTCGATCAAGAATCCGATCCCGGCCATCATGCTGTTCGTGCTGCTGACCCTGGCCGGTCTGCTGGCCTACAAGGCCAATCCGGTGCAGGATTTCCCCGACATCGAACTGCCCATCGTCACCGTCAGCGCGGTGCTGCCCGGCGCCGCGCCGGCCCAGCTGGAAACGGAAGTGGCGCGCAAGATCGAAGACTCCGTCGCCACCTTGCAAGGCGTGAAAAACATCTACACCAAGGTGCTCGATGGCGTCGTCACGGTGACCGTCGAATTCATCCTGGAAAAGCAGATCGCCGAAGCCGTCAACGATGTGCGCGACGCCGTCGCCCGCGTGAAAGCGGACATGCCGGCCGAGCTGCGCGACCCCACCGTCACCAAGGCTTCCACCGCCGGCAGGGTCGTGCTGACCTTTATCGCCACGGCCAAACCCGGTGTCGATAATCCGCTCGATGCGCCCGACCTGTCCTGGTTCGTCGACAACACGGTGGCCAAGCGCCTCCTGACCGTGCCCGGCGTGGGCGCCGTCACCCGTGTCGGCGGCGTGTACCGCGAGATCCAGGTGGAACTCGACGAGGCGCGCATGGCCGCATTGAAGGTGTCGGCTCTCGACGTCTCGCGCCAGCTGCGCCTGGTGCAGCGCGAAGCGCCTGGCGGCCGGGGCGACATCAGCGGCGCCGAGCAGTCGGTGCGCACCATCGCCACCGTGAAAACGGCCGATGAACTGTCGCGCGTCGAAGTGCCGCTGCCGGACGGGCGCCATGTGCGCCTGGACCAGGTCGCCACCGTGCGCGACACGATCGCCGAACCGCGCGCGCTGGCCGAGCAGGATGGCAAGACGGTCGTCGCCTTTGAAGTATTCCGCACCAAGGGCGCCAGCGAAGTGGCCGTCGCCAAGGGCGCGCGCGACGCCATCGCCGACCTGCAGAAGGAAAACCCGAACGTGGTGCTGCAGCAGTCGATCGACAATGCCTTCCCCGTCGAGGAAAACTTCGACGGCTCGATGGAGCTGCTGTACGAAGGCGCGCTGCTGGCCGTGCTGGTGGTGTGGTGGTTCCTGCGCGACTGGCGCGCCACCCTGGTGGCCGCGGCCGCCCTGCCCCTGTCCGTGATGCCGGCCTTCCTCGGCATCTACTGGTTCGGCTACACGCTCAATACCGTCACCCTGCTGTCGCTGGCCCTCGTCGTCGGCGTGCTGGTCGACGATGCCATCGTGGAAATCGAAAACATCGAGCGCCATCTGCGCATGGGCAAGTCGCCGATGGAAGCGGCCATGGAAGCGGCCGATGAAATCGGCATGGCGGTCATCGCCACCACCTTCGCGCTGGTGGCCGTGTTCCTGCCGACAGCCTTCATGAGCGGCATTCCCGGCCTGTTCTTCAAGCAGTTCGGCTGGACGGCCGTGCTGGCCGTGCTGGCGTCCCTGGTGGTAGCGCGGTTGCTCACGCCAATGATGGCCGCCTACATATTGAAACCGCTGCCGCACAAGGAAGAGCAGGATGGCTGGCTGATGACGCGCTATCTGACGGTCATGCGCTGGTGCCTGAACCACCGCGGCATCACGGCCATCGCCGCTGCCCTGTTCTTTGTCGGCGCCATCGCGCTCGTGCCGCTGCTGCCGACCGGTTTCGTGCCGGCCGCCGACCGCGCACAGACGCAGATCAACCTGGAACTGCCGCCCGGCTCCACCCTGGGCGAAACGCAGGCCGTGGCAGCCCTGGCACGCGATGCGGCCATGCGCACGCCTGGCATCCAGGGCGTCTTCAGTTCGATAGGCGGCGGCTCCAGCGGCGACGCCTTCGCCCCCGGCGCGGCAGCCGAGGCGCGCCGCGCCGTGCTGACCCTGACCACCGTGCACCGCACCGAGCGCAAGGAATCGATGGCGGACCTGGAAACGCAGTTGCGCAACAAGCTCGATACCATCCCCGGCGCCCGCTTCACGGTGGGACCGCCCGACACGGGCGTCAAGATGCAGCTGGTGCTGCGTTCGGAAGACCCGGTGGCACTGATGGCGGCAGCGCAAAAGGTCGAGCGCGAGCTGCGCGGCCTGAAAGGCATCGGCAACGTCAATTCCAGCGCCTCGCTGGTGCGCCCGGAAATCATCGTGCGTCCTGATTTCGCCAAGGCGGCCGACCTGGGCGTGACGGCGGCAGCCATCGGCGAAACCGTGCGCGTGGCCACGGCCGGCGACTACGACACGGACCTGACGAAAATGAACCTGCCCGAGCGGCAAGTGCCGATCCGCGTCAAGCTGCCCAACAGCGTGCGCGCCGACCTGGCCGCCATCGAGCGCCTGACCGTGCCCGGCAAGAATGGCCCGGTGCGCCTGGCGAACGTGGCCACGGTGACGATGGAAAGCGGCCCGGCGCAGATCGACCGCTTGAACCGCAGCCGCAACGTGACCCTCGACGTGGAACTCGGCTCGCGCACCCTCGGTGAATTGAACGTGGAAGCGCGCGCGCTGCCGTCGATGAAGAATTTGCCGCCATCCGTGAAGATCGCCGAACTGGGCGACGCGCAGGAGATGGCCTCGCTGTTCGCCAGCTTCGGCCTGGCCATGCTGATCGGCGTGCTGTGCATCTACTGCGTGCTGGTGCTGCTGTTCAAGGACTTCATGCAGCCGGTGACCATCCTGGCGGCGCTGCCGCTGTCGATCGGCGGCGCCTTCGTGGCGCTCTTGATCACGGGCAGCGCCCTGTCGATGCCGTCGATGATCGGCCTGATCATGCTGATGGGGATCGTCACCAAGAACTCGATCCTGCTGGTCGACTATGCGATCCTGGCACGCCAGGCGGGCATGAACCGCTTCGATGCGCTGGTCGACGCCTGCCACAAGCGCAGCCGTCCCATCCTGATGACGACGATTGCCATGGGCGCCGGCATGATGCCGCTGGCGCTGGGCTGGGGCGCCGACCCCAGCTTCCGTTCGCCGATGGCCATCACCGTCATCGGCGGCCTGATCACCTCGACCTTATTGAGCCTGCTGGTGGTGCCGGCCGTGTTCACCTACATCGACGACCTGGAGCACCTGCTCAAGCGCGGCATGGCGAAACTGCGCCGCCAGAAGGCGCCGCCGCGGCGCGATGACAAGGTGGCGCTGGAAAAATAAGCGCCGCCATTGTTTGCAAAATCGCCCCCTGCGGGCAAGGAAGCGAGGGATCGGCCGCCAGGCCGCGCTCCCTCGCTGCCATCTATCTGGCATACTGCGCCCATTCTCCATGAACGCAATCTGCCCTGCCTATGAATTACCGTACCCCGCTCGTCCTGCTGATGGTATCCGCGCTGCTCGGCGCCTGCTCGGACAAGACCGCCCCCGCCAGCGCCGACCTGGCAGCTGACGTGGTCACCGAAGTCCCCGCTGCCGCTGCCGCAGCAGACACCGCATCGGCCGAACACGTGCCGCCACCGGCCGCCACCGCCCCCAGGGCGGAAGCGATGAACACGCCGCAGGCGCGCGAGCGCGAGGTGGGCATGATGCGCGCCGTCTTCGGCAAGGACTACCGCAGCGACAGCGACGATGCGCTGGCCGACCTGTCCGATCCCGATAACCACGTCGACAAACTCAGTTACGTGGTCAGCGCCGTCAGCCACAAGCTGCTGCCCGATGGCCGCGCCATCCTGGTGGCGAATGCGGAAACGGCCAACACGGAAGGCACGGCCGAATCGGCGCATGCCTCGCCCGGACTGTTGAACGTGTTTTTCCTGGCGCCCAAGGGTCAGCCGGAAGACGGTCAGTGGCAAGTTGTGAAACGCCTGGAAAACATCGCCGGCCTCGGATCGTCGGGGCAGCTCGGCGAAGTCCACTGGGTCATGCTGGGCGCGGACAAGTCGGGACTGGCGATCCGCCATGGCTATACGGGCCAGGGTTACACCATCACGCAACTGGCCCTGTTTGAAATCGGCGACGGCAAGGTCACCGCACTCGATGGCGGCATCGACCTGTACTCGGACAATATGGGCGCCTGCGGGCCTGAGATGGACGAGTGCTGGATGGTCAAGGGGAACTGGCGCTTCGCGCCGGCGCGCAATGGCGGCGCCTACGACGACTTGCTGATCGATTTCAAGGGCGCCTCCGAAAAGATCAAGCCCGGCGTCACGGTCAAGCCGGACGAAGACCCGCCGCGCATCGCCACGCCCCTGAACGGCCACGCGCGCTATGGCTTCGATGGCAAGGGATACAAACTAGTCGAGGGCAAGAACCCGGTGCCTGGCGTCTAATCGGGTCAGACCCGCCGGGTCTGACCCCACGCAAGCCAGCTACCTGCGCGCCTTCTCCAGGCGCACCAGCAGCGGCGCATACATGGCACGCGTATGGCTGCTCCAGCGAGCCATGGCGCTGTCGATATCGAGCAGCAGGCGGTCCGACAATACCTTGTCGCCCTGCTGCAGCGCCCAGATCGCGCACTCGGCTCGGCACTCGAAGCTGTTGTAGCGCGTCAGCGCGTCGTCGAATTCCGCCTTCGCTTCCACCTGGCGCCCGCTTTGCGCCAGCGCGCGCGCCGTCAGCAGCGACACCATCTCGGGACGAAATTGGATATCCGTGCGGCGGATGAATTCCAGGTGCGTCAGCGCTTCGGCGCCCCGTTCGCATTCCAGGTAGGCGCGCGCCGCGCCGAGGCGAATTTCCAGATCCGATGCAAACGCTCCCTGCAGGCAGGCTTCGTACGTCGATGCCGCTTCCTGCGCATCGCCCGCTTCCAGCTGCGCGCTGGCCAGGCGCATCTGGTTTTGCGCCGTCGGCGTGTACTCGAAGGCCGCTTTCGCCTCGCGCAATTCGCGGTTCGGATCGAGCACCTGCACAGCCACCGACGCGACCTTGCGCGCGCCTTGCGGCAGGCGCGAATTGGGCAGGTAGATGGCGAAGAAATACACCACGCTGCCCAGCAGCGGGAACATGAATAAAATGAGCAGCCAGTACAGCTGCTGCCCGTTGCGCACCACGTGGATCGCAAAAAATACCGCGATCAGGATGTGGATGCCTATGCCAAAAATTGTCATGCTGCGACCTCGTTCGTGATGGGAGCAGCCGACACCATGCCGCCGCTTTCCCTGCTCAGAATATTACACTGGCCGCGCCGTGCACACGCGCCTATTGCGTCTTGGCCGACCAGCCGCCGCCCATGGCGCGGTACAGGTCGACGGAAGCGACGAGGATGCGCGTCTTCAGCTGCAGCAGCCCCACGTCCGCGCTGTACAGGGTGCGCTGGGCGTCGAGTTCTTCCAGGTAGGAGGCATAGCCATTGCGGTAGCGGTTGTGCGCGATGCGCAGGGTGTCCGCCGCCGTGGCGCGGCGCGCATCGTTTTCCACGGCTTGCTGCCGCAGCCGGTAGATGGCGCCCAGGCTGTTTTCCGTTTCGGCGAAAGCATTGCGCACCACGTTTTCATATGCGTACACGAGCTGATCGCGCTGCGCGCCGGCCGCATCCGTCTGCGCCTGTACCCGGCCGCCGTCGAACAGGGGGCCGGCCGCCAGCGCCGTCAGGCGCCACAGGGCCGTCGGCGCATGCAGGAAATCGGTCAAGGTCGTGGCCTGCCCGCCGCCGACGGCCGTCAGCTTGAACGAGGGCAGCAGCTGGTCGCGCGTGGCGGCCAGGCTGGCGTTGGCGGCCGCCAGGTTGTGTTCCGCGCGCGCGATGTCGGGCCGCCGGCGCAGCAATTCGGACGGCAGGCCGGCCGGTACGCCGGGCGCCGCCAGCTCGGCCAGCGGCAAGCCGCGCGCGATGGGGCCGGGATTGCCGCCGACGAGGATGGCCAGCGCGTTTTCCTGTTCGAAGATCTGCCGTTGCAGCTGCGGCACCTGCTCGGCCGCCGCATGGTATTCCGATTGCGCCTGCAGCCATTCCAGGCGCGAGCTGTAGCCCACCTCGAACTGCTTGCGCGCCAGCTCGCGCGACTGTTCGCGCAGCTGCAAGGTCGATTGCGTCAGCGCCAGCTGCGCGTCGAGTCCCCGCAAATTCAGATAACTCGTCGCCACGCTGGCGGCGATCGACAGGGCCGCCGCATCGAGGCTGGCCTGCTCGGCGCGGTAGCTCTCGCCCGCCGCATCGCTCAGACTGGCCAGCCGGCCCCACACATCGATTTCATAACTGGCCTGCAGTTCCGCCTGGAAGACGTTCGTCACATACGGCTTGCCGCTGGACGCCAGGGTGCGCGTGCGCGTGGGCGAGCCGTCGAAGGCCAGGTTGGGCGCGCGGTTTGCGTCGGCCTGCGCCAGGCGCGCGCGGTACTCCTGCACGCGGGCGCGCGCCACGCGCAAGTCGCCATTGCGCGCCAGCGCCTCGCCCACCAGGTCGCTCAAGACCGGATCGCCAAAAGCCTGCCACCACAGCTGCTCGACTTGAGCCTCGGTCGCCGCCGGTGCGCCGATGGCTTGCGCACGCCAGCCGGACGGCAGCTGCAGTGCCGACGCAGGCTGCGGCGGGGCGTTGGCGGCGCAGCCGGCCAGCGCCAGCGCACCGGCCATCAGCAGGAAACGGCGCTTCATGGCTTGGCCTTCTTCGGTGCAGGTGGCGGCGCGGGATTCTCCGCCGAGTCGTTCAGCACGGCCGACGTGTCGACGCTGACCACCACCGACATGCCCGGCACGAGACGGCGCGCATTTGCCTGCCCCGCATCGATGCGGATGCGCACGGGAATGCGCTGGGCGATTTTGAGGTAGTTGCCCGTCGCGTTATCGGCCGGCAGCACGGAAAATTCGGAGCCGGTGGCTGGCGAGATGCGCTCGACCTGCCCCGTCAGCACGGCGCCGTCGAGCGCATCGACGTGGAAGGTGGCGCTCTGCCCTTCCTGCACGCCATTCATTTGCGTTTCCTTGAAATTGGCGATCACCCACATCTGGCGCGGCACCAGCGCCATCAGCTGCGCGCCCGAATTCACGTACGCGCCCTGGCGCACCGTCACCTGGCCCAGCTGGCCATCGGACGGCGCCACGATGCGCGTGTTATCGAGGTCGATCTTCGCTGCCTTGACGGCCGCCTGCGCGTTGGCCACGGCCGCTTCCAGGGCCTGCTTGTTGACCACCACGCTATGCACGCTTTGCTGGGCGATGTCGAGATTGGCGCGCGCCTGCGCCAGCGCCGCCGCCATCTGCGCCTGCGTGGCGCGCGACTGGTCGTGTTCGCGCTGCGACAATGAACCATCGGCCACCAGCTGCTCCACCCGATTGAGGTCGGCGCTGGCCTTGCGCGCCTGCGCTTCCGCATTCGCCATCACGGCCTCGCTGACGGAAATGCCCGCCTGCGCGCTGGCCTTTTGCTGTGCCCAGTTCGACAGCGCCGCCTGCTGCGCGGCCAGCTGGGCCTGCGCCTGCTCGTAGCGCTGCTGGTAGATGCGGTCATCGATGCGCACCAGCAGCTGGCCCTCCTTGACGTCCATGAAGTCCTGCACCGTCACTTCCACCACATACCCGGACAGCTGCGTGCCGATGATGGTCACCTGTCCGCGCACGGTGGCGTTTTCCGTCGTCACGATGGGACTGGTGAACGGCGGCAGCCGCCACGCGTACAGCACGATCAGCACGCCCACCAGGGCCACGGCGGCAAAGGCCAGCGCGGACAACCACTGGTGGCGCCGGTCCGGCTGCGCCGTGGAAGGGGCGGCGGGTGCGGGTGCGGTAGGCTGTACTGGCGACGTGGTGTTATTTTCTGTCATTGCTCGGTTCCGAATTGGTAATGGGGACGATGGCCATGGCCGTCTGCGCATCGCGCACGGGGCCGACCAGGCGGCGCGCGCCGGTGGTGATGCGGGTCCAGGACTGGCTGACCAGCATCCAGATCAGGGTGGCGATGGCGACGCCTGCGATCATCAAAAAAACGTCGTTGTAAGCCAGCACGTTGGCTTCGCGCGTGGCGATGGCGCCCAGGCGCGCCACGCCCTGGGCGCTGCGCAAGGCGGGATCCGCCAGCACGCCGCCATAGCTTGCGGCGCCCGACTGCACGCGCGCGGCCACCTGCGGGTCGAGCATGGTGAGATGCTCGACCAGGTAGCTGGAATGGTATTTTTCGCGCGCCGTCTGGATGGTGCCGACGATGGCCGCACCGAGCAAGCCGCCCAGGTTCTGCGTCATGGTAAACATCACGGAAAAACTCACCAGGTTGCGCGGTTCGGCGATCACGGCGCCCATGCCGGCCACCATGGTAGGACCGAGGAAATACGTGCCGCCAAAGGCCAGCAGAAACTGGCTCACATACATGTTGACGGGGCGCGTCTGGCTGGTGGCGTGCGCGTCGATCAGGGCCCCAAAGGCGATCAGCAGCAGCGCGAACATCAGCGAACGGTTCAGGGTGGCCGGATTGATCGTCAGCGCGCTGACCACCAGGCCCGCCACGCTGCCCAGCAGGACCACGATGAACAGGTTCTGCATCTGGTCCGTGTTCAAACCCAGCGCCTGCAAAAAGCCCACGGCGCCCGTCGATTCGGACAGCACGATGCGAAACAGCAGCACGGATAAAAACAGCTTGGCGATCTTGCCCGTGGTGAGCCAGCGCGTGTTGAGCAGCGGGCGCGCGCGGTTATGCTCGATGGCCAGCGAGGCGGCGATCAGCACGATGGAGCACGCCAGGCACACGCCCACCCACTCCGATTCCATCCACCACGCAGTGCGCCCCTGCGCCAGCACGGCGCACAACAGCGCCACGCCGGGCGCGAACAGGATGAAAGTCAGGAAATCGAGCGGCTCGAACGTCTGCACGCGGTCGCCGGGAGGCAGTTTCAGGGCCAGCACGCAGCCCAGCGCCAGCAGGGCCAGCCCCAGCTCGAACAGGTACAGGCCGTGCCACTCGCCGATCTGCAGCAGTTCGGAAGTGAAGATGCGCGCCAGGGGCAGCGCCAGCTGGGCAAAGCCCAAGCCCAGCACCACGCCTTTGAGGCGGTGGCGCGCGGGAAACGCCTGCAGGGTGTAGTACAGCCCCAGCACGCCCAGCGCGCCGCCCACCATGCCATGCGCGGCGCGCACGGCGATCGCCGAGGGCAAGGTATTGGCATACAAGTGGGCGAACGTCACCAGCGCATACAGCACCAGGAATGCTTCCGTAAACAGGCGCAGGCCGAACTGCTGGCGGAACTTCACCAGCAGCAGATTCATGGAGACGATGGTCATCACGTAGGCAGCCGGCAGCCACTGCATCTGGTAGGCATAGGCGGCCAGCGATCCTTGCAGGTTCAGCAAATTGGCCGTCACCAGGCCGTTGCCCAGTCCCCCCGTCAGCGCGACGATCAGGCCGACGATGAAATACGCGACACGCTTGGGCGTCGAATGTTCGGGCATCGATGGCGACCCGGGCAAGGTCGGGCGTTCGCCCGGCCCCCAGGTGCGAGGTGTGTACTTGTCCATGCAGTAATCGCGATCCGGTTTGCTGAAGCCGTTCCTTGCTGCCGTTCTGCTTCCTTCAAGCAAATAGTTGCAAATGAACAGTTCTAGTCAGCAGCATATCACCGCAGGACGTTTTTATTGTTTACATTGTTGCATGGCGTTGCGCCTGCGGCGCAAACGGGGTAGGCAACGGGGCCGGCGGCGCCGGCCCTGTGCTGATGGCGCCAATTACACCCGGGGCGGATCCGTCTCGCGCGCAAACGCCCGGTGCGCGGCCAGCGCCTTTTTAAAGGCCGCCACGGCTTTCACCAGGTCGCCGGACGGCGCGACGATGATGGCGGGATCCGGCTTGCCATCGGGCAGGGTCACCGGCACGCCCGCCTTGTCCAGCAAGTCCTTGCCCGCGCCGATGGCCAGCATCGGCTTGCAGTGGCGGTATTGCAGGCGCAGGAAGTCGAGCGCATTGGCGTCGCTGCCCAGCTGCTGCACGGCGCCCTGGCCGTCCGGCACCACGACGGCGTCGAACAGCACGGACGGTCCCGCTTCAAGCGCAATTTCCACGTCGAGCGGCGCGCCGCCGCTGGTGTCGACTTTCCCCAGGTGGCTGCCCACCAGGCGCGGTACGGCGCCATCGGCCAGCAGCGCGGCATAGATGTTGCGCACCTGCGCGCCATCGCTGCCCGGTCCCACCAGGATGGCCACGCGCAGGGTGTGAATGCCCGTCTTGCCGGGGCGGAAAAACAGCGACAGCGCGGGCGATGGCGGATACGCCGGCAGCGGCTGCAGCGAGGCGCGCGGCATGGCGGGCGGCAGGGCCAGGCCCAGGCCATCGGCCAGGCGCTGCGCCAG
Source organism: Janthinobacterium rivuli (assembly GCF_029690045.1). Classification (NCBI taxonomy): domain Bacteria; kingdom Pseudomonadati; phylum Pseudomonadota; class Betaproteobacteria; order Burkholderiales; family Oxalobacteraceae; genus Janthinobacterium; species Janthinobacterium rivuli. Next base: position 5,504,997 of record NZ_CP121464.1, read on the forward strand.
GGTCTCGTCGACGTTGCGCAGCATGGCGACGATGCGCTGGCGGATGGCCACCGTTTGCACCTTGCTCAGTTCAAAGCGGAACGCATGCACGATATGGTCTTGTTCGACGGGCGTCTGACTGATCCAGAACAGGCGCGCCTGGGCGTAGTGTTCGGCGAATTTCTCGGGCTTGCCGCGCACCTTGTCGCCCTCGGCGGAAGCGGGAAAACTGTTGAAGCCCTTCGCGCCCGCCTGGAACGGACAGCCGCCCGCCAGCGAATTGGGCTCGTACGCGACCCGGCCCCGGTTGATGGCCTGGCGGTGCATGCCGTCGCGCTGGTTGTTGTGCACGGGCGCCAGCGGCGCATTGATGGGAATTTCGTGGAAATTCGGGCCGCCCAGGCGCGTCAGCTGGGTATCGACATAGGAATGGATGCGTCCCTGCAGCAGCGGGTCGTTGGAGAAATCGATGCCGGGCACGATGTGCGCCGTGCAAAAGGCTACCTGCTCCGTCTCGGCGAAAAAATTGTCGGGATTGCGGTTCAAGACCATTTTCCCGACGGGGATGAGCGGGACGACTTCTTCGGGAATCAGCTTGGTCGGGTCGAGCACGTCGAAGGGAAACGCTTCCGCCTGCGCTTCCGTGAAGACCTGGAACGACAGCTCGTATTCCGGGTATTCTCCGCACTCGATGGATTCCCACAGGTCGCGCCGGTGGAAGTCGGAATCGGCGCCGCTGATCTTGACGGCTTCGTCCCACACGAGCGAATGCGTGCCGGCCATCGGCGACCAGTGGAATTTGCAAAACACGGACTGGCCCTTGGCATTGACGAGGCGGAAGGTATGCACGCCGAAGCCCTGCATCATCCGATAACTGCGCGGGATGGCGCGGTCCGACATGACCCACATCAGCATGTGCGTGATTTCCGGCGACAGCGAGGCGAAGTCCCAGAAGGTGTCGTGCGCGCTGGCCGCCTGCGGCATGCCATGATGCGGCTCGGGCTTGACGGCATGGACCACGTCCGGGAACTTCATCGCATCCTGGATGAAGAAGACGGGGATGTTATTGCCCACCAAATCCCAGTTGCCCTCGTCCGTATAAAACTTCACGGCAAAGCCGCGCACGTCGCGCGCCGTATCGGTCGAACCGCGTTCACCGGCCACGGTGGAAAAGCGCACGAAGACGGGCGTGCGCTTGCCCGCCCTGGCGAACGGCGCGGCACGCGTCAGCTTGCCTTGCTCCTTGTAGCATTCGAAGTAACCGTGGGCGGCCGAGCCGCGCGCATGCACGACGCGCTCGGGGATGCGCTCATGGTCGAAATGCGTGAGTTTTTCACGCAAAATAAAATCTTCCATCAGGGTGGGGCCGCGCAAGCCCGCCTTCAGCGAGTTCTGGTTGTCGCCCACAGGCACGCCCTGATTCGTCGTCAGCACGCAGCCGCTGTCGTCGCTACGGGCGCCATCCAGCGAGGCGTTGCGCGCATTCTCGCCCGGCACCGGCTGGCCATCGCCCGTCTTCGGAGAAGGTAGCGTTTCGCCCGTGGTGCTGGCCGTGGCCAGCGGCTCGCCCGTCGCCACATGCACGCCTTCGGGCGGCGTGCGCGCCGCCTCGCCATACTGGCCCTCTTCCTTGGGATTGACGGCCATGGCGGCGGATAGCGGCTGGCCGGCGGCCGTCTTTTGCAGCAGCGCGCGGGTCACGTCGTTGTCCGCGCCCAGGCTGTGCGGCGCATTGCTGTCGGATGGGCCGGACATGCTGCTCATGACGGAGCCAGCACCGTCCGTGGACGGCGTTTTCTTGTTGGTAGCCATTACGTCTCCTGTAAGTAGTTTGCCCCGGGAGAACGCTACAACTCCCTCATTCAGCGCACGAACAGGGCAATCAAAATAATGATGGGAATAGGTATGCCGATCAACCACAACAAAATGGAGCGCATCATCACTCTCCTTTACTGCTTGTTACTACCTTGTGCGCGTGGGCGCCGGCCCGCCCCGCCATGACGGCGAAGGGAACGGCGCCCACGATAACTACCTTCCAGGAAAGCGCAGAACTTACTTGCGCGAGCCCAGCAGTTTCGACAGGCCATAACCGGCGGCCGCCGCAATCAGCAAGGACACGGCCGGGCGTTCGCGCACATAGTCGCGGCCCGTTTCGCCGGCGCGCTGGCAGGCGGCGCCCAATTGCTTGCCTCGCGCCATCAGGCGTTCGGATGCCTTGTTGACGGTATCGCTGACCTGATCGAGGCGGTCGCCCACCTGGTCCACGCCGTCATGGGCACGCGTGGCCACCTTGTCGGCCAGGGGCTGGGCCTGGCTTGCCACCTTGTCGATGGTGCGGTGCAAATCCTGGCGGGTATCCTGGGCGGTGCCGTTCATATCGGAGCTGGTTTTTTCAATCGCGTTCATGATGGTTTCCTTTAACAGTGAATAATTTCAACCATGCTCGATGCCGTGACCGAATCATGATTCTCCTCGCTTCGGGGAAAAAGAAGCGCCTAAACGCTGCCGGGCTGAGCCATATCAAACAGTGGATCAGCAGCAAGCTGTTGGCACTACCTTAACCGCCCACGCCGGGCGCCACCGTGCGCTGCCACACCTTGAAGCGCAGACTTAAATTCCTGTTGGAAATAACAATCCCCGCCGGCTTGGTAGGGCTGGCGGGGAAACTAAATATGTATGGATTTTTAAGCTGATTTTCCGCATAATTGCGAGAGGCAATAGCCATACATATAAACAAATGTCCAAATCAAAAGCCATACAAGAAGAAAGCCGGGCCCATGCGTGGATCACGCCGTTCGTGCAGCACGGCGGTCCGCGCTACCTGCAGATCGCCGACATGCTCGAGCGCGCGCTGTCCGATGGCAGCCTGCGCCCGGGCGACCGCTTGCCGCCGCAGCGCAGTCTGGCCGCGCTGTTCCAGATCGACCTGACGACGGTGACGCGCGCCTATGACGAAGCCAAGCGCCGCAATCTGCTGGAAGGGCATGGCGCCCGCGGCACCTATGTGGCGGCGCCGAAAGTGGAATTGACGCAGATGCTGGACCTGAGCATGAATATCCCGCCGCCGCCGGTGGGCGTGGATTTTGACGACTTGCTGAAACAGGGCGTGGCGCAGGTGCTGATGCGCACGGACAGCGATCTGTTGATGAGCTATCACCTGGGCGGCGGCGGCAAGGCCGACCGGGCGGCAGGCGCCGTCTGGCTGGCGCCCATGTTCGGCGACGTCGATGCGGAACACGTGGTGGCCTGCCCTGGCGCGCAGGCGGCGCTGGCGGCGCTGATCCTGACCCTGAGCCGGCCCGGCGACGCCATTCTCACGGAAGGCGCCGTGTACCCGGGCTTGCGCTCGGCGGCGGGGCAGTTGAACCGCAAGGTCATCGTCGTGGAAAAGGATGCGGACGGCATGCTGCCCGAGGCGCTGGAAAAAGCCAGCCGCAAGCACCATGCGCGCCTCGTCTACCTGAATCCCACCCTGCAAAATCCAACGGCGCACACCATGCCGGCCGCGCGCCGCCTGGCCATCACGGAAGTGGCCATCCGCTGCGGCATGCACATCATCGAGGACGATCCGTACTGGCTGCTGGCCTCCGACGCGCCGCCCCCGCTGGCCCATTTCGCCCCTGGCCACGTGTCGTATATCGCCACCCTGTCGAAATGCCTGGCGCCCGGCTTGCGCATGGCCTATGCACTGGTGCCCGACGCGCAGTTGCGCGAGCGCTTGCTGCAGGCGCTGCGGTCCTTCTCCCTGATGGCCACGCCGCTGACGACGGCGCTGGCGACGCAATGGATACACGACGGCTCCGCGCATGCGCTGCTGGCCGGCATCCGCAGCGAAGCGGATGCGCGCCAGGACATCATCCGCACCATCCTCACCGGCAGCAGCCACCCGCGCAGCGACGGTATCCATGTCTGGTTTTCACTGCCCAGCTACTGGACCTCGCGCGAACTGGCCGCCACGGCCCGCGCCCAGGGCGTGGCCGTCACGGCCTCGGACGCCTTCTACGACAGCCGCCCGCCGAACGCCATCCGCATCTCGCTGGGCAGCCTCCGCGATCGCGCGCGCCTGGCCAGCGCATTGAAGAAATTATCGCTGCTGCTGGCGCACAAGCCGGCCGTACACGGGGAATTCGTCATTTAACGGCGCAAACGCGCATCGACCGAATACCTGCCCGCGCCGCTGATGGCAATCGTGCCGAAGACGATGATCAGCAGCCAGCCGAACTGGCCGTCGGCGATGCTCCAGTCAGGGTGCACGAGCAGCATCGATACGCCCAGCAGGAACAGCAAAGGCAGGCAGGCCAGGCGCGTCAGCAAGCCGGCGGCGACCAGCAGCGGGCAGACGATTTCCGCGAACAGGGCGCAATACAGGGTGACGGCGCGGCCCAGGTGTAGCGGGTCGTCGATGTGCGCCAGTTCCTCGGAAAAATGCAGCAGCTTGGGCAAGCCGTGCACGTGCAGCACCAGCAGCGCGCCCGCCACGCGCGCAAACAGCAAGCCGGCATCGGGTAAAAAGGGGCCGGCCAGCGCCGCCATCGAGTTTTTCTTCATGATCGCTCCAGTGGGAAAGCCAGTCGGCGCGGCGCGCCGCTGCCAGCCATCATAGGCAGGCGCGAGACTCGGCGCGACTGGTCTTTTGGCAGAGGCGCCGGCGCGCGCGAAGGCCTAGACTGGCCGATGCCATCACTGGTCCAGGCCGTAACCGGCCTCCCTCCCCCATCCCCGAAGGAAATGCATCATGTCGAAGAAAATCGAAGCCGAAGAAGTCACTTCCCGCCGCAAGCTGCTCGTCAGCGTCGCCGGTGTCGCCGCCGGTGCGGGCCTGCTGGCCGCCGGTGGCGCCAGCGCCGCCGCCAAGCCTGCCGCTGCCGCCGCCAACGCGCCGGGCAAGCTCAGCATCAATAGCGTCACCGTCAAGGACGGCACCGTCATCCATTTCAAGGACTGGGGCACGGGTACGCCCGTCGTCTTCAGCCACGGCTGGCCATTGCAGGGCGACGCCTGGGAAGACCAGATGATGTTCCTGGCCAGCCACGGCTACCGCGTGATCGCGCACGACCGCCGCGGCCACGGCTTGTCCAGCCAGCCATGGCAGGGCAACGACATGGATACCTACGCCGACGACCTGGCCACCCTGCTCGACGCGCTCGACATCAAGGGCGCGACCCTGGTCGGCCATTCGACGGGCGGCGGCGAAGTTGCCCGCTATATCGGCCGCCATGGCGAAAAGCGCGTGGCCAAGGCCGTGCTGGTGGGCGCCGTGCCGCCGCAGATGGTCAAGTCGGAGACGAATCCGGGCGGCTTGCCGATGTCGGTGTTCGACGGCATCCGCGCCGGCGTGCTGGCCGACCGCTCGCAATTTTTCAAGGACCTGACGGTGCCCTTCTTCGGCGCCAACCGTCCCGGCAACAAGGTATCGCAAGGCATGCGCGACACCTTCTGGCTGCAAGGCATGCAGTGCGGCATCAAGAACGCCTACGATTGCATCAAGCAGTTTTCCGAGACGGACTTCACGGCCGACCTGAAGAAAATCTCCGTGCCGACCCTGGTGGTGCACGGCGGCGACGACCAGATCGTGCCGATCGACGCTTCCGGCAAGGCCGCGGCCAAGCTCATCAAGAACGCCAAGCTGGTCATCTATGAAGGCGCGCCGCACGGCTTGCCGGCCACCCACAAGGACCGCCTGAACGAAGACTTGCTGGCTTTTATCAAGTCCTGACCGTTCTGCGCTTCCCGCACCGCCGGCCCGCCCGGCGGTGTTTTCCTCCCCCACCGCGTAAAAAAACCGCCCGCCTCCCCCATTCGTATAACTGCCTTGCCTGACGGCACGTGCATACTTGTTGCAATGCGGCATACGCCGCGACAGCGACAGGAGCACGGCGATGGCCAGCATGCATTATTTCCCTCAGACGCAAGACGCCAGCCTGGCGCACGCGCAGCGCATGGGCAGCATGGACGAATTTGCCGCATCGGTCGCGCACGAGGTGCGCCAGCCGCTGGCGGCCATCGCGCTCAATGCCGATGCCGCCTTGCGCTGGCTCGACCACGATCCCCCACGCCTCGACGAGGCGCGCGCGGCGCTGGCCCTGGTCGCCAGCGCCGGCAGCCATGCCAGCGCCGTGTTGCGCAGCGTGCACGGCCTGGCCTGCAAGGCGCCGGGCAGCCACGATCATTTTGTCGCTGACGACGCCGTGCAAGACCTGCTGCCGTTGCTGCGCGCGCCACTGCAACGCCACGCCATCCACCTGGAAACGCAACTGGCACCTGGCCGCCCGCTGCTGCACGCCGACCCGGTGCAATTCCGGCAAGTCATCCTGAACCTGCTGATGAACGCCATCGAAGCCCTGCCGGGCACCAGCGGCCGGCCGCGCACGGTGCTGCTGTCTTCGCAACTGGATGGGGGCGTGCAGCATTTCAGCATCGCCGACAATGGCGCCGGCATCGCGCCGCAGGCGGCCGGCCGCCTGTACCAGGCCCTGTATTCCAGCAAGCCGGACGGCATGGGCATGGGCCTGGCCATCTGCCGCCGCATCGTCGACGCGCATGGCGGCCGCCTGTGGCATGCGCCCGGCGCGCCCCACGGCAGCGTCTTCCACTTCACCCTGCCAGCGTTATGAGGACAACCATGGACATGGACATGACCACGCCCCCGGCCGATCCGCCGATTACCCTCTTGATCGCCGACGACCACCCGCTGATCCTGGCCGGCCTGGCCTCGCTGATCGCATCCCTGCCAGGTTTCCTCCTGCTGGGCCAGGCCGGCACGGGCCGCGCCGCCGTGGAGCTGTACCGGGAGCTGCGGCCCGACGTGGTACTGATGGATTTGAACATGCCGGAAATGCATGGCGTCGAGGCGATCGAGCGCATCTGCGCGGACGACGCGCAAGCGAAGATCGTCATCCTTACCACCTACCAGGGCGAGGACAGCGTGCACCGGGCCTTGCGCGCCGGCGCGCGCGGCTACCTGCTGAAGGATTCCGGTTTCCTGCAACTGACGCAGTGCATCCGCCAGGTGGCCGCCGGCAGGCATTACCTGCCGCCGGAACTGGCGGCGCAGCAGGCCGGCCGCATCGAGGCGAACCGCCTGTCGAAACGCGAGCACGACATCCTGCTGCACCTGTCCGCGGGCAAGAGCAACAAGATGATCGCGCGCAGCGCCGGCATCGAGGTGGGCACCGTCAAATTTCACGTGAATAATATTTTGACCAAGCTCAACGTATCAAGCCGCACTGAAGCGGCCACTGTGGCCGCCCGGCGCGGCTTGCTGGGCGCGTTCTAGCTGCAGGGAACCGGGGTCAGACCCGCCGGGTCTTACCCCAGCATTTACGCTGCATCATCATCCAACTTTGCCGCGGCCTTGGCCAATGTCGGCTTGGCTTCCACGCCGCTGATCTTCGGCACGCATTCGCTGCGCAGCCACGACACCGTGATGGCTTCGCCCGCCATCAGGCGCTTGACGCCGGGGACGATCTGTTCGCCGATCAGCATGCCCAGCAGACCGATCAGGGCAATGGCGGGCGGCGCCGGCGAGCGCACCTGCAGGACGGCGTAGATGATGCCAACGAGCAAGCCCACGGCCAGCGAAATCACATATAACTTCATGGCGCATTCCTTTCGATAAAAAAAACGCCGCGCGCGGTCAGGCGCGCGGCGCATGGCATAGCCGCGCGGCGATTACTTGGCCGGCACCGGCGCCAGGGTGGCGTGTTCGCCGTGAATGCGCTGCGGCGCCTTGTGCACCATCGTGTAGGCGTAGTCGACGCCCATGCCGTAGGCGCCCGAGTGTTCGCGCACGATGGCCATCACGGCATCGTAAGTTGCCTTGTGCGCCCAGTCGCGCTGCCATTCCAGCAGCACTTGCTGCCAGGTGACCGGCACCACGCCGGCCTGGATCATGCGCTGCATGGCGTAGTCGTGCGCTTCCTTCGACGTGCCGCCGGAAGCGTCGGCCACCATATAGATTTCGTAGTCGCCTTCGAGCATCGCGCACAGGGCGAAGCTGTTGTTGCACACTTCCGTCCACAGGCCCGACACGACGACTTTCTTCTTGCCGTTGGCAGCCAGCGCATCGCGCACCTTCTGGTCATCCCAGGAATTCATCGAGCTGCGCTCGAGGATATCCTTGCCGGGGAAGACGTCGAGCAATTCCGGATAGGTATGGCCGGAGAAGCTTTCCGTTTCGACGGTCGTGATGATGGTGGGGATGTTGAACACCTTGGCGGCCTTGGCCAGGCCCACGGTATTGTTTTTCAGCGCTTGCCGGTCCATCGACTGCACGCCGAACGCCATTTGCGGCTGCTGGTCGATGAAAATGATCTGGCAATTGTCGGGGGTAAGGACTTCCAGTTTCGGATTGGTCATGATGTCATCCATGAAGACAGGGTTGAGTGGGTACTGCCGTGCATCGTATGCCTGGCGGCGCGCCCGCACCACTATCTAAATATAGGCTGGCATGTTGATTGCCTATGGGAAATACCTCCTGCACGAGGGCAGGCGCTGCGGTAAAATACCTTTTGCTCACCATGCTCCGACGACTCTTGATCACTAACTCCTCTTTGCCAGACAACACCATGCGCAGCGATACGGCACCGATACGCGTCCTCATCGCCGACGACCACCAGTTGCTGCTCGACGGCATCGCCACCTTGCTGCAGTCATTTCCGGGCGTGCAACTGGCGGGCCAGGCCACCGATGGCCAGCAGGCGGTGCAGCAGTTCGACGCGCTGCTGCCCGATGTCACGCTGATGGATTTGCAGATGCCGGTCATGAGCGGCCTTGACGCGATCGGCGCCATCCGCGCGCGCCATCCGCAGGCGCGCATCATCGTGCTGACCACCTACAAGGGCGACACGCAGGTGCTGCGCGCCATCCGCGCGGGCGCGTGCGGCTATGTGCTGAAAAGCGCGCTGCGCCACGAATTGCTGGCGGCGATACAGAACGTGCACGCGGGGCGGCGCCACATCACGCCCGAGATCGAAGCGGAACTGGCCCTGTATGCGTGCAGCGACGTGCTGTCGAACCGCGAGCTGGACGTGCTCAAGCAGGTCGCGCAGGGCAATTCCAACCGCGAAACGGGCGCCCTGCTGCAGATCAAGGAAGAAACCGTCAAGGCGCACATGAGCACCATCCTGGCCAAGCTGGGCGCGAGGGACCGCACCCACGCCGTCACCATCGCGCTACGGCGCGGCATCCTCGACGCCTGAGCGGCGCCAGCGCTGCCACCAGCGGCGCAGCGGGCCGTGCGCCAGCGGCCAGGCGCGGCGCGCCGGCACCCGCAGGTGCCACTGCGTGCCACCGCCATCGTGCCCGCCCACGGACAGGCGCGCACCGAGTTTCGCGGCGCGCTCGCGCATGCCGGGCATGCCCCAGTGTCCGGGAATCTGTCCATTGGCCGCGACCACCGGCGGCAAGCCCTGGCCATCGTCGCGCACGAGCAGTTCGATGCCGCCGCACGCATAGCGCACCGTCACCTCGACCACCTGCGCGCGCGCATGCCGGAAGGCATTGCGCAGCGCTTCGCTGGCGATGCGGTAGATCTCGTGCGCGGCGCGCGCATGCAGCAGGCGCGCCTCGCCTTCCTGCGCATAGCGGAACACGATGCCGTGCTGCGCCGCCAGCCGTTCGCCTTCGCGCTGCAGGATGACGCTCCAGCGCGCGCCGGCATCGTCGCCGGCGCGCAGGTCGTGCACGTGGTCGCGCCCCTCGCCCAGCATGCGATCCGCGTCGTCGAGCGCGCGCAGCATGGCGGCGCGCGCGGGATCATCCTCGGCGATGGCCATGCTGGCATTGTGAAAGTGCAGGATCATCGCCTGCGTGCCCTGCAGCAGGGTATCGTGCAGCTCGCGCGCGATGCGTTCGCGCTCGGCCTGCTGCGCCTCCATCCGCGCCTGCAGGCGCGCGGCGTGCTCGCGCATCCGCCAGCGGCAGACGCCATACGCGGCCGCCAGCAGCGCCGCCGCGCACAGGCTGCGGAACCACCAGGTCTGGTAAAAGGCGGGCAACACGCGGAACGGCAGTTGCGCCACCGCGCTGGCCACGCCGTCGCCATTGATGGCCATCACCTGGAAGCGGTAGGCGCCAGGTCCCAGGCCCGTATATTGCGCCTGGCGCTGCCCGTCCGCGTTCTGCCAGACATTGTCATAGCCTTCCAGCCGGTAGCGGAAACGCAGGCGGGCCGGCGCGCCCAGACTGCTGGCGTTGTAGGCGAACTGCACGCCGCGTGTGCCGGCCGGCAAGCGCTCATAATCGGCGACGGCGACGCGCTGGCCATCGACCATCAATGCCCCGATCTCGGCCTGCGGCGCCGGCAGCGGCGGCGTCGGCTGGCGCGGGTCGATCCAGAAGGTCGCGCTCTCGCGTGAAAACCAGATTTTTCCATCGTCCGCTTCGGCTATCGAGCCGTTGTGCAGCAAGCTCATTTTGCCGTTCAAGCCATCGGCGCCATCGTACCAGCGCGCCTGCATGGCGTAGGACGGATCGCGCAGGGCCTGCGCCACTTCGGCCGCGGCCACGCGCACGGCGCCATTGCCCGTATTGAGCCACAGGCTGCCGTCGCGCGCGCGCAGCATGCCGACCGCGCCGTCGAAAACGCCGGGCGCCGCGGCGCGCAGCGGCACGAAGCGCCCGCCGCGCCACAGGGCCAGGCCCTGCTGGCCGCCCGCCAGCAGCTGGCCGCCCGTTTCCAGCAGCGCCGGCACCTTGCCCAGATCCAGCCCCTGTGCGGGACCGTAGCTGGCCAGGCGCCCGCCGTCCAGCACCGCCACGCTGCCGTCCGGATAGGACAGCCACAGGCGCCCGGCCGCATCGGCCAGCAGCGCCAGCGGCACCTTGCGCCCGCCCTCGGGCAAGGCCGGTTCTCGCCGCCATGCGCCGTCCGCGTACTGAAATACGCCGGCGCCGCTGAAAATCGCCCACAGGCTGCCGTCGGGCGCGTTCACGGCCATGCGCACCCGTTTCAACGCGGCCGCTTCCGGCGGATAGGCAATCGTCTCGAGCACGCGGCCATCGTCGCCATCGAGCCGCAGCAAGCCGGCGCGGGTGCCGACGCGGATGCCGCCCGGCGCCGCCATGATGGCGGTGACGGGACCCAACGCAGGCGCGCGCAGCACCTTGCCGTCGGGCGCCGCCAGCATCAGCGGCGTATCGCCCTCCTTCGACAGCCACATGCGCCCGCCGGTGCCGGGCGACAGCTGCTGCGCGCGGAAGGCTTCGGGCGCCTCGGGCCCCGCGCGCGCGCTGAGGATCACGGGCGCGGCCTGGCGAAAACGGTCCAGGCCCGCATACGTGGCGACCCAGACATTGCCTTCGTTGTCGTCGCACAGGGAAGCGATCAGCACATTGCTCAAGCCATCCTTGGGCAGGAACGATTCCGTGTCGCCGCTGATGCCCAGCTGCTGCGGCCCCAGCGCGCCGGCGCTGCGCGTACGGTGCAGGCCGAACTGGCTGTCGAACCACAGGGTGCCCTGGCGGTCGACCAGCATGCTGCCGCTGGTGCCGCTCGTATCGCGGTAGATCCAGCGGTGGTCGAGCTGGTCGTAGCGCTCGAGCGAGTCGATGATGCGAATGCCGCGCAGCTCCAGCAGATACAGGCGGCCATCCGGTCCCTGCTGCGGCGGAGCGCGCAAGTCGAGGCGGCCCACGGGCGGCGCGAAGCGCGCCTGGCCCTGCTGCCAGATAAATAAACCCTGTTCGCTGAACACACCCAGCCTGCCGTCGCGGTCCGCGAACACGGCCGAGGCCTTTTGCGCCGTGTAGCCTTGCGCCGGCCCCATCGCCTGCCAGCGCCGGCCGTCGAAGCGCGATACCCCGGCCACGCCGGCGGCCCACACGGCGCCTGTGGCGTCGATGGCGAAACCCCAGACGGAACCGGGCCGCACGCCCTGCGCCTCGCCGTAATTGCGCACCACGCCATCCTTGACATGGCTGATGCCGCCCACTTGCCAGCCCACCCACATGCCGCCGTCGGCAGCGCGCTTGAGGGCCAGAATCACCGTATCGGGAAACACACCCTGGCGGGCGCGCAAGGGTTCGAAACGCAGGCCGTCAAAGCGCACCAGGCCCGCATGGGTGCCCAGCCACAGGAAGCCGTCACCGCCTTGGGCGATGACGCTGATGTCGTCCGGCGCGCCATCTCTGGACGTCCAGCTGGTGTGCTGCAGCTGGTGAATGCCGCGCGCCGCGTCGATGGCCAGCGCCGGAGGGCTGAACAACAGCAGCAGGCAGCACAGCGCGGCCAGGACGGGCAAGCGCATGGCGGCTCAGGCGGTAGGCACCGCCGCGCGGCCGCTGCGATGCTGCACGATGATCAGGCCGGCGAGCAGCAGCAAGGGCACGGCCAGCGCCACGAAGCCGAAGGCCAGGTAGGCAAAGGCGGCGGCGATGGCGCCGAGGGCGAAGGCTGCCAGCGGCCAGAAGAACTTGCCGCAGCGCGCATGGGTGGCGGCATCGGCCGCGCCGCGCAGCACGTCGACGGTATCGATGACGATCTGCGTCACGTTCCCCGTCATCATGGAGGTGGGCGCCAGGTGCGCCAGCAGCAGCCGGCTGGTGGCGCTGTGCACGCCCATGGCGGCCGTGCCCAGCAAGCCTGCCACCATGGCCATGGAACTGACGTCCTTGCCGATCGGCTCGGCCAGGATGCCAAACACCATGAAGCCGGCCAGCAAGGCCCACTGCAGCAACATGGCCAGGGTCAGCGACGGGCCGGCGCGGCGCTCGACGGCCAGCACCATCAGGCGTGTGATGGCGACGCCGGCGATAAAGGCGGGAAAAGCGAGAAACTTCAGCAGGATGGACACGCGCGAGGCATCCGCCAGGGCGGCGCCGATCAGCACGAAGTTGCCCGTGACATGGGCTGTAAACAAGCCAAACAGGGCAATAAAACCCAGGGTATCGACATATCCGGCTAAAAATCCCAGGCTGGTGCCGAACAAGCGGCTGTGTGGTGGCTGATCCATCGAATGACTCCTGATACCGTGCAATGCACTAAAAAAACAAAAAACGCGCCAGCTCCCCGGCGCCGCTGCCTGCATGGTAAGCCATGCGGCCGGCCGCCGCCCCCGCCATTCGGCCAGTGCGCCACGCTCCACCTGATCTTTTGGCCCGTGTTCAGGCGCGGGACGTCCGCTACACTGGCCGACGTGACTTTCGCGCCGCGCACGCCGGCCCTCCCCGCACCGCAACCATGGAGCTGCACCATGCCAGAACACACCCTCCCCGCCGCCGCCCCCTTGATACTGCTCAACGGCTGCTTCCATACCGTCGATAAAAGCTGCCCGCAAGCGAGCGCGGTGGCCATCGCCGACGGCAAATTCCTCGCCGTCGGCGACGCAGACGACGTCATGCGCCACCGCACGCCCGACAGCCGCGTGATCGATCTGGGTGGCCGCACCGTGATTCCCGGCCTGAACGACTCGCACCTGCACCTGATCCGCGGCGGCTTGAACTACAACCTGGAATTGCGCTGGGAAGGCGTGCCCTCGCTGGCCGACGCCCTGCGCATGCTGAAAGAGCAAGCCTTGCGCACGCCGAACCCGCAGTGGGTGCGCGTGGTGGGCGGCTGGAACGAATTCCAGTTCGCGGAAAAGCGCATGCCTACCCTCGATGAAATCAACGCGGCCGCGCCCGACACGCCCGTCTTCATCCTGCACCTGTACGACCGCGCCCTGCTGAACCGCGCCGCCCTGCGCGTGGTCGGCTACGACAAGAATACGCCGAACCCGCCCGGCGGCGAAATCGTGCGCGACGCTGCCGGCAACCCCACGGGCATGCTGATCGCCCGTCCAAACGCCATGATTTTATATGCGACCCTGGCCAAGGGTCCAACCCTGCCGCGCGAATTGCAAGTCAATTCCACGCGCCAGTTCATGCGCGAACTCAATCGCCTGGGCCTGACCAGCGCCATCGACGCGGGCGGCGGCTTCCAGAATTATCCGGAAGACTACGCGGTGGTCGATCAACTGGCAAGCGAAGGGCAGCTGACGATACGCATCGCCTACAACCTGTTCACGCAAAACAAGGGCCGCGAGCTGGAAGACTTTGAAAAATGGACGGAGATGGTCACGCCGGGCCAGGGCGACGATTACTATCGTCATAACGGCGCCGGCGAAATGCTGGTGTTTTCCGCCGCCGACTTCGAAGATTTCCTCGAGCCGCGCCCGGACCTGGCGCCCGGCATGGACGACGAACTGGAAAAAGTCGTGCGCCACCTGGTGTCGAAACGCTGGCCCTTCCGCCTGCACGCCACCTATGACGAATCGATAGAGCGCATGCTGACGGTATTTGAAAAGGTCAACCGCGATATCCCGTTCGACGGCCTGCACTGGATGTTCGACCACTGCGAAACCATCACGCCGAAAAACATCGACCGGGTCAAGGCGCTGGGCGGCGGCATCGCCATCCAGCACCGCATGGCCTTCCAGGGCGAATACTTCGTCGACCGCTACGGCGCGGAAGCGGCCAAGGCCACGCCGCCGATCGCGCGCATGCTTGCCTCTGGCGTGCCAGTGGGCGGCGGCACCGATGCCACCCGGGTCGCCAGCTACAACCCGTGGACGGCGCTGTACTGGCTGGTGTCGGGCCGCACCGTGGGCGGCTTGCGCCTGTACGACGCGGGCAGCCGTTTGTCGCGCGACACGGCGCTGGAACTATGGACGGCGGGCAGCGCCTGGTTCTCCAGCGAGCAAGGCAAGAAGGGGCGCATCCAGGAAGGCATGCTGGCCGACCTGGCCGTGCTGAGCGCGGACTTTTTCAGCATCGATGAAGAAGCGATCAAGTCGATCGAGTCCGTGCTTACCATCGTCGGCGGCAAGATCGTCTACGGCCAGGCGGAATTTACCAAGCTGGCGCCGCCACCGATTCCCGTGCTGCCCGATTGGTCACCCGTGAAAAACGTGGCCGGCCACTACCGCTCTGCGCCGCCGCAAAAGACCAGCGTCATGCAGCAGCACCAGTGCCAGGGCGCCTGCGGCGTACACGCCCACGCGCACGACGTGGCGCGCAAGAGCTCCGTGCCCGTCTCCAGCCACTCCGGCTTCTGGGGCGCGCTGGGATGCAGCTGCTTTGCGTTCTGAGGTGCGTATGGCGCGCGTGTTTTCATGCGCCGCCGGTGCCCTGGCACTGGCGGCAGCCATGCCCGCCGCGGCACAGGACAATGTGCAGCTGTATGGCCGCCTGAACGTGGCGCTCGAAGCGCTGCATGGTGGTGGCAGCGGCGACAGCGTGCAGCGCGTCTCCAACAACCGTTCGGTACTCGGTTTTCGCGGCAGCGAAGACCTGGGCGGCGGCTGGCAGGCGCTGTTCCAGGTCGAGGGCACCTTGGCGCCCGACACGGGCGCGGGCGCCATCGCCGCGCGCGACACGCGTGTCGGCATTGCCGGGCCGTGGGGCACGCTGTTTGCCGGTAACTGGACCCTGCCCTACAACAGCGCCACCTCCGCGCTCGACCCGTTCTACCCCACCACGGCCGGCTACATGAGCCTGATGGGCAATGGCGCGGGCGCCACCGAAAGCAATACCAGCAACGCGTACTCGTTCGACCGGCGCCAGCAAAACAGCGTGCATTACTGGACACCGCAGTGGCAGGGCTGGTCGCTGCGCGTGGCGCGCGGCATGGCGGAAGAACGGCCGGCCAGCGGCGCGCATCCCGCGCTGACGTCGGCCGCCCTGCTCTACGACGGCGGCGCCCTGTACGCCAGCCTGGCGCAGGAAGAGCACCACGACTACCAGGGACGCGGGCTCTCCGACCGTGGCAGCAAGCTGGCCCTGGCATGGAGGATAGACAGCGCCACGCAGCTGGCGGTGGCAGTGGAAAGCCTGCGCTATGCCACGGCGACGGGCGATCTGCGCCGCCGCACGGCGTATGTCTCGGCCACGCGCCAGTTCGGCCGCCACGGCCTGCGCTTCGGCCTGGCCCACGCGCAAAGCGCCACCGGCAGCGCGCTGGAAACCATCGGCACCGTGCGCGCCGGCAGCGGTACGGGCGCCACCCACGCCACCATCGGCTACGACTACCAGCTGTCGAAACGCAGCAGCCTGTATGCCTACTACACGCGCCTGGCCAACGGCCATAACGGCATCGCCGGCTTTGCAATCAACAGCCTGGGACGCGATGGGGAAACGAAAGGCGCCACCTTGTCGGGCGTGGCGCTGGGTATCAAACACAACTTCTGAAGCACCACTTCTGAGTCGCGGTTTTCGTGGACAGCCCTGCGCGCGGCGCGTACAGTCTTCGTTCCGCAACCAGGGCAGGCATCTGCGAACAGACACCATGAAGCGAGCATCAGCGCCAGCACTCAGCGACTGGGTCAGGTGCGCCGAACCGGTACAGGGAATCGAACGCATCGAAGCGTGGTTCCAAGGCAAGGCCTATGCCATGCACCGCCACGACACCTACGCCATCGGCCGCACGCTGGCCGGCGTGCAGCGTTTCAGCTATCGCCGCGGCCAGCGCGACAGCCTGCCCGGCAATACCATGATCCTGCATCCCGACGAGGCGCACGATGGCCAGGCGGGTACCGACGCCGGCTTCCGTTACCGCATGCTGTATATCGAACCGGCGCTGTTCCAGGACGTGCTGGGCGGACGCGCGCTGCCCTTCATCGAAGGCGGCGTGTCGACCGATCCCCGCCTGGCGGCGGCCACCTGCGCCCTGCTGCCGCACGACGGCCACCCGCTCGAAGCGCTGGAGCAGAGCGAGGCGCTGGCCGAACTGGCGCATGCGCTGGCGGCGGCGGCCGGCACGCCGGCGCAGCGTCCAAAAGGCGACTTCCTGGCGGCGCGACGCGCGCGCGACTACTTGCAGGCGCACTGCACGCGCGCCGTCACCCTGGCGGAACTCGAAGCGGCGACGGGACGCGACCGCTGGAGCCTGTCGCACGACTTTCGCGTCTTCTATGGCACCAGCCCATACCGCTATCTGACGATGCGGCGCCTGGAGATGGTGCGGCGCCTGCTGCTGGCTGGCAGCACGCTCGCCTCGGCCGCCATGGCCGCGGGCTTTGCCGACCAGAGCCACATGACGCGGCATTTCTTGAAAACCCATGGAATCACGCCCGGCCGCTGGCTGCGTTACGCCGGCGGCGCCAGCACGCGCTGAAAACACCCACGATCGTTCAATACGGCCGGCAAGCAGCTGCGTATTCTGGCTGCATCGCCACTTGAACGGAGCACAGCATGCCAGACACCACCACTACCACCACCACGCGCGGCCAGGGCCGGTCCATCGACCTGGCAGGCAAGATAGCCCTGATCGACGGGCACTGGCAGCCGCGCGTCATCGCCGAAATGAACGACTACCAATTCAAGGTCGTCAAGGTACTCGGTCAATTCCAGTGGCACCGGCACGCCGATACGGACGAAACCTTCATCGTGCTGGAAGGCGAATTGCGCATCGCCCTGCGCGGCCCTGGCTACGCGGAAGGCCACGCCATCGTGCTGCGCGCCGGCCAGATGGCGGTGGTGCCTCGTGGCGTCGAACATAAACCGTCCGCCCTTGCCGAAGCCAGGCTGCTGCTGATCGAGCCGCGCGGCGTGGTCAATACGGGCGACGGCGACGCGGATGAGCGCACTGTGCAGAACGATCAGTGGATATGACGCCGGAAGGATGACAAAAAACAAAAAACCCGCCGACTTTTGCAAGTCAAGCGGGTTTTCTGATGAAACTTGGTGCCGTTGGCCGGAATCGAACTGGCGACCTTCACATTACGAATGTGCTGCTCTACCAACTGAGCTACAACGGCGAAGACCCACATTCTACAAACAATGCACAAAATTTGCTAGTGTCAACGCGAACTTTTTTGCATTTTTTTGGCGGCCCGGCTGCGGGCCGCTAAAAATCATGGAAAAGTGCGGCTTTTATTCCGCGTGGTAAGCCGTGACGCGGGCCACTTCGTCTTTTGAACCGAGGAAGACGGGCACGCGCTGGTGCAGCTTGTGCGGGGCGATGTCCATGATGCGCTGCTGGCCGTCGGTGGCGGCGCCGCCCGCTTGCTCGACGATGAAGGCCATCGGGTTCGCTTCGTACATCAGGCGCAGCTTGCCCGGCATCGAGGTGTCGCGCAGGTCGGCCGGGTACATGAAGATGCCGCCGCGGTTCAGGATGCGGTGCACGTCAGCTACCATTGAGGCGATCCAGCGCATGTTGAAGTTGGTGCCGCGCGGGCCCGTGTCGCCGGCCAGCAGTTCATCGACATAGCGTTTCACGGGCGGATGCCAGTGGCGCGCGTTCGACATGTTGATGGCGAATTCTTTCGTCGTCGGCGGAATCTGCATATTGCTTTGCGTGAGGACCCACGAACCCATTTCGCGGTCCAGGGTGAAGCAGTTCACGCCATTGCCGAAGGTCAGCACCAGCATGGTTTGCGGGCCGTACACGGCGTAGCCGGCCGCCACTTGCTTGCTGCCTGCCTGCATGAAGTCCTGCTCCGTCGGCTGACCCATGCCGTCCGGCGCCTTCAGTACCGAGAAGATGGTGCCGATCGAGACGTTGACGTCGATGTTCGACGAGCCATCGAGTGGGTCGAACAACAGCATGTATTCGCCCTTCGGATAGCGGTTCGGGATCGGGTGGATCGATTCCATCTCTTCCGACGCCATGGCAGCCAGGTGGCCGCCCCATTCGTTCGCTTCCAGCAGGATCTCGTTGGAGATGATGTCGAGTTTTTTCTGTACTTCGCCCTGCACGTTTTCCGTGTCGGCCGTGCCCAGCACTTCGCCCAGCGCGCCCTTGCCGACGGCGTGGCTGATGGTTTTGCAGGCGCGCGCAACGACTTCGATCAGCAGGCGCAGTTCGGCCGGAATGCTGTTGTTCGAGCGCTGCTCTTCGACCAGGTATTGCGTAAGACTGATGCGTTTCATGAAACCCCTTAGTTAGTGTTTTAAATACGTCTCGTGCGGTGATTGTCGGCTTACGCGCCGTTGGCGCTAAGCCGACCTACGAAATCATGACGCCGTGTAGGTCGGATTAGCCCGCAGGGCGTAATCCGACATGCCATCAATTCGCCAATGCCTTGGAAACGACTTCCATCACGTCGTTCGACAAGCTGGCCTGGCCGGCGACTTTTTCCAGCGCGTCGCGCATGTGGCTTTGCAGCGCCGGCACGTAACGGCGCCAGCGGTCCATGGAGCGCGCCAGGCGGGCCGCCACTTGCGGGTTCAGGGCGTCGAGCGCGATCACTTGTTCGGCCCAGAAGGCGTAGCCGCTGCCATCTGCCGCATGGAATTGCGACGGATTGCCGTTGGTGAAATTGAAGATCAGGCTGCGCGCGCGGTTCGGATTTTTCAAGGTGAAGGCCGGATGCGTCATCAGCTGGCGCACGGCTTGCACGTCGGTCGTTGGCGCGGCAGCCTGCATGGCGAACCACTTGTCGACCACCAGCGCCTCGTTCTCGAAATCGCTATAGAAGCTGGTCAGCGCCGCCTGCGCGTGCGGCTGCGAACCCGAATGGATCAAGGCGCCCAGGGCCGCGGCGCGGTCCGTCATATTGCCGGCATTGTCGAACTGCAGACGCGCCAGATCCAGTTCCGCCGCTTCGGGTGCGATCAGCAGATACGACAGCGCCAGGTTTTTCAGCGCGCGCTTGCCGGCCGACAGGGCGTCCGGACTGTAGTCGCCCGGCGTCTGGTTGGCGTGGTATTGCGCCAGCAGTTCGGGCTTCAGGGCTGCGGCAATCGTGCGGCGCATGAACTGGCGCGCCGCGTGGATCGCTTGCGGATCGACTTGCGCCATGCGCTCGGCGATGATGGTTTCCGACGGCAGGATCAGCGCCAGCTCGCGGAAGGCGGGATCGAGCGTGTCGTCGGCCAGCAAGGCGCGCTGCGCTGCGATGAAGGTGTCGTCCAGCGCAAGGGTCTCGCCGGCGGCCACGGCACCGGTCAGTTTCAGCAGACGTTCCATGGCCAGGCGCTGGCCAGCTTCCCAGCGGTTGACCGGGTCGCTGTCGTGGCGGAACAGGTGCAGCAGTTCGGCGTCGGTATAGGCGTATTCCAGCACCACGGGCGCGGAAAAGTCGCGCAGCAGCGACGGCACGGGCGCTTCCATCACATTCGTGAAACGGAAAGTTTGCGACGCCTGCGTCAATTCCAGCACGACGCTGGTGGCGCCGTTCGAGGCCACACCATCGACGTACAGCGGCAGGTCGCCGCCGTCCGCTGCCAGCAAGCCGACGGTGACGGGAATGTGGAATGGCAGTTTTTTCGGCTGGCCCGGCGTGGCGGGGCAGCTTTGCGCCAGGGTCAGCTCGAAGGTCCGGCTGTCCGCGTCATAGCGCGTGGAGGCCTTGACGATGGGCGTGCCGGCCTGGCTGTACCAGCGCTCGAACTGGCTAAAATCGCGGCCATTCGCATCCGCCATGGCGGCGCGGAAGTCGTCACACTGGACGGCCTGGCCATCGTGGCGTTCAAAATACAGGTCCATGCCCTTGCGGAAACCGTCGCGCCCCACCAGGGTCTGATACATGCGCACCACTTCTGCGCCTTTTTCGTAGATCGTGACCGTATAAAAGTTATTGATCTCGACAAAGGAATCAGGACGCACGGGATGCGCCATCGGACCCGCGTCTTCGGGGAACTGCGCCTGGCGCAGGGTGCGCACCTGGTCGATGCGCGTAACGGCGCGGCCCGTGTCCGTGCCGATCATGTCGGCCGAGAATTCCTGGTCGCGGAACACCGTCAAGCCTTCCTTCAGCGACAGCTGGAACCAGTCGCGGCACGTGACCCTGTTGCCGGTCCAGTTGTGGAAGTATTCATGGCCGACCACCGCTTCGATGCCCGCGTAATCGACGTCGGTCGCCACGCGCGAATTGGCCAGCACATACTTGGTATTGAAGATGTTCAAACCCTTGTTTTCCATGGCGCCCATGTTGAAGTCGCCCACGGCAACGATCATGAAGCGGTCCAGGTCCAGCTCCAGGCCGAAGCGTTCCTCGTCCCAGCGAATGGAATTTTTCAGCGACTGCATGGCATAGTCGGTTTTGTCGAGGTTGCCGTCTTCCACCCACACCTGCAGCAGCACTTCGCGGCCCGACTTCAGGGTGTAGCGTTCTTCCTGGCAGACCAGGCGCGCGGCGACCAGCGCGAACAGGTAGGACGGCTTCTTGAACGGGTCTTCCCACTTGGCGTAATGGCGGCCGTCGCCGAGGTCGCCCTCTTCGATCAGGTTACCGTTCGACAGCAGCACCGGATAGTGTTCCTTGTCGG
This sequence comes from Janthinobacterium rivuli, assembly GCF_029690045.1. Classification (NCBI taxonomy): domain Bacteria; kingdom Pseudomonadati; phylum Pseudomonadota; class Betaproteobacteria; order Burkholderiales; family Oxalobacteraceae; genus Janthinobacterium; species Janthinobacterium rivuli. Next base: position 5,526,168 of record NZ_CP121464.1, read on the forward strand.
CGCGCAGCATGACCGTGTATTTGGCCATCACGTCCGGGCGGTCCGGGAAGAAGGTGATGCGGCGGAAGCCTTCCGCCTCGCACTGCGTGAAGAAATTATGGTTCGACACGTACAGGCCGGACAGCGAAGTATTGTCCTGCGGCGCCAGCACGGTTTCGATATCGAGCGTAACATCGTCCGGAGCCTTCGGAATGGTCAGCATGCTGGCCGTCAGCTTGTACTGCGACGGCTTCAACACTTTGCCATTCAGGCGCACCATCACCAGTTCGATGTGTTCGCCGTGCAATTCGATGCTGCGGCTGGTGCTGGCCGGGTTGTGGCGCATGTGAATCCGGCTCGCCACCACTGTGCGGGCGGGATCGAGATCGAAACCAAGTTCGACGCTGTCGACCAGGAAGCTGGGCGGCGTGTAATCTTTGCGGTAAATCGTCTGAGGGCTGTCTGTGCGCATAGGGATTTGGGTGGGAGCGGAGGCAAAAGCCTATTTTACCAACACCAGCCTCCGATCGTCGCGATTCAGGCCAGGAATGTTGGATTCCCTTACACGCCGACATGCTCGGTAACATTCTGTAATAATGAATAGAAACAAATAGAACTATTCTTATAATACTAAGCGATGAATTGTGTCTACTATCAGGAGGTCATGCAATGAAACGTTATCTCACCATCATGATGGCCGCATTGACCGTGTTGCTGACCGGATGCGCCACCACCATACGCAGCGATGTGACCGTCTTCCACGAGTGGCCTGCGCAATTGCAGGACAAATCCTATGCATTTGAAGCGCCAGCGGCCGAACACGACACGCTGGAATACCGCAGCTACCAGAACCTGGTGCGCGCGGAACTGGCCAAGCACGGCTTCGGTGAAGCTTCCGGCCCTGCCGCAGCCAATTTGCGCGTGGCGATGCAGTTTTCCACCGTCGACTATCCCGAGCGTGTGCTGCAGGCGTCCGATCCATTCTGGAATGGCCCCGGCTACTGGCCTGGCCGCTACGGCTACCGCTATGGCGCATGGCCAGGCTATGGCCGCTTTGGCTACAACCCCTACTGGTTTGGTCCGCTGGACATGGAAGAAACCGTGCGCCATAAATACGAACGCGAACTGCGCGTGACGATCAATGACCGCAACGGCAAGAAACTGTACGACGTGACCGTACAATCGACCAGCAACAAGCGCGCCACGTCGCAAGTGATGCCGGCCATGGTGGCCAGCGCCTTTGCCGATTTCCCCGGCCAGAGCGGCGTGCCCCGGAAAGTCGAAGTCAAAATCGAATAATCAGGTGGCAATACAAAAAAACCGGCTGGTGCAGCAATGCGCCAGCCGGTTTTTTTCACCTACGAATAATACGCCTCGGCGGCAAAGGTCAGTGCGCCGATCAGGGCCACGGCCAATAACAGCACGATCAGCAGGCGGCCGAATTTCGGCGTGCCGTCACTGCCGCCGCTCATGGCACGATGATGGTCGAGCCGGTCGTCTTGCGCCCTTCCAGGTCCGTGTGCGCCTGGGCGATATTGGCCAGGCTGTAGCGCTGGTTGATCTCGATCTGCACTTCGCCGCTGCTGACGACGCCAAACAGCGAGGTGGCCATCTCTTCCAGGTTGGCGCGGTTCGAGGCATAGCTGAACAGGGCCGGACGCGTAATGAACAGCGAGCCGCGCGAGGCCAGTTCGCTGAGCGTAAACGCCGGCACGGGACCGGAGGCGTTACCGAAGCTGACCATCATGCCCAGCGGCGCCAGGCAATCGAGCGAGCCCGTAAACGTGTCCTTGCCGATGGAATCGTAAACCACCGAGACGCCCTTGCCACCCGTGATTTCGCGCACGCGCTCGACGAAGTTTTCCGTGTTGTAGTTAATGACGTGGGCCGCGCCGTGCGCCTTGGCCAGCGCCACCTTTTCATCGGAGCCGGCCGTGCCGATCAGGTTCACGCCCAGCACTTTCGCCCACTGGCAGGCGATCAGGCCCACGCCGCCCGCGGCCGCATGGAACAGGATGGTGTCGCCCGCCTTCAGCGCAACCGTGCGGTGGAACAGGTATTGCACCGTCAAGCCTTGCAGCATCATGGCGGCGGCCGTATCGAAAGCTATGCGCTCAGGCAACACCAGCAGCAGGGCCGCCGGCAAGTTGCGCTGCTGCGCATACGCGCCATTGATGCGCGCCGCATACGCCACCCGGTCACCCACCTTCACTTCCGTGACGCCCTCGCCCACCGCTTCGACGATGCCCGCGCCCTCGACACCGAGGCCATTGGGCAGCGGCTGCGGGTACAAGCCCGTGCGGAAATACACGTCGATGAAATTGAGGCCGATGGCCTCGTGTTTCACGCGCGCCTCGCCAGGGCCGGGCGGCGGCAGTTCCACGTCCACATACTCCATCACTTCCGGGCCGCCCGTGCGCTGTACGCGGATGGCCTTGGTGGTAATCGTTGCGCTCATGCTATCTCCTCGTGTAGGTGGATCAGGCGGCAGCAACGGCCTGCGCCTGCAATTGCGACAGCACCAGGTGCGCCGACGACAGATTCGTTGCGCACGCCACGTTGTGCACGTCGCAGGCACGCACCAGGGCGTTGATGTCCGGCTCATGCGGCTGCGGCGTCATCGGGTCGCGCAGGAAGATCACGCAATCGATCAAGCCTTCCACCAGCAGCGAGCCGATCTGCAAGTCGCCGCCGAACGGACCGGAATGCTTGCGCTCGACGGACAGGCCCAGCTCATTGATCAGGCGGCCACCCGTGGTGCCCGTGGCCGACAGTTCGCAACCCTTCAAAAAGTCCAGGTATTCGCCCGCCAGGGTAATCATGTCATCTTTTTTCTTGTCGTGGGCAATCAGGGCGATGCGTGTTTTCATGGTGAGGACTTTTCAGTGGGTGGAGGAATTATTTCTTTTTCGACAGCAAGTAAATCCCGGCGAGCACCAGGCTGGTGCCAGCCAGTTGCCAGTTGGTGATCGGTTCATCGAGGATCATGGCGCCCAGGAACAGGGTCGACACGGGGCCGATCATGCCCGCCTGCGACGCGACGGGCGCGCCGATGCGCTCGACGGCGATCATCGTCATGAAGACGGGCATCACGGTGCAAAAGATGCCATTGAGCAAGGACAAGCCATACACGGGCATGGGCTGTATCAGCAGCTCGACGGGGCGCAGGATGAAGAATTGGGCGATGCAGGCAAAGCTGGCCACGCACATCGCGTAGCTGACCAGGCGCATGGAACCGATGCGTTTCACCAGCTCACCGGAACCGAGCAGATACACGGCATACGCGCAGGCCGAGCCCAGCACCAGGGTCGATCCCAGTGCCACATTGCTGGCGCCGCCCTGCAAGTCATGCACGAACACCAGCACGATGCCGCAATACGAGGTCAGCAAGGCCAGCCACTGCAAACGGCTGATGCGCTGCTTGAAGTACACGGTGGTAATCAACAGCACGAAAGTGGGCGTGAGAAACAGGATCAGGCGCTCGAGCCCCACGGAAATATATTGCAGGCCCAGGAAATCCAGATAACTGGACAGGTAGTAGCCGACGAGCCCCAGCCCGACCAGGCGCCAGCGGTCGCTGTTCGACAGCGGCGGCTCCGTGCGCATCTTCCACCAGGCGATGACGGCGAATACGGGCAGCGAGAAGATCATCCTGAAAGCGATCAGGGTGACGGCGTCGATCTGGTAGCGGTACAGCAGCTTGGCGACGATGGCCTTGGTGGAAAACAGCACCGCCCCGCCCACGGCGATGGCCAGGCCACCGAGGTAGACGGAACGGGGAATAGATGGAGGGGTTGCTTGCGGGGAACTGGAGCTCATGCCCAGATTGTAAGGCAAAAGCCAAAGGCGGCTGATAACCCCAACGGCAAATACCGGGGTCGGACCCTGAGGGTCCGACCCCAGCCCTTGCATTTTGGGTTAGGAAATAAGCACCGCCGCCGCACCCGCCGTCACCGTCGCCGTCGTCACGCGCGCAATCACGTTTGCCGGCGCCGCCGTGCCGACCAGTTTATTCACCTGCTTGAACTGCGCCACCAGCTTGCCCGGCGTCAAGGTCACCACCGTGTAGCCCTGCGCATCCGTGTTCAAATGCTTGATCCACGGGTTGTTGCCCAGGCCGGACAATTGCTGCGCCAGGCCCAGCAGGGTCACGCTGAAGTCAGTGCTCGCTTTCAAGCCAGCCTGCACGGCAGAAACCGTCGCATCGAGTTGCGCTTCCGGCACGCCCTTGGCGGCCAGGGCGCCGCGCAGTTGCACGCGCAATTGTTCCAGCAGGCTGTCGACGGTGGGCGCGGCCTTGCCCATGGTGTAGTCGAGCAGGTTGATGTCGAGATTGACCGTGCCCAGGCCCGTGACGGGGATGGCCAGCGGATAGCTGACGAGGGTGCCGATATTGCCCATGCTGCCGGCCGCCGACTTCAGGTAGCTGAAGAAGGAGTCCGAGCTGACGCCGGCCGACACCAGGTCCACCATGACGGGCGTGCCGCCGCCTGCTGCGTCGAAGTCGTCGCTGACGGTGCCGGCAAAAAACGAGTGGATATCGCCGGTCAGCGCCACCACGTTGCCGATGGCATTGTTTTTCAGGTGGGCCATCAGATTCTTGCGCTCGCTGTTGTAGCCATCCCACTGGTCGCAATTGAGCAGGAAGCGCGTGAAGAATGGCGCCAGCGCCGCTTGCTGGCCGGAAGCGGCGACAAAGCTCGATGCCGCGCCCTTGGCCTGCACGTCTGGCTTGATCCAGCCGAAGGCGATCACTTGCGCGGCGGCGGCCGGCGAAGCACTGTTGTAGGCCGCTACAGTGATGCCGGCCTGGGCCGCGCTCAAGCCGGCGCCGACGGCGGCCGCGCCCTGGGCGCTGGCGTTCGCTGCCGCGCCGGCAATGGCCATGGCCGCCGCTTGCGCCACGGTCGTCGAGGCGCCCGCCGTCGAAGCGGCCACGATGGCGGACGCCAGTGGCACGCTGCCGCCCACCAGGGGCAAGGTGCTGGCGATGGCCTGCCCCACATTGGTCATCGCGCTCAGGGCCAGCAAGGTGGCAATCGCATCCGTGCCATTGAGACCCATGCGCAGCAAGGACACTTCATTGCCCCACAGCTTCCAGGTGGAGGTCGCCGCCTTCATCTTACTTTTCCACCAGTCGCGCTGGGTCGTGCCCAGCATGCCGACGGCGGCCAGCGGGTCGGCGCCGGCCTTGGTGGCGGCCGCCATTTTCTGCCCTTCCACGCTGTCGAACAGCGCTTGCGGCACCAGGTAGCGGCTGCCGACGCTGCCCAGCGGCTTGCCCGTGGCCGGATTGATGGTCGACTCGGCGATCGCATGGTCGGCGCGGTACAGGCGCTCGTCCGTCATCACCAGCTGCATCAGTTTGCCGAACTGGAAATCGCGGTAAATCTGGATGTTCTGGAATGTCGTCGCGGCGGCATCGAACGTGACGTCGGCCGGCATGTATTCGAACCACGCCTGGTTGGCGCTGCGGCGGCGGGCCGGCTGGTGCAAATCGCTGCCGTCCGTCGCCACGATGCCTTCATAGGTGGAGGCGTCCTGCCAGGCATCGTCCGTGAATTCATGGTCGTCCCAGACGGCGATGAAGGCAAAGCGCTCGTGCACGGCTTGCAAACGCGTATCGGTACGGTATTTCTTGTACAGGTAGCGGTAATCGGCCACGGTGGTGGCGTATTTCGCGCCGGACGTGCCGCTTTTATACGTGCCGTCGGGCAATTTCAACTGGTCGTGGCGGCTTTCCACGGCGCCGCTCTGGAAGGCCTCGCCCACCGTTTCATAGATGTAATCGCCCAGGTGGACGATGAAATCGAGGCTTTCATTGGCGGCGATGTGCGACAGCGCGCCCCAGTGGTTGATGCTCCAGTCCTGGCACGTCAGGTAGGCGAACTGCAGTTGCGGCACGTCGGCGGTGGCGGCGGGCGCCGTCTTGAAGCGGCCCACGTTCGAGCGCACGTCGCCGGCGATGAACTGGTAAAAATACACCTGGCCCGGCTGCAAGCCCGTCACCTTGTGGCGCAGGGTATTGTCGAAATCGGCTTTCAGGGGCAGCTTGGCGTCGACGATGGGCGTGCCGGCCAGAGCCGTATTGCCGCCCAGAGCGGCCGTATTGTCGCTGGCGCTGACGATCAGGCGCACGGCGACGTCGGACTTGCCGGCCACGGCGGGCGCGACGGCGTCGAAACTGGCGGGCACGACGCGCGTCCACAGCATCGCGCTGTCGGCGCGGGGGTCGCCCGAAGCCACGCTTTGCGGGAATTTCCAGTCGCTGCCCGAGGCCAGCGGCACGCCGGGATCGCTGTAATCGGTGCTGCCGCAGGCGGCGAGGCCGACGGTGGCCACGGAGACCGTGATAAAGCCGCCCAATTTCAGAAATTGCCGCCTGTCCATTTGACTTGCCATGATGTCGCGCCCTCGATATGGTGAAAGCGCGTCACTTTAGCAACAGATTGTGTCATCCTGATGACGGGGCCATGCCGCTTCGCAAGGGGCCGATATGCTAAAATGTCGGCCACAATTGAACACCCGTCTAAGGAAGATTCGACATGGCAGGACATAGCAAATGGGCCAATATCAAGCATAAAAAGGCTGCCACCGATGCCAAGCGCGGCAAAATCTGGACGCGCCTGATCAAGGAAATCACGGTTGCGGCCCGCATGGGCGGCGCCGACGCCATCACCAATCCGCGCCTGCGCCTGGCGGTCGACAAGGCGGCTGACGCCAATATGCCAAAAGATAACGTCCAGCGCGCGATCAACCGCGGCAGCGGCGGCGTCGATGGCGCCAACTACGAAGAAGTGCGCTACGAAGGCTACGGCGTGGGCGGCGCGGCCGTCATCGTCGAATGCATGACCGACAACAAGGTGCGCACGGTGGCCGAGGTGCGCAACGCCTTCAACAAGAACGGCGGCAACATGGGCAACGAAGGTTCCGTCGCCTTCATGTTCCAGCACTGCGGCCAGTTGCTGTTCGCGCCGGGCACCGACGAAGACAAGCTGATGGAAGCGGCCCTGGAAGCGGGCGCCGACGACGTCATCGCCGATGAAGAAGGCGGCTTCGAAGTGGTCACTCCCGTGCACGATTTCGCCACCGTCAAGGAAGCGCTGGAAGCGGCCGGTTTCAAGGCTGAAGTGGCCGAAGTCATCATGAAGCCGGCGACGGAAACCGTGTACTCGGGCGACGACGCCATCAAGATGCAAAAGCTGATCGACGCGCTGGAACTACTGGACGATGTCCAGGAAGTGTTTACCAACGCGCTGATAGAGAATTAATCACTCTGCACTCAAGGGCGGCACCGCCGCCCTGCAACCCACATTGAACGAACGGTCCCTATGAAAATTCTGGTAGTCGGCTCTGGCGGCCGCGAACACGCCCTGGCCTGGAAACTGGCCCAGTCCGAACGCATACAGATGGTGTATGTCGCGCCGGGCAATGGCGGCACCGCGCGCGATGCGCGCCTGGTCAACCTCGACATCAGCGACCCGCAATTGCTGGCCGATTTCGTTCAACAGGAACACATCAGCCTGACCGTCGTCGGCCCGGAAGTGCCGCTGGCAGCGGGCATCGTCAACCTGTTCCGCTCGCGCGGCCTGAAAATCTTCGGCCCGACGAAAGAAGCGGCGCAGCTGGAATCGTCGAAAGACTTCGCCAAGGCCTTCATGCAGCGCCACGGCATCCCGACGGCCGCCTACCAGACCTTCTCCGACGTCGCTCCCGCGCACACCTACGTCGACGCCATGGGCGCGCCCATCGTCATCAAGGCTGACGGCCTGGCCGCCGGCAAGGGCGTGGTCGTTGCCATGACCCTGGAAGAAGCGCATCAGGCAGTCGACAATATGCTGGCCGATAACCAGTTCGGCGACGCCGGCGCGCGCATCGTCATCGAGGAATTCCTCGCCGGCGAAGAAGCAAGCTTCATCGTCATGTGCGACGGCAAGAACATCCTGCCGCTGGCCACCAGCCAGGACCACAAGCGCCTGAAGGACCACGACCAGGGTCCAAACACGGGCGGCATGGGCGCGTATTCGCCGGCGCCGATCGTCACGCCGGCCATGCATGCGCGCGTCATGCGCGAAATCATCGTCCCGACCATCCAGGGCATGGCCAAGGACGGCATCACGTTCACGGGCTTCCTGTACGCGGGCCTGATGATCGACGACAAGGGCACGCCGAAGACGCTGGAATTCAACTGCCGCATGGGCGACCCGGAAACGCAGCCCATCATGGCGCGCCTGAAGACAGACCTGGTGACCGTCATGGAGCACGCCGTCAATGGCACGCTCGACGCCGTGGAACTGGAATGGGACCGCCGCACGGCCGTCGGCGTCGTCATGGCCGCCGCCGGCTACCCGGACGATCCCGTCAAGGGCACGGCCATCGGCGACATCCCGGCCGAAACCGTCGATGCCGTCACCTTCCATGCGGGCACCCGCATCGAGGGCGAACGCCTGGTCACCAACGGTGGACGCGTGCTGTGCGTGGTGGGCCTGGGCGACAGCATCAAGATGGCGCAGAAGCAGGCATATGAAACCGTGGAAAAAATCCATTTCGACGGCGCGCAGTACCGCCGCGACATCGGCTGGCGCGGCCTGAAGCATTGATCGTCCCATAACGATCCCATGGCGGGGCCGGCGCGGACAGCATCCGCCCCGGCCCCGTTTTCATTCTGACTGCCCCTCCATTCCTCGCCATGACCATGCCAAGCGGCCTTGCCGCACCAGACAACGATGCCCCGGTGAGCCCCCTGGCCTGGCTGACGCTTGCCTCGCTGCTCGTTGCCAGCCTGGCCTGGCACTGGTTCAGCAGCTACGCGGTACCGCAATGCGACGACCGCGAAACGCTGGCCGCCGTGACGGCGGCCAGGATCGGCCTGCACGATATCAAACAGGCCGGCTATGCCTGGTCGCAAAAAACCCGTGGCTGCCTGGCCACCGTCAACTCGCATGGCAAATCGATGCAATACGCGTATACCGTGTCTCGCGTCGAAGGTCGCCGCAAGAGCCGTATCGTCTATGACTATGCGCGGCCGGAGCTGATACAGGCGCGCTTCGGCAAGATCGCGTGGAACGGCGACTTCGTGCAGCAGGCGGAGCCGATCGGACGCGAAGCACTGTTGCAGGCGATGCTGGCAGGCATGGATGGCTTGCGCGGCAAACCGCTGCTGTTCCCGGACCTGGGCATGTTGCTGTCGCCGCAGCATTACCGCGAAATTGCCGATGTCGAAGCGGTCGCGCCATGCCGCGAGCTAAGACCCGGCATCCAGTCCTGCCGGCTGCTGGTCGAGCGTAACGATATCGCGCGCATGGCGCCAACCACCGTGTGGAGCCTCTCCGTGCTGCAGCAGGGCGACTTTACCTTCCAGCGCAGCAAGGATGGCAAGAACTGGTCGGTAACACCGCAGTTCAGAATGGAGCTGGATCAGGCGCAACTTCAATAGTGCGCTGGGGAAACGAGATTGCATTGTAAAATTTATCATCTTTATTCTTGATAAACCCACTCCCAATGACAAGCAATCCACCTGTGTCCACGCATACTTCCGTCGAGGCGCTGCATGTGCTGAAGCTGCTCACGCGCCGCCAGCGCGAGCAGGCGCTTGCGCATCCCGACTTGCCGCAGCTCGCCGTCGGAACGCCGCTACCCGACACCTTGATGTGGTTGTACCGGCGCCAGATCGTTACGTCCGAGGATGTGAACAGCCTGTTGTTGAGCTTGGAGCGCCACTTCACCGGCGACGAGCTGGCACTGCGTTTGTCGATATTGCAGCAGCTGGTGGAGGTGCTCAATCGCGAATCGCTCGATCACCTGCGTGACGAAACGCTGCTCACGCAGGAGCAGTACCAGCGGGCGCTGGCACACCTGCCCGACGACGTCTTGCTGCCCACGCCGGGCGAGGCGCTGAACTGGATGCTGCATGTGGAACTGCTGCAGCGCGCAGAATTCAAGTCCATGGCCCAGCGCATCGCGTCCGGCGGCAGCGATGACGCAAAGCGCGCGATCCAGCATGCGCAAGGACGCCAGGAGGAACATAAGAAGGCGGTACGCGGCGTGATCCTCGGCAGCCTGTTTCCCGGTTCGCGCCTGACCTGGGTAATCGTCGCGCCGCTGGCGCTGGCCGGCATGGTCTGGTACCTGGTTGGTGGCAATTCCGTGCCCGAGTGCGACTCCAGCAACACGATCGCCACCGTGACACGCATGCTCAACAAGGCAGCGCCGGAAGGCGTGGGCAAGGCAAGCCTGCACGACGTGAAAGAAGCCGGTTACGCCTCGTCACACAATATCCGGGGCTGCCTGGCCACGATCGAGCTCGATGGCGAGAAGATGGACTATGCCTATACCGTCGCGCGCGACGACAGCGGCAGCAAGAGCCGCATCAGCTATGTTGGCGCGCAGCCAATGCTGGTCCAGGCGCGCTTTGGCACCATCGAGGATGGCGACTTTGCCCAGCAAGCCAAGCCCCTGGGACGCGAGGCGCTGGAAAAGGCTTTCCGCGACGGCATGGCTGGTGCGCGCATCACGCCCCAGCCACGGCAAGCGTTTTCGTTGACGCAATCGATGGAGCGCACGCGCGAAATCGCCGAAATCGAACCGCTGGCGCCATGCAAGGAAATCTCGCCGGGCGTCTATTCCTGCCGCCTGCTGATCGAACGCAATGATCCCGTGCTGAGCATGCTCAACGGCGGATCGGCGGTCATGCAGGAAGGCGACTTCACCTTCCAGCGCAGCAGCGCAGAAAGCGCCGGCAATGGCTGGTCGGTGACGCCGCAATTTGCCGGCGAACTGCGCCAAGCCAAAGTAAAAATCTAAGTCCATGCATATCGAACCGCCCCACGCATCGCTGGGCCAGCCACACCAGCTTGAACTGGACGAGGCCAACTCGGAACGCGAGGCCGACGCCTTGTACCAGCTCGATTTGCTGAACCAGGTCCAGCGCGATGCCGCGCTCGAAGTGCGCGTGCGTGAGCATGGCAGCGAACTGACGCGCGACATCATGGAAGCATCCAGGCTGCGCCATGGTCACGACCACATCCCGTACCAGCGCCCACCGGCCTGGAAAGGCGCGCTGATCGTGCTGGGGCTGATCCTGGTAATGTCCGTCGTGTACGGCTGGTTTAGCGGAGGCCTGCAGCCATGAGCACCGATCCGCGCCTGCTGCCGCTGGCAGAACTGCTGCGCCTCGACCTGATCACCAGCGACGAATACGACGATACGCTGGCCGAGCTGGAAATCATCGAGCTGCAGCGCGCCCACAATGCCGCCGAAGACATTGATGTGCCAGAGCTGAAGATGAATGCCGACCAGATCGCGACGCTGGCCTGGCTGCTGCGCGCCGAACTGGTGCCCGAGGAGCGTTTTTTCAGGATGCTGCGCAAGCTGCCCACCGATGAACCACGCCGGCAACTGGCCAGCGCCGCGCTGCAGCAGGTGAACCGGCAGGCGGTCGACGCGCTGTACCAGCAAAACCTGATCAACGCGTGGCAGCGCGACGCCGCCCACGACAGCCTGCCAGCCGAGCATCTGGCCGCCACGCCCGTCGCGGCCCTGCGCCATATGCTGAAACAGGGCACGCTATCGCCGCTGCAATACAAGGAGCTGCAAGCGCGCACGCGCGCGAACGGCTCGCCACTGGCGCGCGTGATCGTCGATGCCGCCGGCAAACCGCCGGCCCGGTATGGCCGGCGCGCCGCGCGCCCGCTCAACGTCCTGATGATCGTGCTGATGCTGGTGATGCTGATGATGGTGGCGATTGCGGGACCGTCGTGGTTCAAGCGCGCACAGCCGGCGCCTGTGGCACCGCTGGCGCAGCCGGTCGACACGGTGGAACGCGACGACCTGCGGCAGCGCGCGGCGCAAGCACTCGACGCCGCCCGCCAACCGGGCCACGACAGCGTGCAATATGATGTCCAGGTGGTGCAGGACAAGCCACCTCGGTAAAGCAGGGCCGGCGACAGCATCGCCGGTTTTGCTATCACAAAAATCCGTTACAGGGTACAATCCGTCCTTACTTTTTTATTTCGGCCTCGTCGGCCCACGCGATGTCGTCAACTCCCTCTCCTTCGGCCGTCAAGGCCTATTTGCTCGATTTGCAAAACCGTATCGTGCAGGCGCTCGAAGCGCAGGACGGCAAACCCTTCCTGACCGATGCCTGGCAGCGCCCCGAGGGCGGCGGCGGCATTTCGCGGCTGATCGAGGAAGGCAATGTGTTCGAGCGTGGCGGCGTGAATTTTTCGCACGTCACCGGCGCTGCATTGCCGCCATCGGCCGCGGCCGCGCGCCCTGAACTCGGTGGCAAGGCGTGGGAAGCGATGGGCGTGTCGCTGGTGCTGCATCCGCGTAATCCGTATGCGCCCACGGTGCACATGAATGTACGGTTCTTCACCACCGTGAATGCCGATGGCGCACCCGTATGGTGGTTCGGCGGCGGCATGGACCTGACGCCGTATTATGGCGACGCGGACGACGTGAAGCACTTTCACCAGGTGTGCCATGATGCGCTGGCGCCGTTTGGCGACGAGCTGCATCCGAAGTTCAAGCAGTGGTGCGACGATTATTTCTACCTGAAGCACCGGCGCGAAGCGCGCGGCGCCGGTGGCATATTCTTCGACGACTTCAACGCCCTGGGCTTTGACGACAGCTTTGCCATGATGCGCAGCGCCGGCGACGCCTTCATCGACGCGTATGTACCGATCCTGGCGCGCCGCAAGGATACGCCCTACGGCGAACGCGAACGCGATTTCCAGTGCTACCGGCGTGGACGCTATGTCGAGTTCAACCTGGTGTTCGACCGCGGCACCCTGTTCGGCCTGCAGTCGGGCGGCCGCACCGAGGCGATCCTGATGTCGATGCCGCCCGTGGTCAAGTGGCGCTACGACTGGCACCCGGAAGCGGGCAGTCCCGAAGCGGCGTTGTATACTGACTTCCTCGTGCATCGCGACTGGCTGCAGGCGTGAACGAAAGTAGTATGGCGTGCGTGGCGCTGCTGGGCGGCAGCTACGATCCGGTGCACATGGGCCATGTCGCGCTGGGCACGCATTTTTCCAGCCTGCTGCACGCCGATGAACTGCGCGTGATTCCGGCCGGCGCGCCCTGGCAAAAGAGCCACCTGGGCGCCAGCGGCCAGCAGCGCGCCGAGATGGCCGGCCTGGCGTTTGCCGGCCTGCCGCTGCCGGTCGTGATCGACCGCCAGGAAATCGAGCGCAGCGAACTTGGCCAGGCCAGCTACACCATCGATACCTTGCGCCAGGTACGCGCCGAGCTGGGTGCGCGCGCTTCCATCGTTTTTTTGATGGGCGCCGACCAGCTGCAGCGGCTCGCGACATGGCGCGAATGGCAGCAATTATTTGAATACGCGCATATCTGCGTCGCGGCCCGCCCCGGCTTCGCGCTGAATGACACCGCAGTGCCGCAAGTGGTCGCCGAAGAATTTTCGCGCCGCCTGGGGTCACTGGACAGCATCCGCAACACGCCGCACGGTCTGACTTATCTGGCACAGGACTTCGCGGTGGATATCTCCGCCACCGAAATACGTGCGGCATTACAACGGGGGAATCGGGCAAACTCGCTTGTTTCCCCGCTAGTGCTAGACTATATTGAACAACATAATTTATACAAAAGCTAAATGGACATCAAAAAACTGCAAACCCTCGTCGTTGACGCCCTTGAAGACGTCAAAGGCCAAGACATCGCCGTCTTCGAAACGAGTCACCTGACCAGCCTGTTCGACCGCATCGCGATCGTCTCCGGCACCTCGAACCGTCAAACCAAGGCGCTGGCCGCCTCGGTACGCAACAAGGTCAAGGACGCCGGCGGCGACATCATCGGCATGGAAGGCGAGGACACCGGTGAATGGGTACTGGTCGATCTGGGCGACATGATCGTCCACATCATGCAAGCACCGATCCGCGCCTACTACCGCCTGGAAGAAATCTGGGGCGACACCCCGGTCAAGCTGGGCGCCGCCAAGCGCGCGCCGAAAAAAGCGACCGGCGACGAGCCGAAAAAGGTCAGCGGCCATCTGGCGGCGAGCAAGGCCAATGTGGAAGCTTCGCCCGTGATCGAGAAAAAGACGCCGGCGAAGAAAGCCACGGCAGCCACCGCCGCCAAGAAAGCCCCGGCGAAAAAAGCCACCGCTTCCAAAGCCGTCGGCAAGACCGTGAAAGTCGCGCCAACCAAGACCGAAGCGGCTGCCGTCAAAGCACTGAAAGCGCTGCCAGAGAAAAAAGTGCGCGCCCCACGCGCGGCCAAGCCGGCAGCCGATGCTGCACCGGCAAAAACCGTGATCAAGCGTATCAAAAAAGTCGAAGCGTAAGCCTCGATGCAGCTCATCATCGCTGCGGTCGGCCATAAAATGCCGGCCTGGATAGAGACGGGCTTCGCGGAATACGCGAAGCGCATGCCGCCGGAATTGCGCATCGTGCTGAAAGAAATCAAGCCGGTGGAGCGTTCCGGCAGCAAGACCGCCGCCACGGCGATGGCGCTGGAACGCGAACGCATCGAAGCCGTCCTGCCCAAGGGCGTGCGCATCATCGCCCTCGACGAACGCGGCAAGGATCTGACCAGTGTCGGCCTGTCGCAGCAGTTGATGACGTGGCAGCAGGATGGCCGCGATACCGCCTTTTTGATCGGCGGCGCCGACGGCCTCGATCCGCAACTCAAGGCACGTGCCGAAGGCATGCTGCGCATTTCCAGCATGACCCTGCCGCACGGCGTGGTGCGCGTGATCCTCGCCGAGCAGCTCTATCGGGCCTGGTCGATCACGCAAAACCACCCCTATCACCGCGTCTGAACTCCCCCATGAAAACGGCTGATCACAAGATCTACCTCGCCTCCAAAAGCCCGCGCCGGCGCGAACTGCTGCGCCAGATCGGCATCGATTTCGAATTGCTGCTGCTGCGCAGCGACGGCCCGCGCGGCGCCGACGTCACCGAGGAAGTCCTCCCCGGCGAATCGGCGCTCGACTATGTCGCCCGCGTGTCGAATGAAAAAGCCGCCTTTGCCTGGGACCTGGTGCGCCGCCGCCACCTGACCCCGCGCCCCGTGCTGGCGGCCGACACCACGGTCACCATCGATGGCGTCATCCTCGGCAAGCCGGCCGACCGCGCGGAAGCGGTGGCCATGCTGCAGCAGCTGTCTGGCCGCACGCACGAGGTGCTCACCTCGATCGCCGTGCACTACAAGGATTTCGCCGAACAGCGCACGCAGGTGTCGCAAGTGCGCTTCGGCGTGCTCTCGCCCGCCTCAATCGCCGCCTACTGCGCCACGCCCGAGCCGTACGACAAGGCCGGCGCCTACGGCATCCAGGGCAGCGCCGCGCTGTTCGTCGAGCACATCGAAGGCAGCCATTCCGGCATCATGGGCCTGCCCCTGTACGAGACGGCGCAATTGCTGCGTGAAGCAGGTTTGCCCCTGCCCTGATCCCGGGTATGATGTCATTCGTTGCCTCCACTCCCGCGCCCCCATGAACGAAGACATCCTGATCAATATCACGCCGCAAGAAACGCGCGTCGCCCTCATCCTGCAGGGCGCCGTGCAGGAATTGCACATCGAGCGCACGCTCACGCGCGGCCTGGCCGGCAATGTGTATTCCGGCAAAGTGGTGCGCGTATTGCCGGGCATGCAGTCAGCCTTCATCGACATCGGCCTGGAACGCGCCGCCTTTTTGCACGTGGCCGACATCTGGGAAGCGCGCGGCCACGACGGCCAGAACGCCACACCGGCGCCGATAGAAAAAATCCTCTTCGACGGCCAGGTGCTGACGGTGCAGGTGATCAAGGACCCGATCGGCACCAAGGGCGCGCGCCTGTCGACGCAGATTTCCATCGCCGGGCGCATGCTGGTGTACCTGCCGCAAGACAAGCACATCGGCATTTCGCAGAAAATCGAAAAGGAAGCGGAACGCGAGCAGTTGCGCGTGCGCCTGCAAAGCCTGCTGCCGCCCGACGAAAAGGGCGGCTACATCGTGCGCACCATGGCCGAGGACGCTTCCGACGCGGACCTGAAGGCGGACGTCGACTACCTGCGCAAAACCTGGAGCACCATCACGCACGGCGCGCGCACGCGTCCCGCCACCAGCCTGCTGCACCAGGATTTGAGCCTGGCGCAGCGCGTGCTGCGCGACTTCGTCGGCGATGAAACGGCCACCATCCAGGTCGACTCGCGCGAAAACTACGTGAAATTGCGCGAATTCGCGGAAATCTACACGCCCAGCGAACTGACGCGCCTGCAGCACTACACGGGCGAGCGCCCATTGTTCGACCTGTATGGCGTGGAAGAGGAAATCTTGCGCGCGCTGGGCCGCCGGGTCGACCTGAAATCGGGCGGCTACCTGATCGTCGACCAGACGGAAGCGATGACCACCATCGACGTCAACACGGGCGGCTTTGTGGGCGGGCGCAATTTCGCCGACACGATCTTCAAGACCAACCTGGAAGCGGCGCACGCCATCGCCCGCCAGCTGCGCCTGCGCAACCTGGGCGGCATCATCATCCTCGACTTCATCGACATGGACAACGCCGAGCACCGCAACGCCGTGCTGGCCGAACTCAAACGCACCTTGTCACGCGACCGCACCAAGGTTTCGGTGAGCAATTTCTCGCCGCTGGGCCTGGTGGAAATGACGCGCAAGCGCACGCGCGAATCGCTGGCCCACATCCTGTGCGAACCATGCCCCGCCTGCGCCGGCAAGGGCCAGGTGAAAACCTCGCGCACCATCTGCTATGAAATCCTGCGCGAACTGCTGCGCGAAGCAAAACAGTTCAATCCGCGCGAATTCCGCATCCTCGCCTCGCAGGAAGTCGTGGATCTGTTCCTGGAAGAGGAATCGCAGCACCTGGCCATGCTCGGTGACTTCATCGGCAAGAAAATCTCGCTGCAGGTGGAGAACGCCTACCATCAGGAGCAGTACGACGTGATTTTGATGTAGTCATGCCGGGCACCACCGCCTTCTGGCGCGACCCGGCTCTGCCCCACGTGGAAAGCCGGCGCGCCTGCCACAGCCGGGCGTGCTACAAACCGCACAGCCATCCCACGTTTTCCATCGGCGCCGTCGATGCGGGTGGCAGCATCTTTACGGGCAGCCAGGATGGCCAGGCCGTGCTCGGCAATGGCAGCCTGGTGCTGGTGCCGGCCAGCTGCGTGCACGCCTGCAATCCCCTGCCTGGCGCCCTGTGGAGCTACCAGATGCTGCATCTTGATGCGCACTGGCTGCAAGCGCACGCGCCGGCGCTCGATGGCGACACGGCGCGCGTGCTGCATTGCCCTGTGCTGTACGCGCAGTTTTGCGCCATGAATGCGCTGCTGTTTTCAAGGGCCAGCGCGGCGGAGAAAAATGCGGCACTGCTGGTGTTCCTCGGCGCCTGCGCCAGCGCCGGTGCGGATCCGCTGCCGTCTGAACGCAAGCCGCTACCGCGGCAGCTGGCGCCCGTGCTCGAAACGCTGCAGGCGCAGCCCTCGGCCAGCCTGCGGCAACTGGCGCAAGCGGCAGGCCTGAGTCCTTTCCAATTGATCCGCGCCTTTCGCGCCGCCACAGGCCTGACGCCGCATGCCTACCAGTTGAACGCGCACGTGAACCGCGCGCGCAGCCGCTTGCAGGCTGGGACGGCTTTGGCGCAGCTGGCGCATGAACTGGGCTTTGCGGACCAGAGCCATTTTCAGCGCGTGTTCAAAGCCCATACAGGCATCACGCCGGGACGCTACCGCTAAGCTGCAATTTTCTTCAATACAGGCCGCCGCCTGCCCCTGCATACTCGCGCTTCGCCATTGCCGGAGCCGAACCCCATGCAGGATTTCCTCTTCATCGCCGCTGCCCACTTTCTGTCCCTGCTGTCGCCCGGTCCCGATTTTTTCCTGATCGCGCGCACCTCGCTGGCCCACGGCTGGCGCGGCGCCGCCGGCACATGCGTGGGCATTACCGTGGCCAATGCCGTGTTTATCGTGGCGGCGTTTGGCGGACTGTCGGTGCTAAAGGCGGACAGTATGGCATTCATGGTGGTGCGGCTGGCGGGATGCGCCTATCTGCTGTACCTGGGCTGGCTATTCCTGCGCCATGCGGGCAAGAGCAACCTGGAGGCGGGGTCCGCCACCGGCAAGGCGCGCTGGCGCGGCGGTGTCGCGATGGGGTTTGTCTCGGCCATCCTGAACCCGAAGAACGCGCTGTTCTACGTCAGCCTGGCCACCGTGCTGGCTGGCAGGCAGACGAGTCCCGCCGCGATGGCGGCGTATGGCGCGTGGATGGTGTTTGCCGTGCTGGCGTGGGATATGGCGGTGGCGCTGGCGATAGGCAGCGCCGCCCTGCGGCAGCGCTTTGCCCGCGCGCTGCCGTCGCTGGAACGGCTGTCGGGCGTGATGCTGATCGTGCTGGCGGTCGTGTTACTGATTCAAGCTGGCAATGGATCCAGGTAAAACACGGCGTACACTTTCAGCGGCGTCGTTTCCGTCGCTTTTTCCGAGCGCACGACGGAGCAGTCGTCGGCAGCCAGGCTGCGCCAGTTCTGGATGCCCGCCTTGGCGAACATCGCGTGCGCGGGAGCATTCGCGGCCAGGTCCAGCACCAGGCAGGCGTTGCGCGGACCGGCGCCATAGTTGACGGCGCGGATCTCGATGCCGAAGGTCGTCATCCACGGTTCCCACAATCCCTTTTCCTTGCCGGCCGCGATGCGGTCGAGCATCTCGCCAAACGTCAAACCTTTTTTGACGGTATCGCGCAGTGCCTGCAGCGACGTCGCCAGGCGCGGGTCGGGCTGCTTGTTGCCGGCGCGAATCTCGGCGATCGCCTTCAATTCCTTGATGATGGCCGCATCGCGCTCCGTGTAGTCGCGCATGCGCGCGTAAAACTCGGCGTCGAGGAAGGGATTGACGGTCAGCTTGGCGACGCCCTCTTCGCGGCGTTTCGGGGAAGGCGTGTTGGTTTTGGTCATGGCGATAGAGGGGCAAAATACGTTGAGGGGCGCCAGTGTACCACCTTGCAGCGACGCGGCCCCAGGCGCGGCCTCAGCCCCGGGGAGCGGCCGTCGATTCGCGCACCACCAGTTCAGGTTTCAGGCGCACGTCCAGCACGGGGGAATCGGGCGAGTCGATGGTTTGCAGGATCAGCCGGGCCGCTTCCGTGCCGATGCCGTGGTGGCGGATGCGGATGGTGGTCAGCGGCGGACGGATCATGTCCATGTAGGGCATGTCGTTATGGCCCACGATGGAAATATCTTCGGGACAACTCAAGCCCAGTTCACGGATGGCGTCGTAGCAGCCGAGGGCCACCAGGTCGCTGCCAGTCACCACGGCCGTCGTCCGCGGGGACTGGCGCAGCAGTTCCAGCAGGGCCGCCTTGCCGCATTCGCGCGAATAGCCGCTGCTTTCAAACACGAACGCTTGTGAGGGATCGAGTTCGCTGGCCTGGATGGCGGCCAGGAAACCAAGGCGGCGCACATGGCCGGTGGACAGGTTTTCCGGGCCGGCGATGTGCGCGATATGGCGGTGGCCCAGCGCCAGCAAGTGCTCCACGGCCAGGCGCATGCCCACCACGTCGTCGCTGACGACGCAGGAAGCGACTCCCGTCTCGTCGCTGCGGTTGACGGTAACCACGGGCACGTTCTGGTCGATGCACATCTTGATGACGGGATCGTCGCGGCGCGCCGTGGCCAGGATCAGGCCGTCAACCTGCTGCCCCAGCAGACGGTTGATGACGAACAGCTGCTCTTGCTCGTCGGCGCCCACATTGGCGACGATGGCCAGGTAGCCATGCTTGCGCAAGCCTTCCTCGATGCCCAGCAGGATAGGCGGAAACACCGCGTTGGTAATGTCGGGCAAGACTACGCCGATGATGCGCGACTTGCGCGTGACGAGGGTGGAGGCGGCACGGTTGGGCCGGTAGCCGAGGCGGCCCGCTTCGGCCAGCACGCGCGCGGCCACCTCGACGCTGACCATTTGCCGCGTTTCCGGGTTCATCACGCGCGAGACGGTGGAAAAGTGCACGCCGCTGGCCCGCGCGACGTCGCTTAAGGTGGGGTTCTTGTTTGTCATGGGCTTCCCGGATCGCAATACCGTGATTTTATCGTAAAAATTCCGCTTCCCGTCAAAAACCGAGCAAACGCTTGCATTAGAATAAAGGGGCTACCCAAAGCGGTTTTGGTACTCTTAAGCACAATCCAGCCTTGACAGCGTGCAAACGCTTGCATACCATGGCTCGGACTTACCACTCGGGCCATGCATGCCCTTCCCAGAATTCCTATGTCTACTTCCCACAGCAAGCACGCCGAACAGAACGGCGAAACCTTCAACCTGAAAGAAGCCGCCCTCGCCTATCACGCCGAACCTCGCGCAGGCAAGATTTCCGTCACGCCAACCAAACCGCTGGGCGACGCCCGCGCGCTGACCCTGGCGTACTCGCCGGGCGTGGCCTTCGCCTGCGAAGCCATCGTGGAAGATCCGCGCACGGCCGGCATCTACACCTCGCGCAGCAACCTGGTGGCCGTGATCACCAATGGCACGGCCGTGCTGGGCCTGGGTGATATCGGTCCGCTGGCCAGCAAACCGGTGATGGAAGGCAAGGCATGCCTGTTCAAGCAATTCGCCGACGTCGATGTATTCGACATCGAACTGGCCGAGAACGATCCCGACCTGTTCATCGACACCGTGGTGCGCATGGAGCCGACCTTCGGCGGCATCAACCTGGAAGACATCAAGGCGCCGGACTGCTTCTACATCGAGCAGCAATTGCGCAAGCGCATGAACATTCCCGTCTTCCACGACGACCAGCACGGCACGGCCATCATCGTCGCGGCCGGCATCCTGAACGGCCTGGAACTGGTGGGCAAGGATATCGGCAACGTCAAGGTGGCCGTCTCGGGCGCGGGCGCCGCCTCCATCGCCTGCCTGGACCTGCTCGTTTCGCTGGGCCTGAACAAATCCTTGCTGAAGGTATGCGACAGCCAGGGCGTGATCTACCCGGGCCGCGATGCGAGCATGGAAGAGAACAAGGCGCGCTACGCGAACGACACCAGCGACCGCGACCTGGCCGACGCCATGGTCGGCGCCGACATCTTCATCGGCGTCTCGAAGGGCGGAGTGGTCAGCGCGCAGATGGTCGAATCGATGGCCGCCAAGCCATTGATCTTCGCCCTGGCCAATCCGCATCCGGAAATCGCCCCGGAAAAAGTGCACGCCGTGCGCGACGACGCCATCGTGGCCACGGGCCGCTCGGACTACCCGAACCAGATCAACAACGTGCTGTGCTTCCCGTACATCTTCCGTGGCGCGCTCGACGTGGGCGCCACCACCATCAATGAAGAGATGAAGCTGGCCTGCGTGCGCGCCATCGCCGCGCTGGCCAAGGAGCCGTTGCCGGGTCACGAAAGCAGCGCCTTGAGCCCGCTGCAACTGATACCGTCGCCGTTCGACGAGCGTCTGCGCAGCTGGGTCGCGCCTGCCGTGTCGCAAGCGGCCATCGCCACCGGCGTCGCCACCCGCGTGCCGGCCAGCGCCTGAGACGCATGACAGGCCTTGCGGCCTTGGCAAAATAACAGCAAGTTACCATTGCTTACAAAAAAACCATGGCTAAAAACCATGGTTTTTTCTATTTCCCCCTTGATATCGCCAATATAGTTGCCGATGGGCAAATCCCCACGGACATTTTTGTTGCCACCTTCGATTACAATGACGCCTACTTTATGTTGCTACAGTTGCCATAATGGCGACGACGTGCGTTACCAAGGATATTCATGCTCGGCTTGACTTCTGTTTGTGTTTTTCTCTTTTCGGCATTGGCGCTGGCTGTCAACAGCGGGTATTCCCTTGGCGCGCTGGTGCTGCTGCTGGCCAGCAGCTGGCTGCTATGGAAACGCCCCCGCCTGCATCTGCAGCGCCGGGACTATCTGCTGTTGGGCGTGATGCTGGCCTACTTCCTTACTTTCACCGCCAATATGCTGTATCACGGTGATCCCGCACGCGAACTCGACATGCCATTGCGGGTACTGCTGGCCGTGCCCGTCCTGCTGCTGCTGCTCGCCTATCCGCCGCGGCCGGCGGCCTGGTGCGGCGGTGTCGCCATTGGCGCCATCGGCGGTGCCGCATTGGCGTTTTGGCAATTCATCATGCTGGACGTGGAACGTCCCCAGGCGGCAACCAGCAACGCCATCCATTACGGCAATGTAAGCATGTTGCTGGGCATGCTATCGCTGAGCGGCCTGGTCTGGGCCCGCGAACAACACCACCGCGCGGCATGGTCAACACTCTTGCTGGCCGGCGGCCTGGCCGGCATTTTCGGCTCTGTCATCAGCGGAAGCCGCAGCGGTTGGCTGGCCTTGCCCGTTTGCGCTGGCATCATCGCCCTGCATTACGCCAAAAAAGATGGCAAACGCTATATTGCCAGTACTGCCATCGCGATCATCGCCCTCGGTGCGGTTACTTATTCCATGCCTGATTCCCAGATACGCAAGCGCATACATGCCGCCGTCGAGGAGACGCAGAATTTTGAACATGGCGCCGATCTCAAATGGTCGTCGGTCGGACAACGCCTGGAAATGTGGCGCACGGCCTTGCTGATATCCCGTGATAATTTGGCGGTAGGTATAGGCCGTACCGGGTATCTGGAAGCGAAGCTCATCCTGACGACTGAAGGCAAGATGAATAAGACAGTCGGCGAATATACCAATGCCCATAACGACTATATTGACACGCTCGTCAAGCGCGGCATCATCGGCGTAATGGCCTTGCTGGCGCTTTTCCTCGTACCCTTGTCCCTGTTTGGCCGCGCCCTGCGCCACAGCGCCCCAGCAGCCCAGCCCCATGCATTGGCAGGCGTCGTACTGTGCACCTGCTATATGATTTTTGGCCTGACGACGAGCTCGCTCACCCTGAATATCGGCATCATCATGCTGGTCTTCCCGATGGTGATACTGTGGGCCATGTTGCGTCAGCAAGAACGCATTGCCTGAACTCGTCTTTCGCCTGACCGTTTTTGCTGTCTCTGCAAGGAACCATACCGATGCTCACGCCCGACCTGAAGCGCCTCACCGCGCTGCACGCGCCCTATAAGAAACACCTGGCCCTGGCCTTGCTGGCGATGGTCGTCACGGCGGCCACGGAACCGCTGCTGCCGTATGCGCTCAAGCTACTGCTCGACAATGGTTTTGGCGGCAAGGTGAATTTTTCCTTCTGGCTGGTGCCGCTGATCGTCATCGGCATCTTTGCCATGCGCGGCGCGTCGACGTTTGCCAGCAGCTACCTGATGAGCTATGTCTCCACGCGCATCCTCAACGAGTTGCGGCGCCGGATGTTCGCCAGCATGCTGAACCTGCCCATCGACTTCTACAACACGCACACGGTGGGCAAAGTCATCAACTCCATCATGTTCGAGGTGCAGCAGATCATCGAGATGGTGACCAAGGTGTTCACCTCGATCGTGCGCTCCTCGCTCACCGTGCTGGGCCTGCTCGCGTGGCTGCTGTACCTGAACTGGGCGCTGACCCTGGTGACCCTTGTGCTGCTGCCCGTGCTGACCATCGTCGTGCGCACCACGGGCAAACGCCTGAAAAAACTCAACCGCGACTCGCTGGCCGTCAATGCCGAGCTGACCCAGGTCATCGAGGAAACCACGCGCGCGCAGCAAGTGATCAAGATCTTCGGCGGCCAGGACTATGAAAAATCGCGCTTCGCAGAGCGTGCCGAGCAATTGCGCCGCTACAGCATGCGCATGACCACCACCTTTTCCGCCACCGTGCCCATCACCCAGGTGATCACGGCCGCCGCTGTCTCCCTGGTCATCGTGATGGCCCTGTTCCAGTCGGAGCAGGGGCAGATCACGGTCGGCGGCTTTGTTTCCTTCATCACGGCCATGCTGATGCTGCTGACGCCCTTGAAGCAGCTGGCCGAAGTCAACGGCCCCCTGCAGCGCGGCATGGCCGCCGCCGAGGAAGTCTTCCAGCTGATCGACAAGACACCGGAACGCACGGGCGGCAAGCCGCTCGCTGGCCGCAGCGGCGGCCGCATCGAGTTCAAGGACGTGAGCTTTGCCTACCCAGGACATCAGGAACCGGCCCTGCGACACATCGATCTGAGCATTGCGCCAGGACAAACGGTCGCCTTTGTCGGCATGTCCGGCGGCGGCAAATCGACCCTGGTCAGCCTGCTGCCCGGCTTTTACTCGGCCAGCAGTGGCGAGATTCTGCTCGATGGGCAGAATATCGATGCCATCGCCCTGACCAGCCTGCGCAGCCAGATCGCCATGGTCAGCCAGCAGGTGGTGCTGTTCGACGATACCCTGGCCGCCAATATCGCGTATGGCGACGCGGCGCCGGACCGGCAGCGCGTCGAAGCGGCCGCCGCGGCCGCCTTCCTGTCGGACGTCATCGACGGCTTGCCCGATGGCCTGGAAACGCGCCTGGGCGACAACGGCTCGCGCCTGTCCGGCGGCCAGCGCCAGCGCGTGGCCATCGCCCGCGCGATCTACAAGGATGCGCCCATCCTGATCCTCGATGAAGCCACCTCGGCACTGGATACGGAGGCGGAACGGGCCGTGCAAGCGGCACTCGAGCATCTGATGCAAGGTAAAACCACCTTGGTTATTGCTCATCGACTATCAACAATTGAACGTGCGGACCGTATCGTGGTATTGTCACACGGGAAAATAATGGAAACCGGCAGTCACCAGCAATTATTGGATGCCAACGGCGCGTATGCCAATCTGCATCGCCTGCAATTTTCCCAGCAAGTGGCTTGACACCATCGAATGAATACCTGAAATCGTACTGATACATGACGCCTTTGATTCCCGCCGAACTTCTACAAAAGTCGGACAAAATTCTATTCATCGCCCATCTGGCGCTGGGAGACTTTACCTACCTGCAAAACGGTTTCCGCGCCTTTGCCGCGGCCTATCCGCATATCCAGATCCACCTGTGGGTCGACGAAGTGCGCCGCACGTCCGACGCCAAACAATGGGAAGGCTTGCGCACCTATTCGCTGTACGACTGGGTGGAGCAGTCGGGCCTGTTCGCCAAGGTGTACCGCAAGACCTACAGCCCGGCGCTGTACGAAGAATCACTGCGCGAAGCCAAGGCGGAACACTATCCCGTCGTCGTATCGCTGGCCCACGTGCGGCCACAGCAGTACGCTGACCTGGCCCGCGCGATCAGCCCGCACGGGCTGGTGATCGGCACGCGCAAACCGTTCAGCCCGCTGCGCCCCTGGCATTACCTGGCTTACCGCAAGATCGACGCCGTGCTGGCCTCGTATGCGGGACAGGATGCCGGCGAACACCATATCAGCAGCGTGTATGCGGACTGGTTCCACCAGTTGACGGGACTCGACATTCCCGTGGCCGAACGCTATCCCTTCGTCCACATTCCCGAACACGCGCTGCAGCAGGCGCAAGAGCAGCTGACGGACTGGGGCTTTGCCCCGCGCCAGGGTCCGCTCGTACTCCTGAACCCGTTTGCCAAGTCGCACAAGCGCGGCTGGCCGCTGGAACGCATCGCCGAGCTGATCGCGCGCATGCAGGCGATGCCGAAATGGAAAGATGCCTGCTTCCTGATCAATGCCATGCCGCAGGAACTGGCCAAGGTGAATGCCGTCGTGCAGGCGCACAAGCTGCCGCGCACGCAAGCCTTCAGCGCCGTCGACAACTTTTTCCAGCTGCCGGCCATGCTGGCGCAATGCGACCTGATCATTTCGGTGGAAACATCGATCATGCACCTGGCGAACGCCGTGCATGTGCCAGTGGTGGCGTTGATGCGCAAGAAAAATCCGGAATGGGCGCCGTTCGACAGCGCCAACAGCACCGTCATCACGGTGGCGCGGCGCAGCGACTGGGTCAAGGCGATTTCAAGCGATCAGGTATTGCAGACCATCGCCTAGAGAACGCTTTAACGGCTAGCCAGCGCCCAGCATGCTGATGCGCACCAGGTCGGCCACATTATCGACACCGAGCTTGTCCATCAGGCGCGCCTTGTGCACTTCCACCGTGCGCACGGAAATGCCCAGCACAGGGGCGATATCGCGGTTGTGCTGGCCCGTCACCACCAGTTGCATCACTTCCCGCTCGCGTGGCGTCAGGGCGCGCAGCAAGGCTAACCCCTCCACCTGACGCAGCAACTGACCGCGCGCATGCGCCTCGCGCGAAAACGCTTCCTCGATGGCTGCCAGCAGCTTGTCGTGATCAAACGGTTTTTCCAGGAAATCGCTGGCCTGCGCCTTGAAGGCCTGGCGTGCCAGGGCCACGTCGCCATGTCCCGTGATAATAATGACGGGCAGCATGCATTTGAGCTCCAGCAAGCGGCGCTGCAGGCTCAGGCCATCCATGCCCGACATGCGGATATCGACCAGCAGACAGCCGGCCCACTCGGGCCGCCAGCTGCGCAGGAAATCCTCGCCGCAGGAAAACAGGGCCGTGCGGTAGCCGCGTATGCCCAGCAGCAAACCCAGCGCATCGCGCACGGCGGGATCGTCGTCGACGATAAATACCGTCAAATTACTTGTCACCATACTCTCCTGTCGCGCCGCCACTGGCGCGCGCCAGGGGCAGGACAAAACGAAAAATGCCATGCTTGCCCACTTCGGCCCATAGCTGGCCGCCATGCGCTTCGACGATGCTGCGGCTGAGCACCAGCCCCAGACCCAGACCGCTGGCCTTGGTCGAAACGAACGGTTCGAACAGGCGTGCCGCCAGGCTGTTGGAAATGCCGGGGCCGCTATCTTCCACGGACAAGCACAGCCGCCCGCCGTCGAGCCGCTCGGCCGAGACCGTGATGCGGCGCCGGCCGCGCGGCTGGCCCATCACCGCATCCTGCGCATTGGCCAGTAAATTACGCAGCACCAGTTCGATTTGCAGCCGGTCGGCATTGACGGCCAGCGGCGACGGCGGCGCCAGCACCAGCTCGATGCCATGCTCATGGAACAGCGGCGTGAACTGGCGCGCCATGCCCTCGATCAAGGCGCCCGCCTCCACCGCTTCGAGCTGCATCGCGCCCGTGCGGAAAAAGTCGCGCAGGCGGCGCACCACGTCCGCGGCGCGTCCCGATTCGACGATCATATGGCCCACGGCCCCCTGCAGCAAGGCGCCCGTCTCGCCCCGCTCCAGCAAGTACTCGCACGCCTTGCCATAGGTCGACAAGGCCGTCAGCGGCTGGTTCAGCTCATGCGCGAGAGCGGCCGCCATCTCGCCGGCGGCGGCCAGGCGCATCGTGTGTTTCAGTTCGTTGGACACCTGCCGCATTTCATCGACGACGATGCCGATAAAAAATCCCACCAGCGCCAGCACGGCATCGAGCAATTGCAATTCATAAAACTGGATATCGACCGCATGCGTCCATTTCACGAGAGTGATGATGCACAGTTGCAATACAAACACGGCCAGCACGGCGCCATGCAAGCCCTGGCGCGAGGCGGCCCAGATCACGGGGAGAAACAGGAAGTAGAAATGCTTGTATTCGCAACGCACGATGGAACCGAAGAGGCTCCACAGCACGAAGCTGGCCAGGGCCAGATACGCCAGGGTTTCCCAGCGCCAGACGGCGGCATGCAGGCGCTCGCGCCCCCGTTCGCTGAACAGCACCCAGATCAGCGGCATCGACACCAGCATGCCGACCATGTCGCCGATGCCGAAGCGCCACACGGCCGTACCCCATTCGCCGGCCGGGATGCGTCCCGTCAGCGACAGCAGGGAAATATAGCCGAGCGCATTGAGCACGGTGCCACACAGCACGATGGCAACCCAAGCGCTCAGGCGGCGCCGGTTGTCGAAAATGTCGCTGCTGCTGAAACTGCGGCGCAGGACTGCGCCGATACCGCCATAGCCGAGCACCAGCCACGCCGAACAGAGCAAGGTCAGGGGCAGGCCTGCGGGCATGCCGCGCACCAGCACCTCGCCGGCCACCAGGGCGATAAACCACGGCAGCGCCGCCTTGCGGCCATGGATCAGCCAAAATACCAGGCCCAGCGCGGGATCGGGATTCCAGGGCGTGATGTTCAAACCGTACATCGGATCGATATACGTGGCCCAGTCAAACAGCAGATACAGGCCGACAAAGGCGGGATACGGCAGGTAACGGGACAAAAATGGGCGCATAACGGTGTTTTTTTAACTGTCCCGCATTATGCATTGCAAGCGTGCGCCACGCCATGCCATCTTGCGTTATAAGCACATGAAATAATCTTCATGCAATGCCGCAAGGCGCGCCGGCGCAGTCAGGCCTCGGCCAGCGGCAAGCGCACCTCCACCAGCAAGCCCAGGCCGCCATTACCTCTATGCAACTGAATCGTGCCGCCATGTTGGCGCACGACGGACGCGACGATGGACAAGCCCAGGCCGCTGCCCGGCTGCGCCTGCTGCGGCGCGCGGAAAAAGCGGTCGAACACGCGGTCATACAGGGCCGGCGCGATGCCCGGCCCCTGATCGGCCACATGCAACACGGCCTGGCCCCGTTCCGCATGCAGCGACACCGTCACGCTGCTGCCGCGCGGACTGTACTTGATGGCGTTCTCCACCAGGTTGTCGATCAGCGAGACCAGGCTTTCGCGCTGTCCGGCTACGCTGAGCGAGACGCTGGCTTGCAATTCGAGTTCGATATCGCACGCCTGGGCCAGGCCGGACAAGGCCGCCAGACGGTCTTGCAGCAAGGTATCGAGCGCCTGCCGCCGCGGCAACTCGCCCCCGCCCGCCTGCACTTCGCTGCGCGTCAGTTGCAGCAGCTGGCCCACCAGGCGCGCGGCGCGGTTGCCGCTGTTCAAGATACCGTCCAGCAGCTCTTGCTGGCGCGCGTCATGCGCCTGCCCCTGCAAGGCCTCGACATTCACGCGCATGGCCGCCAGTGGCGTGCGCAGCTCATGTGTGGCATCGGCGATGAAGCTGCGTTCGCGCGAAGCGCTGGCATCGACCCGCTGCAGCAGGGCATTGATATTGTCGACCAGCGCCGCCAGTTCGCCATGCGGCGGCTTGAAGGCCAGCGGACGCAAATCCTGCGGCCCGCGCGCCGCCACTTCCTGCGCCACCTTGCGCCACGGGCGCATGGCCAGGCGAATCGACAGCCAGGCCGGCATCAGCAGGAACGGCAGGCTGATCAGCAGCGGCAGCAGGTAGTAGCCGCGTGAATTGATCGTGATGAAAAATTGCCAGGCGCCGCCCACCTCCAGCACCGTCACGCGGGTGGTCCCTTCAGCCAGGCTGCGGCTGCGCCAGGCCTGGCCCTTGACGTACACCACTTCCATGTGTTCCGGGCCGGCGCTGCGGATACCGCTGGGCGCATCGGGGGACTTGTAGACCAGCTTGCCTTCGCGCCAGACGAGGATGCGCGGCGCCAGCTCCGGCACCTGCCCCATCTCAAACTCCTCGCGCAAGGCTTCGTCGATGGCGCGCAAGCTTTGCTCCTGGCGCTGCGGCTGTTCGGCCAGGTTATCGGCCACGCTGACAATGGCGTGCAACACGCCACGGGTCACATTGCTCGCTTCGCCCGCGCCCTCGACCAGCACATACGCCACGGCCAGGCTCCACAGCACGGTCAGCATCAGCATTTGCGCGACCATCAGGCGGCGCACCAGCGTGGGCCGGCGCAGCATGGCCCAGAAACGCCCCATCATGCGCCGGCACCGGGCGAAGTGGCTGTCTCGCTCTGCTGGTCGATGACATAGCCGACGCCGCGCACGGTACGGATATACCCTTCGCCGATCTTGCGGCGCAGGTTGCCCATATGCACGTCCAGGGTATTGCTGGCATTGGCCAGCCCGCCGGGCAGGATGTGTTCTTCCAGCACGCGGCGCGTGATGACCCGGTTGGCGCGCATCAGCAAGGTCTTCAGCAGCGCATATTCACTGGCCGTCAACTCCACGGGCCGCCCATGCACGCTGACACGGCGCGTGGGCACCTGCAGCAGCAGGCCGCGCAATTCGATGGTGTCGCCGTCAAAGCCATAGCTGCGGCGCGCCAGGGCGCGCACGCGCGACAGCAGCTCGGCCAGCACGAACGGTTTCACCAGATAATCGTCAGCGCCGCCATCGAGGCCCCGCAAGCGCTGTTCCAGCGTATCGCGGGCGCTGAGGATCAGCACCGGCAGGCGGGCCGCGCGCAGGCGGGCCAGCAAATCGAGGCCATCGCCGTCGGGCAAACCCAGGTCCAGCAACACCAGTTCACAACTGTCGTGCTCGATGCTGCGCGCCGCATCCTCCAGGCTGCGCACCCAGACCACTTGCATGCCCTGGTCGCGCAGGGCGATTCGCACGCCATTGCCCAGGTCCATATCGTCTTCAATCAGCAGTATCTTCATGGTGAGTATTAAACCACCGCAAGCTGAAGAATGGGTAAAGAAGCGCTCTTCATGCAATCTTAATAAAAGGCTCAGTTTTCCTTCATGGCAAGGATGAATACTGTCAGCAGTCAATCGAGCCACTCCGGACTCGGTTCTCCACCTGACGGAAAACACCATGCACGCACCCACAACCCTGCTGACCGCGCTGGCACTCGCCAGCGGCATGATCCTCAACCCGCTGGCCGCCGCGGCGGCCGAACCCGCCGCGGAAAATGTTTTCACCATCGGCGGCGGCGTCGCTGCCGTGTCCAGCTATTCCGGCGCCGACAAGCTGTCGGCCTCGCCCCTGATCATCCTCGACTACGCCATGGCCAATGGCTTGTTCATCAGCACCTCGCGCGGCCTCGGTTATGGCGGCCAGGCCGGGCCCTTCAGCTACAGCGCCGCACTGGGCTACCGCGGCAAGCGCGAAGACCACAAGCGCACGGGCGTTAACGGCTTCGGCGGCAGCGATTACCTGAAGGGCATGGGCGAAGTCAAGGGCAATGCCAGCGCCCTGCTCAGCGCCGGCTATTCCCCCCTGCCGGGTCTGTCGCTGAGCGTGTCGAGCGACATTCCCCTGTCGAACCGGGAAAACGGCGCGAATGTGCATTTCGGCGCCAGTGGCCAGATTTACGGCCGGGCCGATGCCAAGGGCATGCAGCAAGACAGCGTGAGCGTCAGCGGCCAGCTGGGCTGGGGCGAGCGCAAGTACGTGCAGACCATGTATGGCGTGACGGCCACCCAGGCCGCGAATACCTCGTTCAAGCAATACACGCCAAAAGGCGGTTTCTATGAAGCGCAGGCCACCGTCAACTGGGAGCACCGCATCGATGCGCGCTGGGGCGTCAACACGCTGATCGGCGTCGAGAGCCGCCTGGGCGACGCGGCAAAAAGCCCCATCGTGCAGCGCAAGACTTCGCCGATCGGCGCCGTGTACGTCACCTACCGCTATTAAAACAAGCGCGGCATAAGGGGAACCCGTACGCTGTTTCGCCAATTTACAGAGGGGAATGGCATGGATACCATGACCTGGTTTTCCGACTAAGGCCATCCCTTCCATGCATGCATCGCGCCTTGCCCCGCAACGCCACCGCGCCCCGGGCAACGCTGCGGGCGCAGGCGGCAAGCCGGACCAGGATACCTTGCTGCTGCTCTTGCCCGTCGAGCGCGCCAGCGACATCATCTACGGCGCGCGCTACGCCAGGCGCCTGCAGGAATGGGGTATCCAGGTCAGCATCCGCCTGCTGCACGTGACACCGGCGCCAGCGCGCCAGGCCGATGATTTGCCCCGGCACATTGCCGGCGCATGCCATGCGCTGGACCCGGCCACGCAGCAGATGCTGCACGAGGCGGGACTCTACCTGAGCCGTTCGCAGCTCGCCTTCAGCACGCATCTTTTCGCCGGCGAGCTGCTGTTTACGATCCTCGATACGGCTGAACTGCTCGGCTGCCACGAAATCGTCCTGCCGGACTACTGGCACGCAAGCTGGCGCGCGCCACGCGCAGCGCCACGGTCTTGCTGGCCGATAGCGACGGCATGAGCGGGCCGCCGCCGGCCTGAAGCGCCACCGGCGCTCCCCCATCCACATTCACATGGACACCCTTTGATGACACAAGCCATTACCCTGCACGCGGGCCTGAGCAATATGCCGCCAGGCATGTCACGCGTGCGCGAGCTGCTCAAGCTGCAATTGCGTGCACAGCTGCAGCGCCGGCAGACGCGCATCTGGCTGCAACTGCTCAATTCGCACCCCGTGTTCCGGGACTTGCTGCAAGCCTATCCGCACCTGATGCACAAGGTGTACCGCCCTTACCTGAGCACAAACCTGTCGTGCCGCCAGCGCGTCGCCTTGCTGGTCGAGCACTATCATTTCATCCTGCAACAGGGCTGGGGCAAGTTGATGACGCAGGCGGCGCGCGCGCCCGTACGGCTGGGCTCCGTGCCGGGAAAATCGGGCGCGCCCTATCATCTACAGCTGTGTTCGCTACAACCGATGGACCGTGAAGGCGAAATGGTCTTGCAACTGGCACATGGCGACGACGTGATCTACTCGATCGCGTTTAGCTTTTTCGGTTCCCGCGCGCCCGCCAGCATGGGCGTGGGCATCGGCTGCATCCAGGGTCCGCGCGGCGCGGAAGGCTTGCGCCGCGTGCGCGAGGCTACCCGCGACCTGCACGGCATGCGCCCCAAGGCCCTGATGGTGCGCCTGGTGCGCCAGCTGGGACATGATCATGGCTGCCGCAATATGGTGCTTGTAGGCAACGCCAACCGCGCCGTCCACCATTCCGCCAAAAAGGGCCGTCTGTTCGCCGACTACAATTCCCTTTGGCAAGAACTTGGCGCCCAAGAACGCAAGGATGGTGATTTTGAGCTCCCATGCGAAAACTTGCCCCTGCCTGCCCTGGAAGAGATTCCATCAAAAAAACGCTCGGAAGCACGCAAACGCCACGAACTGACGCTGGCCATGATCAGCAGCCTGCGTAGCGGTCTCGACACCCATCGCAGCCCGGTGCAGCTCACCGCGACCACTGCGGCGGCGGCCAAGGAAGTACGGCAAGCGGCCGATCTGGACGACGAAGACTACGCCTCCGCCGCCGCCTGAGCACCCGCTGGCGGCACACGCTTCAACCCATGCGCGGCCCAATCCTGTTACGCTAGCGCTATCGGCATGCACTGCGGTGCGCCGGTTCCCCCAACGCTTACTAGGAGGCATTCATGCGCGTAGACATCTACCGCCGGGCCGAGCACGACGGCATTTTTTCCTACCTCGCCGTGCCGGAAGGAAAGCTCATTCCGGAAGAAGTGACCAATACCGACTGGCAAATCGAAGCACGCGCCAGCGAAGTGGCCGACGATGCCGAGAACTTGCCCAACTACCATATCGAACAGCCGCACCAGCAGATCGCCGCCAAGGGCTATGCGATCACGGGCCTGAAAGACATGTAAACGAAAAAAGCCAAACCAGCATGTCCGCGGTTTGGCTTTGGCTTTGCTACATGCGCCGGGCGGTGCCGGTCAGTATTCGACCGCCACCTCTTGCGCGCCCAGCATCTGCTCCAGCGCCATCTGCAACTCATCCGATGGCGCCACTTTCCACTCGTCCCCAAACTGCAGCACGCAACTGACGCCTTGCGGGCTGACCTTGGCGGCGATCGGCAATCCGTCCACAGCCCGGTACGGCGTGATCACGTCGCTGATGCGTTTCATGTCCAGCGTCGTGGGCAAGGTCAAGCCCAGCTGGCGGCCATACTGCACCCGCGCGGCGATGATGTCGAAGGCGCTCTCGGCCGTGATGCGCAAGCCGCCCGAAAAACGGTCTTCCGACACCTTGCCCACGACGGCCAGGAATTCATCTTCCTTGAAGATTTTCCGGTTGGAATCGAACAGTTCGCCGTACACCGTCACTTCCACCGTGCCGCTCTTGTCGTCCAGCGTGACGATGAGGATCTTGCCGCGCTGCGTCATCTGCGTGCGCAAACCCGTGATGACGCCGGCCATCATGCGCGGTTCGCGCGATGGCGACAGTTCCGACAATTTCGTGCGCGCAAAACGGCGCGCCTCGGGCGCATACGAATCGAACAGGTGGCCGGACAGGTAAAAGCCCAGCGCGATCTTTTCTTCCGTCAATCGCTGTTTATCGCTCCAGACGGGCACCTTGACGTACTCGGGCGGCGCCACCATGTCGCTGTCGTCGCCGCCGAACAGGCTCACCTGATTGGCCGCCTTGGCGGCCTGGTCGGCGCATTCCATGGCGAAGGCCACGGACGCGAGCAGGATGGCGCGGTCGACCTTCAGGCAATCGAAGGCGCCGCTACGGATCAGCGACTCGATGGTGCGGCGGTTGATCTGTTTTTTATCGACGCGCTTGCAGAAATCGAACAGGCTCGTAAATGGCCCGCCCGCCTCGCGCGCGGCGATGATGGCTTCGATGGCGTTCTGGCCCGAGCCTTTCACGGCACCCAGGCCATAGCGGATCTGCGTGACTTTCTTGCCGCTCACGGATGGCGGCGCGCCGCTCGGCGTGAAGCGGTAATCGGATTCGTTGATATCCGGCGGCAACAAGGTCAGCTTGCAGATTTCCAGCGAGTCTTCCACCAGGATCTTGATCTTGTCCGTGTCGTCCATGGCCAGCGACAAGTTGGCGGCCATGAAGGCGGCCGTGTGGTGCGCTTTCAAATAGGCCGTGTGATACGACAGCAGAGCATAGGCGGCGGCGTGTGATTTGTTAAAACCGTAGCCGGCGAACTTTTCCATCAAGTCGAAGATCTCGTCGGCCTTTTCCGCCGTCAAGCCGTCTTTTGCCGCACCGGCGCGGAAGATTTCGCGGTGCTCGGCCATCTCTTCGGCCTTCTTCTTACCCATGGCGCGGCGCAGCATGTCGGCGCCGCCCAGCGAGTAGCCGCCGACGATCTGCGCCATCTGCATCACCTGCTCCTGATACACCATGATGCCGTAGGTTTCGGACAGAATCGATTCCGTGCGCGGATCGGGATAATCGAAACGCTCACCGTGCTTGCGCTTGCAGAAGTCGGGAATCAGGTCCATCGGGCCCGGACGGTACAACGCCACCAGCGCGATAATGTCTTCGAAGCGGTCGGGACGCGCGTCTTTCAGCATGCCCTGCATGCCGCGCGACTCGAGCTGGAACACGGCCACGGTCTTGGCCTTGGTCAGCAAGTCATACGACGGCTTGTCGTTCAGCGGCAAGGTGGCCAGGTCGAAATTGGCCTGCGCCGGATCGAGCTGCTTGATGTAGCGCACGGCGCGGTCAAGGATGGTGAGCGTGGTCAGACCCAAAAAGTCGAACTTCACGAGGCCGACGGCCTCCACGTCATCCTTGTCGTACTGCGACACGACGCCCGAATCGCCGCCTTGCGTGTACAGCGGGCAGAAATCCGTCAGCTTGCCCGGAGCGATCAGCACGCCACCCGCGTGCATGCCGATATTGCGCGTAATGCCTTCGACTTGCTGCGCCAGGTCCAGCAACTGCTTGACCTCTTCCTCGTTTTCCAGGCGCTCCTTGAGCAGCGGTTCTTCCTCGATCGCGTCGGCGATCGACACGGGTTTGCCCGGCTTGAACGGGATCAGTTTGGAGATGCCGTCGCAGAAGTTGTAGCCGAAGTCCATCACGCGGCCCACGTCGCGGATCGCGCCCTTGGCCGCCATGGTACCGAAAGTGGCGATCTGCGAGACCGCCTCCTTGCCATACAAATCCTTGACGTGCTGAATGACCCGGTCGCGCCCTTCCTGGCAAAAGTCGATATCGAAGTCGGGCATCGAGACGCGTTCTGGATTCAAAAAACGCTCGAACAGCAGGTTGTACTGCAATGGATCGAGGTCGGTAATGAGCAGCGAATACGCCACCAGCGAACCGGCACCCGAACCGCGGCCCGGACCGACGGGCACGCCGTTTTCCTTGGCCCACTGGATAAACTCGGCCACGATCAGGAAGTAGCCGGGGAATTTCATGTTGCAAATCGTGTCCGTCTCGAACTTCAACCGCGACTCGTAGCGCGGGCGCTCCTTTTCACGGCGCTCGGCATCGGGATACAGCTGCAACAAACGCTTTTCCAGGCCCGCCTGCGACTCGGCAACGAGGAACTGGTCGATCGTCATGCCTTCGGGCGTGGGGAAGTTCGGCAGTTGCGGTTTGCCCAGGGTCAAGGTCAAATTGCAGCGCTTGGCGATTTCCACGGAATTGGCCAGCGCGGCCGGCAAGTCGGCGAACAATTCCGCCATGTCGGCCTGCGACAGGAAACGCTGGCTGTCGTTGAAGCGCTTGACCCGCTTGGCGTTGGCCAGCATTTCACCTTCGGCGATACAGGTACGGGCTTCGTGGGCAATAAATTCTTCTGGAGAAATAAATTGCACGGGATGCGTGGCAACAACAGGCAAGCCCAGCTTGGCCGCCAGGGCCACCGCATGGCGCACCTGCGCTTCCTGGTTGGCCTGGCCGCCGCGCTGGATCTCGACATAGAAATGGCCAGGGAAAATCTCGGCCCAGCGCTGCGCGTTACGTTCGGCCAGGGCCAGGTTGCCATTCTCGATGGCAATGCCGACATCGCCAAAGTGCGCGCCCGACAGCGCAATCAAGCCATTCGCCGCACTTTCGCCCGGGTACAAGTCATAGGTATTCGTCGCCAGCGCCTGCAGCCACTCGATGCGCAGCTCGGCACGGCCCTTGTACTGGTTCGTCAGCCAGGCCGTCGACAGCAGTTCGCACAGTTGCAGATAGCCCATGCGGTTCTTCGCCAGCAACAGCAAGCGCGACGGTTTTTCGCGGTTGTCGTCATTCGTGATCCACACATCGACGCCGACGATGGGCTTGATGCCCTTGCCGCGCGCTTCCTTGTAGAACTTGACCATGCCAAACAGGTTCGACAGGTCGGTGACGGCCAGCGCCACCTGCTTGTCCTTCGCCGCCGCCTTGACCACGTCGTCGATGCGCACCAGGCCATCGACGATCGAGTACTCCGAGTGCACGCGCAAGTGGACGAAGGCAGGACCGGGCTGCATTGCTTGCTGTGAACCTGCCGGAGCGCCGGCCTCTTGCATTACCATTTCCATCCTGTGTACCGTTTCGTGCAAAATTCAATGGGGTCTATTCTACCGCGTCGCGGGTGCGGACCGGGTATCCTGCCTGGCCTGTCGGGCTTATAATATCGGCTGTTCAGTCTAAGCCGATCGCCATCATGCAAGCCATCCCCCCAGCAACACCCGCCGTTTCCGCCGCCGTCAGCCCGCTGGCCGCCTCGTTTGTCAATATCGCCGCGTATAAATTCATCACGCTAGCCGATACGGAAGCCATGCGCCCCTTGTATCAGGAGCAATGCCTGGCGCTGGAACTGAAGGGCACGATCCTGCTGACGCCGGAAGGCATCAATATGTTCCTGTCGGGCACACGCGAGCATATCGACAGCTTCCTCGCCTGGGTGCGCAGCGACGAGCGTCTGGCCGATCTGGAATGGAAGGAAAGCTTGTCGAACGAGCAATCGCACAAGCGCATGCTGGTCAAGCTGAAAAAAGAAATCATCACCATGCGCATGCCGCTGATCAAGCCGGAACTGGGCCGCGCCCCGTCCGTCGATGCGCATACGCTCAAGCGCTGGCTCGATGCCGGCGTCGACGATGCGGGCAAGCCCGTGGTCATGATGGAAACGCGCAACGCCTTTGAAGTGGACGTGGGTACGTTCAACAACACGCTTGATTACCGCATCGACAAGTTTACCGAATTTCCGGCCGTGGCTGCCGCGCACAAGGATGAACTGGAAGGCAAGACCGTCGTCACCTTCTGCACGGGCGGCATCCGCTGCGAAAAGGCCGCCATCCACATGAAGGAAATCGGCTACGACAGCGTGTACCAGCTCGACGGCGGCATCCTGAAGTATTTCGAGGAAGTCGGCGGAGAGCACTATACGGGCGACTGCTTCGTGTTCGACTACCGCACGGCGCTGAACCCGAAACTGGAACCGACGGAAACGGTGCAATGCTTCGTCTGCCGCGCCGTCGTCACGCCGCGCCAGCAGTTGGCGCCGGAATATGTGTATGAAGTGTCATGCCCAAACTGCCACGATAAAACGATGGTTTGATGCGTTTCCGATGTCGCCATTTCCCCGGCGACATCTTTCAAAAAAATCAATTGCACAATAACAATTGATCAGCATTTTCTCCGCCAGGCCTGGCGCTATCCGCACGCGTCAAAAAGCAAACAAATGTAACAATATTGGATTTGTTTGCCATTCTCATAAACACTAGCTTTCCCTGGCTCAGTGAGCCATGCAAAAATTCAATCGACGGCTGCTTCGCGCCGTCCCGCCCACATGGGCTTGTCTATGGGAAAAGAACAACACAGCCTGCGGAAAGCGTTGACCAGGACGCGCGTAAACTGCTGCAAACATGGCAATTTAAGGGGTTCTGAATTATAATCAAGAGTTAAGGATTGATTGATGTTTTCAGTTATTAACATCATGGAATATACGCATCTTGGATAGGCAGATTCCCGTTGCCTACTATTATTATTAAAGAAATGAATTAAGCAGCATCTCTTATTTGTATTTTTTT
Organism: Janthinobacterium rivuli; assembly: GCF_029690045.1. Classification (NCBI taxonomy): domain Bacteria; kingdom Pseudomonadati; phylum Pseudomonadota; class Betaproteobacteria; order Burkholderiales; family Oxalobacteraceae; genus Janthinobacterium; species Janthinobacterium rivuli. Next base: position 5,564,475 of record NZ_CP121464.1, read on the forward strand.
GCACAGGAAGCTCAGATGATTTTAGTGACAGGTGGCGCAGGCTTTATCGGATCGAATTTCGTTCTGGATTGGCTCGCGCAAAATAATGAACCGGTAATTAATCTGGATAAGCTGACGTATGCGGGAAATCTGAATAACTTGCTGGCGGTACAGAACGATCCACGCCACCTGTTTGTCAAGGGCGACATCAATGACGGTGCCTTGCTGGCACAGTTATTGGCACAGCATAAGCCACGTGCCATCGTGCATTTCGCAGCCGAGAGCCATGTCGATCGCTCGATTCATGGACCAGCAGAATTCATCAGCACCAACATCAATGGCACCTTCAGCCTGCTGGAAGCCGTGCGCGCCCATTGGCAAGCACTGCCTGAAGCAGAACGTGCGGCCTTCCGCTTCCTGCATGTCTCGACCGATGAGGTGTACGGGACACTGGGGCCGGATGATGCGCCATTTACTGAAACCACGCCCTATGCGCCCAACAGCCCTTACTCGGCAACAAAGGCAGCGTCGGACCATTTGGTGCGCTCCTATCATCACACGTATGGCTTGCCGACACTGACCACCAATTGCTCGAATAATTATGGTTCTTACCACTTCCCGGAAAAGCTGATTCCCCTGATTATTGCCAACGCGCGCGCAGGCAAGTCCTTGCCCATCTATGGCGATGGCCAGCAGGTGCGCGACTGGTTGTATGTCAGCGATCACTGCACGGCCATTCGCCGGGTACTGGAAAGCGGACGCACGGGAGAAACCTACAATATCGGCGGCTGGAACGAAAAAGCCAATCTCGACGTCGTGCACACCCTGTGCGACATCCTCGATGAACTGCAACCGAAGGCAACTGGCGGCAGCTATCGCGAACAAATCAGCTATGTTGCCGACAGGCCAGGCCATGATCGCCGCTATGCCATCGATGCACGCAAAATTGAGCGCGAACTGGGCTGGAAGCCGGCAGAAACCTTCGATACGGGCATCCGCAAGACGGTGCAATGGTATCTGGACAACGATGCATGGGTGCGCGACGTCCAATCCGGCGCCTACCTGACGTGGCTGGAAAAAAACTATACGGCCCGCGCCGAACAGAATACGGAGGCTTGATGGAAGCCAAACTGGCCCGCAGGGGCATTATCCTGGCCGGGGGCTCAGGCACACGCCTGTATCCCGTGACCATGTCGGTCTCGAAGCAACTGTTGCCCGTGTACGACAAGCCGATGATTTACTATCCGCTGACAACGTTGATGCTGGCGGGAATGCGCGACATCCTGATCATTTCCACGCCCGCCGATACGCCCCGTTTCAAAGAGTTGCTCGGTGACGGCAGCCAATGGGGGATTAACCTGAGCTATGCGGTACAGCCATCACCCGATGGTCTGGCGCAGGCGTTCATCATCGGCCGCGAATTCCTGGGCGATGCGCCCTCGGCATTAATCCTGGGCGATAATATTTATTATGGCCATGATTTCGAATCAAGCCTGTCTGCCGCTTCCGAGCGCACGGACGGCGCGACCGTGTTTGCCTATCATGTGCAAGATCCAGAGCGCTATGGCGTGGTGGAATTCGACGCCAATCAGCAAGCCATCAGCATCGAAGAAAAGCCCTTGCAGCCAAAATCGAATTATGCCGTCACCGGCCTGTATTTTTACGACAAGGACATCGCCGATATCGCCGCATCGATCAAGCCGTCCGCACGGGGCGAACTTGAAATTACCGATGTCAACCGCGTCTATCTGAACCGCGGCACGCTGAAGGTGGAACGCATGGGCCGCGGCATGGCCTGGCTCGATACAGGGACGCACGAGTCGCTGCTCGAAGCAGGCCAATTTATTGCCACCATCGAACACCGCCAGGGTTTGAAAGTTGCCTGCCCTGAGGAAATTGCTTACCGCAAAGGCTACATTACCGCCACCCAGCTGGAACAACTGGCCCAACCGCTGAAAAAGAACGGTTACGGACAATATTTGTTACGCCTGTTGAATGATAAGATTTTTTAAGCCATGCAAATTCAAACCACCGCCATTCCCGACGTATTGATCCTCGAGCCCAAAGTATTTGGCGATGACCGGGGCTTTTTTTACGAAAGCTTCAACCAGCAGCGCTTTGCCGACTTGACGGGTATTCAGGCCAATTTCGTCCAGGATAACCACTCCAAGTCCAGCAAGAATGTCCTGCGCGGCCTGCACTATCAGATCCAGCAACCGCAAGGCAAGCTGGTTCGTGTCGTTGCAGGCGAGGTCTTCGATGTCGCCGTCGATATCCGCGCCTCCTCCCCGACGTTTGGCAAATGGGTCGGTGTCACACTGTCTGCTGAGAACAAACGTCAGCTCTGGATACCTGAAGGATTTGCCCACGGCTTCATGGTGACCAGCGAGAGCGCCGAATTTCTCTACAAGACCACGGACTATTGGGCACCCGAATTTGAGCGCAGCATTGCCTGGAATGATGCGGATATCGGCATTGACTGGCCACTGAATGGAGACGCCCCCATCCTGTCGGCGAAAGATCAACTGGGCAAGCAACTGGCAGCTGCCGAGGTCTTTACTTGAAAATCCTCATTACTGGCAAGACAGGCCAGCTTGGACATGCATTGCAGAAACGCCTGCAAAACATGGGTGAAGTGATAGCGCTGGACCGCTCGCAAATGGACTTGGCCGACCTCGATCAGGTTCGAAGCGTGATCCGCACAATCGAGCCGGACCTGATCATCAATCCGGCTGCCTATACGGCCGTCGACAAGGCCGAGAACGAGCTGGCGCTGGCGATGCGCATCAATGGCGAGGCGCCAGGAGTCATGGCGCAAGAAGCCAAGCGACTCGGTGCAGCCATCATCCACTACTCGACTGACTATGTCTTCGACGGCAGCAAGGGCAGTCCATACACGGAAGACGATGCAACGGGTTCGCTCAACGCCTATGGCCGCAGCAAGCTGGCGGGCGAGCAGGCGGTGCGCGAAAGCGGCGCCAGCCACCTGATATTGCGCACAAGCTGGATATACGGTGAGCATGGCAACAATTTTTTAAAAACAGTGCTCCGCCTGGCACAGGCGCGGGATGAGCTGCGCATCGTTGCCGATCAACATGGAGCCCCCACCTGCAGCTCCAGTATTGCCGATGCCACGGCCTGCGCCATTGCCACATTGGGCTCGCCCTCCGGTTTAGCGACGGCAGGGGACGCCTGGACTGATGCGTGGAAACAACACTCGGGCCTGTATCATCTGACTGCACAAGGGGAAACCACCTGGTATGGCTTTGCCAAAGCCATCTTGGACCATCCATCAACGTCCAGAAAACCACCGGTCGTGCCTATTACCACGCAAGACTACCCATTGCCGGCAGCACGGCCGGCCTACTCGGTATTGTCCAGCGCGCGGTTTATCAAGACCTTCTGCGCATTGCCAGATTGGCATGATGCACTCACGCTTTGCCTCGACGGCATGGCCAAAGACCACAATCAGTAAGCAACAAAAGTTGCCAATCATACAATACCAGCGGCGCTAGCACCATCTACTTCGATCAAGAGGAATAATTAATAATGAAAGCAGTCATTCTTGCCGGCGGCCTTGGCACCCGAATTTCCGAAGAGACACATATCAAGCCAAAACCGATGATTGAAATTGGTGGAAAACCAATCCTTTGGCACATCATGAAGAGCTATTCGGCGCACGGCATTAATGATTTCGTGATTTGCTGCGGCTACAAGGGTTATGTCATCAAGGAATATTTCGCGAACTATTTCTTGCATACCTCGGACGTGACGTTTGATATGCAGAATAATCAGATGGAAGTGCATGCGCGCAATGCTGAACCCTGGAAGGTCACCCTGGTCGATACCGGCGATGAAACCATGACCGGTGGCCGCCTGAAGCGTGTCAAACAGTACCTGGAAGGAGAAGAGACGTTCTGCTTTACCTACGGTGATGGCGTCAGTGACGTCAATATCACTGAATTGATCGCCTTCCACAAGGCGCATGGCAAACTCGCCACCTTGACGGCGACCCAGCCGCCCGGCCGCTTCGGCGCACTGATCTTGGACGGGCAGAAAATCAATAGCTTCCAGGAAAAACCGCAAGGCGATGGCGCCTGGATCAACGGCGGCTATTTCGTGCTGTCGCCCAAGGTCATCGACTACATCGCCGAAGACAGCACCACCTGGGAAAAGCAGCCATTGGAGCGCTTGGCTGAAGAGGGGCAACTCGACGCCTTTTTCCATCGTGGCTTCTGGCAACCGATGGATACTTTGCGCGATAAGGTGCATCTGGAAGAATTGTGGCAATCGGGCAAGGCGCCCTGGAAGGCGGCTTGATGAATCCCGCATTCTGGCAAGGGAAGCGCGTCTTCCTCACCGGCCATACCGGCTTCAAGGGTGGCTGGCTGAGCCTGTGGCTGCAGCAGCTTGGCGCCGACGTGACCGGTTACGCACTGGAAGCGCCTACCACGCCCAGCCTGTTTGAAGTGGCCAATGTCGCGCATGGCATGCAATCGGTCATCGGCGACGTGCGCGATGGCGACGCCGTCAAGCGCGCCATGGCTGCCGCGCGTCCGGACATTGTCATTCACATGGCCGCCCAGCCATTGGTACGCTATTCGTATGTGAACCCGGTGGAAACGTATTCCACCAACGTCATGGGCGTGGTGAATGTGCTCGAAGCCGTGCGTGCCACGCCTGGCGTGCGCGCAGTGGTCAACGTCACCAGCGACAAGTGCTACGAAAACCGCGAATGGCCGTGGGGCTACCGCGAAAACGAAGCCATGGGCGGTTACGACCCCTACAGCAACAGCAAGGGCTGTGCCGAACTGGTGACGGCCGGCTACCGCAGTTCCTTCTTCCATGCGGATAAATACACCGAGCACGGCATTGCCCTGGGCAGCGGCCGCGCCGGCAATGTCATCGGCGGTGGCGATTGGGCGCTGGATCGGCTGATTCCAGACATGCTGCGCGCCATTGGCGCCGGGGAATCGGTCATGATCCGCAATCCCCACGCCATCCGCCCGTGGCAACACGTCCTCGAGCCGCTGAGCGGTTATCTGACGCTGGCGGAAAAACTGTACACGGAGGGTCCCGTGCATGCCGAGGGCTGGAACTTCGGTCCACACGATACCGACGCCAAGCCCGTCGAATGGATCATCGAGCGCATGACGCAAGAGTGGGGCGCTGGCGCCTCCTGGTCGCTCGATGGCCAGGATCATCCACACGAAGCGACCTATCTGAAGCTCGATTGTTCCAAGGCGCGCGGCCAGCTGGGCTGGCATCCGCGCTGGGACATCGGCCAGACGATCGTCAAGATCGTCGAGTGGCATAAGGCGTGCGATCAAGGGGCCGACATGCGTGCAATGACGCTGGCGCAAATTGCCACCTATCAAAATACCTAATTAATTACCTAATAAATTGAAGGCTGTATCATGAGCGAACAACTGACCCAACAACAAATCCGTGAACAGATCGCCGCCCTGGTGGCGCAATACGGCGCACTGGCCAGCGTGCCGAAGCCATTCGAACCTGGCGTGACGGTGATTCCACCGGCCGGTAAGGTCGTTGGCGCCCCTGAAATGGGTCTGATGGTCGAAGCGTCGCTCGACGCCTGGCTGACCACCGGTCGCTTCAACGATGAATTCGAAAAGCGCCTGGCCAAGTTCATCGGCGTCGAATTCCTGATCACCGTCAACTCCGGTTCGTCGGCCAACCTGGTGGCCTTTTCGGCGCTGACATCGCCAAAACTGGGTGCGCGTGCCATCCAGCCCGGTGACGAAGTCATCGGTGTGGCGGCGGGTTTCCCGACTACCGTCAATCCGATCCTGCAATTTGGCGCCGTGCCCGTCTTCGTCGACGTCGAGCTGGGCACCTACAATATCGACGCCAGCAAGATCGAGGCGGCCATCACCGATAAAACCAAGGCCATCATGCTGGCCCATACCCTGGGCAATCCGTTCAATCTGGAAGTCATCGTCGCGCTCTGCAAAAAATACAATCTGTGGCTGGTGGAAGATTGCTGTGACGCCCTGGGCGCCACCTACAACGGCCAGATGTGCGGCACCTTCGGCGATATCGGCACGATGAGTTTCTACCCTGCACATCACATCACGATGGGCGAAGGCGGCGCGGTGTTTACCAATAATCCGGAACTGAAAGCGATTGCCGAATCGTTCCGCGACTGGGGCCGTGATTGCTATTGTGCGCCGGGCAAGGACAACACTTGCGGCCAGCGTTTCTGCTGCAAGCTGGGAACGCTGCCGGAAGGCTATGACCACAAGTACACGTACAGCCACCTGGGCTACAACCTGAAGATCACCGACATGCAGGCCGCTTGCGGTCTGGCGCAGATGGACCGCGCGGCGGGCTTCGTTCAGGCGCGCAAGGACAATTTCGACTACATGAAAAACGGTCTGAAAAGCTGCGAGGAATTCCTGATCCTGCCGGAAGCGACACCGAACTCGGATCCATCGTGGTTCGGTTTCCCGATCACTCTGCGCCCTGAGGCTAATGTGGACCGGGTCAACCTGTTGACGTTCCTCGATCAAAACAAGATTGGCACACGTCTGCTGTTCGCTGGCAATCTGACACGCCAGCCCTACATGATCGGACGTAACTACCGCGTCTCCGGCGAGCTGACGAATACCGACCGCATCATGCACGATACTTTGTGGATTGGTGTCTTCCCTGGCTTGACCAAGGAAATGATGGACTTTTCGATCAGTAAGATTGAAGAATTCTTTGGCGTGAATTTTGACTAAAATGGATTGCCAGACCGCCAAGCCGACGAAGCGACACCAGCCCGGTGTCGCACGTGACGATCTTCAACTAATCCTCCAGCGCGTGCCAGCCAAGGTCTGGGATGCGCTGCGGAGACGCCGTGTGTTCATCACAGGCGGCACCGGCTTTGTCGGCTGCTGGCTGCTCGAAGCGTTGATCTGGGCAAACCAAGAACTCGAACTGGAGCTGCAGCTCATCGTGCTCAGCCGCAGTCCTGAGGCGTTCCGTGCCCGGGTGCCGCACTTGGCCGAACATGCCATCGTGTGTCTGGTCGAGGGCAATACCAATGCCTTGGGCCACATCAGCGAACCGTTTGATATGCTCATCCATGCCGCCACCGATGTAGCGGCGGCCAACGGCAAGCCGCACGCCGTATTCAACGACATCCTCGACGGCACCAGGCAGACTCTGGAGTTGGCCGTGCGATGCGGCGCCAGTCACTACCTGCTGACCAGTTCCGGCGCAGTGTATGGAGCCCAACCAGCGACGCTGACGCATCTGCCGGAGCTGCACGAGGGCGCGCAGGACATGTCACAGCCAGGCGCCGCGTATGGCGCGGGGAAAATCGCCTCGGAATGGCTGCTGGGCTGGTATGCGCGTGAACATGGCTTACATGCAAACATCGCGCGTTGTTTTGCGCTGCTCGGCCCGTATTTGCCCTTGGATGGTCATTTTGCCGCCGGCAACTTTATCCATAACGGCTTGCGTGGCGAACCCATCGTCATGCGAGGCGACGGCAGCGCCGTACGCTCTTACCTGTATGCGGCGGACATGGTGGTTTGGTTGCTGACCATTATGGTTAATGGCGAAAGTGGTCAACACTACAATGTAGGGTCAGAACACGCACTGAGCATAGGGGAGCTGGCCCAGCTAGTCGCCGCGCAGACCGATGCGCCCGTGCCCGTCAAGATGAGCACGGCGAGCGCCTCATTGGCGGCGCAGCGCTACGTCCCCGCCACAGCGAAGGCACGCAAGCAATTACAACTGGAGCAATATACCGATCTGCCATCGGCACTCGGTAAAACCATCGACTGGGCGCGGCTGCACATCATCCGCTCTACTATTGAGAAAAGACCATGACCAAATTCAATTCACGCGCCCTGCGCCGCTCCGTATTGCAAATGGCATACGCAGGTTCTACCGTTCATATCGCCTGTGCATTTTCGATTGTCGAGATCCTGGCGGTGCTGTACCGTCACCATCTGGACTATCCTGACAACGATCCCACATCTGCGCAGCGCGATCATCTGGTCTTGAGCAAAGGCCATGGCGTAATGGCCCAGTACGCCTGTATGCATGAAAAAGGCTGGCTCTCCACAGAGGAGCTGGGGAATTATTTCGCCGATGGCACGCGCCTAAAAGGCTTATCAGATGCACATGTTCCGGGCTGCGAAGTCAGCTCCGGTTCGTTGGGGCATGGTCTTTCCGTCGGCGTCGGCCTCGCCCTGGCAACCAAGTTAAAGGGCAGCTCGCAGTACTGCTATGTCGTCGTGGGTGATGGCGAAATGAATGAAGGCACTATGTGGGAAGCGATGCTGTTCGCTACCCACCATAGGCTCGACCAGTTGGTCGTGATTGTCGATGAGAACGGTTTCCAGGCCATGGGCAGCACTGACGAAGTAATGACGCCAGGCAGCTTCCAGCAAAAATTCACCGCCTTCGGCTTTGACACCGTGTCGATCGACGGGCATGACGAAACCGCGCTGGAAGACACTCTCAATACCCTAAAGCAACGCAAGAACGGTATGCCCAAAGCGATCATCGCCAAGACCGTCAAGGGCAAAGGCGTGTCCTTCATGGAGCATGACAATAGCTGGCATTACACCCGCCTGAACAGCACCACCTTTACGCAGGCCATGGCCGAACTGGAGCAACCATAATATGCGATCGACTTTTTCCCATGCCCTCGTCAAGGCTGCCATGAACGACCCGAAAATCGTACTGTTGACGGGTGACCATGGCTATGCCCTCTTTGACGATTTTTGTAAGACGGTACCTGGACAGTTCATCAATGCCGGTATCGCCGAGCAAAACATGGTCGGCATGGCCGCCGGCCTGGCCAAGGCTGGCTTCAAGCCTGTCGTTTACGGCCTGAGCGCGTTTGTGCCTGTGCGCGTGCTGGAGCAAATCAAGATTGACGTCTGCTATGAAAACTTGCCAGTGGTATTTATCGGCGACGGTGCGGGCCTGGTCTACAGCAGCCTTGGCAGCAGCCACCAGTCCACCGAGGATATCGCCGTGCTGCGCGCCATTCCGCACATGCGGATTCTCTCGCCAGGCGACACTTTCGAGATGGCATATGCAATGGAGCATGCGCTGGCGTTCCAGGCGCCACTGTACTTACGCATGGGGAAATCGGATCTGGGCGACGTGCACCACGCCCCTCTCACAGCGCAGTTGGGCGACCTAGTGCCGGCTCATCAAGGTACACCGGGACGGCTGGCCTTGCTGGCCACTGGTTCCATGTTGGGCCGCGCCATGCAGTTGTCACAACAACTGGGCAATTGCCCGGTCTGGAGCGCGCCGTCGATCAAGCCGATCAACCACAGCCAGGTTGCGGCGCTGACGCGCGAGGTGGCACATCTGGTGGTGCTGGAAGAACACGCCGAAGTGGGCGGCCTCGGCGGACTGGTCGCTGAAATCGTCGCAGGCCAGGCCGGCCAGCGGGCACAGGTGATTCGCTGCGGCATCATGGACCGCTTCTCCGAAAAATGCGGCAGCTATAATTACCTGATCACCGAACACGGCCTCGACGTTCCTACCTTGCTGACCAAGATTCGCATTGCCACCGGCATGGTTTCCTGAGCGCGACACGATGAAACAATTATTGATGGTGGCGCAAAAACGCATCGGTATGGATCGTGCGATTTTCGCGACGCTGCTTAACCGTGGCTCCTCGGCAATTGCCAATCTGCTCACGATTGCATGTCTCGCATGGTTCTTCACAGCCGAGCAGCAGGGTTATTACTATACGTTCGCCAGCCTGTTCAGTCTTCAGGTATTTTTTGAATTGGGGTTCACGTTTGTTCTGACGCAATTCTCCGCACATGAATTTTCAAAGGCGCGCGCGGAAAATAGTTCCCTCGCAGAACGCGAACACGCTTCTGCCAGGCTGCATGCGCTCATCCGCATGAGTCGGCGCTGGTTCATGCTCGTGGCCGTTGCCTTCTGGCTGAGCGTGACAGTGGCAGGTCTAGTCTTTTTCACAAAAAATCAGGCGCCGTCGAGCTCACTTGCCTGGCAGGGACCATGGCTGATGGCCGTGGCCGCATTTTCCTGCGGCATCCTGCTCTTGCCGCTCAATGCCATCCTCGAGGGCTGCCAGAAGATCAAGGAAGTCGCATACATCCGCACCTGGCAAGACCTGGTGGGCTTCGGCTGCTTTGGACTGGCACTCGCTGCCGGCGCGGGCCTGTACGCCATCGTCATCCTGCATGCCATGCGTGTACTGACGGGGCTGTTCCTGCTCAAACGCACGGGCCTGCTGGCCTGGCTGTCCGCACAGCGCGACAAAAGCAACACGATGATCGCCTCAATCTCGTGGAAAAAGGAGATTTTTCCTTTCCAGTGGCGCATCAGCCTGAGCTGGCTGTCTGGCTACCTCATCTTCAGCCTGTTCAACCCCGTCCTGTTCGCCTTCCATGGCGCCGCAGTGGCTGGTCAAATGGGCATGACGTTCGCTGTCTTCATGGGCATCACCAATATCGCGATGGCTTGGATCACCACCAAGGTACCGACTTTTTGCCAGCTGATCGCGCTCGACAAGCAGGACGAACTGAAAGAGTTTTTTCTCAGCACATTAAAGAAATCTTCACTCATCAGCGTGTTGCTGATCGGTGCAGGCCTGGTGCTGGTGCTGGGCGGACCAAAACTCTTCCCCGTGCTGGCCAATAAATTCCTGCCGGCCCAGGCCTGCATCTGGATCGCTATCTCCTGCATCGCCAATTTCTTCGTATTTGCGTCAGCCGCCTACCTACGTTCGTTCAAACAGGAGCCGTTCCTGATTCTGTCCGTATGCATGGCCGTCGTGACCGCCTTATCGACCTATTTTCTGGGAAAATACTATGGTGCAAATGGCATGACTTTCGGTTACATGGCCGCGACAGTGCTCATTTCACTGCCGTATGCCTTCATCATTCTGCGCAGAAAACTACGTAATTGACCATATGCACCAACGCACCTTTTTCGTCAGCCGTGGCGTACCATACTACATAGCGGCGCCCAGCTATACCGAACACTCGGCAGGTATTGTCGTCCTGCATCTGCTGTGCCATGCACTTAATGTATCGGGACAGGAAGCCTACCTGGTCATCGATTCACTACAACGCAACCGCAAGAGTAAAACCCGTGCCGGCCTCGCCACGCCATTGCTGACCGAGAAAATCCTGCGGTCTCACCAACGGCAAGGCCGTCAGCCAGTGGCAATCTATCCCGAGGTGGAGCAGGGAAATCCCTTTCACGCCAGCAAAGTGGTGCGCTACTATCTGAACAAGCCTGGCTTTTTTGACGGTGTGGCCAAATTGCGGGACGGTGAATTCAACTTGGCTTATTCTTCGGCCATGCTTGAAGGCTTTGCCGCGCCAGATCATATCCTGTATTTGCCGCTGATCAATACCGAACTGTTCCATGAGTCCGGCCACCGCACGCCGGGCAAGAGCTGCTTCTATCTGGGTCGCCACCGTACAGCCAAGGCCGACAGTCCGCTGATTAACAACGAGAGCGTGGAAATCACATTGTCCTATCCGGACAACAAGGAAGAACTGGCCGAGCTATTCCGCAGTTGTGAATATTTCATCAGTTATCAATTTTCCAGCCTCTGCATCGAAGCGACCCTGTGCGGCTGTATCGCTATCGTCATTCCCAATGACAACGCGCCATCGGCGCTGGTCAAGACGGAAACCCAGATGCACGGCATCGCCTGGGGTGCTGAGCCAGCCGAAATTGCACGTGCCAGGGAAACCTTGCCTCTGGCGCGTGCCCTCTACCTGGAAAAGCAAGCCCAGTTCTGGGTCAATCTTGATATTTTTATCGAGAAAACCCAGCGCCTTGAAGCTCCGGACGCCCGCATCGACCCGAGCCGTTATTTCGGCTGGCGCAAGTTCGGCCGGCGCCTGGCGGCGTTCGTCCAACGCAAATGGAAGGGACAGAAATGAGCCTCCAGAACCGTGCCGCCAAGCCCTCGGCCTTGTCCGGCGAAATAGCAAAATGTTATAATATGACCAGAGTCAGCCTGGCCATCGGCGTCCTGCCATCTACCGCACTGCCACGCCGCCCATCAGCGGTCGTTTCACCATCCACTACTCATGACCACTCTACTTTTGCAGCCTCGATTGAAAGTTCTATCCATTTTCGGTACCCGTCCGGAAGCAATCAAAATGGCGCCACTAGTTTTGGCGCTCGCCGCCGATACGCATTTCGAAGCAAAAGTCTGCGTTACCGGCCAGCATCGTGAAATGCTCGATCAGGTCTTGCAGTTGTTTGACATCACCCCCGATTTCGACCTGAAGATCATGAAGCCAGGACAGGACTTGAGTGACGTTACCAGCGCCATCCTGTCTGGCATGAAAGCCGTATTCGCCGAATTCACGCCTGACCTGGTATTGGTACATGGCGATACCGCCACCACTTTCGCCGCCAGCCTGGCCGCCTACTACCAACAAATTCCCGTCGCTCACGTGGAGGCAGGCCTGCGCACCGGCGACCTGTACGCACCTTGGCCTGAAGAGGGCAACCGGCGCCTGACTGGCGCATTGGCAGCCCTGCATTTCGCGCCCACAAAGACCTCGCAGGCGAACCTCCTGAGAGAAGGCGTCGATGCGGCCAGCATCGTCGTGACCGGCAATACCGTGATCGATGCTCTACTCGACGTCGTGCGCAAGCTCGCGCAAGATACGCAACTGCGTGCCCAGATGGAGTCCCAGTTCGCCTTCCTGGACCCGCAAAAGAGAGTCTTGCTGGTCACCGGACACCGTCGCGAGAGCTTCGGCGACGGTTTCGAGCGCATCTGCAGTGCGCTGGCGGCGACGGCGGCGCGCTTCCCCGACGTGCAGATTGTCTATCCCGTCCACCTGAATCCAAACGTCATGGAGCCGGTACGACGGCTGTTGGCGGGCATCGGCAATGTGCACCTGATCGAGCCGCTCGATTATCTGCCGTTCGTCTACCTGATGAACCGCGCCCACCTGGTGCTGACCGATTCCGGCGGCGTTCAGGAAGAGGCCCCGTCGCTCGGCAAACCGGTACTGGTCATGCGTGAAACCACGGAACGTCCGGAAGCGGTCGAAGCCGGCACCGTGCGCCTCGTGGGCACATCCGTCGAAACCATCAGCGAACAATTGGCGCTCCTGCTGTCCAACGACGCCGCTTATGAAAGCATGAGCTTTGCCCACAATCCCTATGGCGACGGCGCCGCCTGCGCGCGCATCATCGCCTCCATTCTTCAATTCTACCGTCCGACACCATGAAATTTGATTCCGTTTCCATCATAGGCCTCGGCTACATCGGCCTGCCAACCGCCGCCGTATTTGCTTCGTTCAAGAAAAAAGTCATCGGCGTCGACATCAGCCAGACCACAGTTGACACCATCAACCGCGGGGAAATCCATATCATCGAACCCGATCTCGATATGGTTGTCCAGGCTGCGGTAAGCCAGGGTTACCTGCGCGCCACCACGCAGCCGGAAGCAGCCGATGCCTTCCTGATCGCCGTGCCGACCCCGTTCAAAGGCGATCACGAACCTGACCTGTCCTACATCAAATCGGCCAGCAAGGCGATCGCCCCCGTGCTCAAGCGCGGTGACCTGGTCATTCTTGAGTCGACCTCGCCAGTCGGCGCCACCGAACAGATGTCCGCATGGATGGCCGAGGCGCGCCCGGACCTGACGTTCCCGCAAAGCCATGGCGAAGCATCTGACATCCGCGTGGCGCACTGCCCTGAACGCGTGTTGCCCGGTCATGTCTTGCGCGAACTGGTGCAGAACGACCGCGTAATCGGCGGCATGACGCCGGCCTGTTCACAGGCAGCCGCCACGCTGTACCGTACTTTCGTGGAAGGCGAATGCGTCATTACCGATGCACGCACGGCAGAAATGTGCAAACTGACCGAAAACAGTTTCCGCGACGTGAATATCGCGTTCGCCAACGAACTGTCGATGATTTGCGACAAGCAGAATGTCAATGTGTGGGAACTGATCCGATTGGCCAACCGTCACCCGCGCGTCAGCATCCTGCAACCAGGGCCAGGCGTAGGCGGGCATTGCATCGCCGTCGATCCCTGGTTCATCGTGAGCCAATCGCCAGAACAGGCGCGCCTGATCCGTAGTGCGCGCGAAGTCAACGACAGCAAACCAGAATGGGTCATGCAAAAGGCTAAAATCGCCGTCGCCGATTTCCTGCAGCGCTACCCGGACAAGACGGCACGTGATGTGACCATCGCCTGTCTCGGCCTGGCGTTCAAACCCGATATCGACGATCTGCGGGAAAGCCCGGCGCTGTCGATCACGCGCAGCATCGCTGCCAGCCATCCGGGGACGGTGCTGGCGGTAGAACCGAATATCACCGCCCTGCCCGCCAAGCTGGCCGATACACTGCAATTAACGGACGTGAATGATGCCTTGCTCCGGGCGCAAATCGTGATCCTGCTGGTTGACCACAAGACGTTCAAGGCCATCCCCGCAAGTCGCCTGAGCGAGCATCTGGTAGTCGATACACGCGGTATCTGGCAAGGTTAAACGTTGCAGCCGGAGCCCAGGCTGCGGCAACAATTTGTTTCAACCTCCTGGCTTGCGCCATACCCGCATTTAACGTATTGTCATCGCCGCGCTGGAATGCTCTGCTGGCGGAGTCATACCCGCATCCTCGCGGGCATTCACCGGTGCGCTGGAGCAAGCAAATACCCGCGCTTGCGCACCGGATGCAGACACAGCACGTGCCAGTCGGCATTCAATTTTGCGCGAAGACATTATCAGCGATGGAAGTATACTTTTTTTTATTCACCTTGATTGCAGTATTTTCTTTCAGCCGCAATGAAACGTCGCGCGTATCGTTTTTTGCGCTTGGCATACTGCTGTTCCTGTTCGCTGCCATGCGCGGCGAAGGAGTTGACCGCGATTACCATGGCTATCTGGAATATTACGACTATGTACTGGAGTCAGAGTTTAAAAACGTAGAACCGACTTTCATTCTCATTGCAAGTCTGGCCGACCGCCTGTTCTCCTCCAGCCTGATGATTTTCTTCGTGTATGCGTTTCTGGGAGTGGGCATCAAACTGTACGCGATTAATCAAATCACGCCGCACCGCAACCTGGCGTTGCTGGTTTATTACTCGATGTTTTTCATGCTACTGGAAATGACGCAAATCAGGGTAGGTGTCGCGGCAGGTTTCCTGCTACTGTGCATCCGGCCTATCCTGAAGCGCAACCTCAGGCAATTTTTGTTATTCTCATGCCTGGCATTTGCATTTCATTATTCTGCCATCATTATTTTTCCATTGTATTTCCTGACTGGCAGCAGCACCAGCTTGAAAAAATATGCCTGGCTGATGCCAGTTGGCCTGATCATGTATTACATCGGCATAGACATTTTCAGCACATTAAAGATGCTACCGATTGATTTGATCCGGCTAAAAATCGAGAATTACACGGAACTTGCGTATTTTGATCCCGACATCAATTTTCTCAATTTTCCATATGTAATGCGTTGCTGCATTGCCTATGTCCTGTATTGGCATATCGATACCCTGAGGCGGATAAATCCCTACATTTCGCTTCTGTTGAAGATTTATTTTCTGGCCCTGTTTATATTCGCTGCCTTTGCCAGTGTTCCAGCAATCAGCTCGCGTACCAGTGAGCTGCTGCTTATCGTGGAAATCGTCCTGCTGCCGAATCTGGTGTACCTGATCAAGGATCGAAGAATGGCGATAGCAACCATTATTGGCATTTGTTTCGCATATCTGTTCTTTTTATTATTTTCAACGAATCTGCTGGAGCCGTATTTCTAGACCGATGATGTTCCCTTCAAACAACGGCGCCACCCGAGCGTAATTTCACAGGCAATAGTAACAATATATTTATGCGTTCAAGCTCAGTTATCGCAATTATCGTCAGTTATAATGGGGAAGAAAAAACCTGGGCAACCGCGCAGGCGCTTCTGTCTCAGGTCGATTCCATCCTCATCGTCGACAACGGCTCCGATGCGCAATCAATGCGTACGCTTGAGGAGCTAGAAAAATGCGAACGTGTTGCAATCATGCGACTTGGCAGCAATCGCGGTATCGGCTACGCGCTTAATGCCGGCTTGCTCCATGCGAAAGAGCAAGGCGCCGCTTGGGTACTGACCATGGATCAGGATAGTGTCGCGGAGCCCGGCATGGTTGATGCCATGCTGGCGGCACATGCGCGCGACAGCGGCGCACTGTGCCTGTCACCCAACCTGGTATTGCATGGTGAGCCTAGGGCGGCCGTCCATGCGGGTAAGGTGAAGTACGCTATTACCTCTGGCAACCTGGTCAACATGAACATCTATCGCAGCGTCGGCAATTACAATGAAGCTTACTTCATCGATTGCATCGATATCGAATTTTCATTACGCGTCAGGCATGCTGGTTTTTCCATAACCAAAGTCGCCGATGCTGTGCTCTACCACGAACTTGGGGCGGCACACCAGGTACCGAAACTGTTCAAGCGCTACTACACGTTGCATTCGCCATTGCGGCGTTATTATATGTACAGGAATTTTATGTATTTTTCACAACAATATCTGCGATCCGATTTTCGCTTCATCTTGAAATTTGGTATCGCACACGGCATTTTATGTATGCTCGTGCTCTTTTACGACCCGCAGCCCCGCGCCTCCCTGCGCATGATGGCCCGTGGCGTCCGCGATTTCTTTAGCGGAAAAATCGGCGCCTATCCATTGGAGAAAAAATGAAAATCGGCTACGTTTGCACTAATTACAATAATACGCAGTTTACGCGCGCCGCCGTCGCATCGCTGGTAAAAAATGACGATCATGAATATCAAATCGTCATCGTTGATAACAATTCGGCGCCGGATAGCATCGCGTCCCTGCACCGTTTGAAGGATGAGTTTCCGGATATTACCGTTATTTTCAATCCTGACAATTCCGGCTACTTCCCTGGCCTGAATATCGGCATCAACCATTTACGCAGCCACCATGCTGACATCAACTACATGGTGGTCGGCAACAACGATCTAACCTTCCGGACGGATTTCCTGCAGTCAATCGCCTGCCACAAAGCACTATTCCAGACCTATCCCGTGGTATCGCCGGATGTCATCACCGTGGACGGCATACATCAGAACCCGCACGTCATTGATGGAATCAGCAGGTTCCGCGAACTCATGTACGATCTGTATTATGCCAATTACTATCTGGGCCGCTGCATCAAATGGATCGCCTCCTTGACCCAGCGCGCGAGTGATCGTCGCGATGAAGAACAGTGGGAAACTGGACAGGTCATCATCCAGGGCCACGGTTCATGTTATATCCTCGGGCCGCTGTTCTTCGAGAAGCTGCAGCAGTTGTGGGCGCCGACATTCCTGATGGGCGAGGAATACTTCTTGAGCAAGCAGGTTAACGATGCCGGCATGTCCATCTATTACGAACCAGGCATCCAGGTGACCCATCACTGGCACGCGACGATTGAACAATTACCCAGCCGGGCGGTATGGGAAATGGCCCGCAAGTCACACAAAACCTATCGGGAATATGTGAAAATTTTTTAATTCCCCGTCCGGCACTGGCGCCGACACCGTCAGCCCCAGAATATAGTCACACATCATACCTAGAGAGCAGCACGAATGAGAGAGTACCAAGTTTGCAGCAATTGCGTGATGGATACCACCGATACCCAGATCGTCTTTGACGAACATGGCGTATGCGACCATTGCCATGATTTCAACGATCATGTCCTTCCCAACTGGCATCCGGACGCCGTGGGCGAACGTGAATTCCAGGCGGTGGCCGACAAAATCAAGCTCGAAGGCCAAGGTAAGCCTTTCGATTGCATTCTAGGTATGAGCGGTGGACTCGACAGTTCCTATCTGCTGCACCTGGCGGTGAAAAAGTACGGCTTGCGCCCGTTGGTCTTTCACGTCGACGGCGGCTGGAATTCGGACATTGCCGTCAGCAATATCCAGATGCTGGTGGACGGCCTGGGCATGGATCTTTACACTGAAGTCATCAATTGGGAAGAGATGAAGGATCTGCAACTGGCATTCTTCAAATCCGGCGTGCCCCATCTGGATATCCCGCAAGACCACGCGTTTGTGGCGACGCTCTACCATTTCGCCAACAAACACAAGATCAAGTACATCTTAAATGGTGGTAATGTCTCGACCGAATGCGTACGCAATCCGCTTGACTGGCTCTATTACGGCACCGACCTGCGTCAGATTCGCGACATCCATGGCCGGTTCGGCAAGCGCAAGCTGAAGACCTTCCCCTTCAGCGGCATCCTGTTCCATAAGTTTTACCTGCGCTATATCAA
This sequence comes from Janthinobacterium rivuli, assembly GCF_029690045.1. Taxonomy (NCBI): domain Bacteria; kingdom Pseudomonadati; phylum Pseudomonadota; class Betaproteobacteria; order Burkholderiales; family Oxalobacteraceae; genus Janthinobacterium; species Janthinobacterium rivuli. The sequence goes on from NZ_CP121464.1 coordinate 5,582,727, forward strand.
GGGCGTGCGGGTAGTCAAACCGCTCGACTACATGCCATACAGCAAAAAAATCGCGATCGACACGCTCGCCTCGACCTATGGCTGGCGGGCCTACCCGCAAAAACACTTCGAGTCCCGTTTTACCCGTTTCTACGAAGGTTACTGGCTGCCGACACGCTTCGGCATGGATACGCGCCGCGTCCAGTTCTCTAGCCTGATTCTGACCAAACAGATGACACGCGAAGAGGCGTTGGAGGAACTGCGCAAGCCGGCCCACAATCCGGCCACCATCGACGAAGAATTCGACTATATCGCCACCAAGCTGGACATCTCGAGTGACGAGTTGCGCGATTGCATGAACTTGCCCAAAAAATCTTACCGCGACTACAAGAACCAGCGCGTCCTCTTCAACCTGGGTGCGGCGATCCTGAAAAAACTGGGCGTGGAAAGGGCCATCAAGCGATGATAGCGATCGTCAATTATGGCCTTGGCAACATCAGCGCCTTTGCCAACATCTACAAAAGCCTGGGCGTGCCATTCATACTGGCTGATACCGCGAGTCAGTTGCGCGACGCCAGCAAGATCATCCTGCCCGGCGTTGGTTCCTTCGATCACGCGATGCAATTGCTGCAAGCATCCGGCATGCGCGGGGAATTGAACCGCCTCGTGCTCGAAGAGAAGCGGCCGGTACTGGGCATCTGTGTTGGCATGCAGATGCTCGCCCTCTCAAGCGACGAAGGCCGCGAAACTGGGCTGGGTTGGATAGATGGCGTGGTCCGCAAGATCGATGCGGCCCGTCCAGGCCACGAGCTGCTGTTACCGCATATGGGCTGGAACAGTGTGCGCTCACTCAATGACAATGCTTTGCTCACCGGACTCGACATGGAATCGGAATTCTATTTCCTGCATTCCTATTACTTCGATTGCAACCAGGCCGGCGACGCCTTCGCCGATGTCGAGTATGGCACCCGCTTCGTCTGCGGCGTGAATCACGAAAACATTTACGGCGTCCAGTTTCACCCTGAGAAAAGCCACCGTAACGGCGTGCGGCTACTCAAAAATTTTGCGGAGTTATAAGCCATGCTCAGAGCCAGAATCATTCCCTGCCTGCTGTTAAAGGATGGCGGCTTGGTCAAGTCCGTCAAATTCAAGGACCACAAATACGTCGGCGATCCTATCAATGCGGTCAAGATCTTTAACGAGAAGGAAGTCGATGAGATCGTTGTGCTCGACATCGACGCCAGTGCCGAAGGACGCGAACCGAATTATCGGCTGATCGAGAACCTTGCACGCGAGTGCCGCATGCCCTTGTGTTATGGCGGCGGCATCAAAACGGTACAGCAGGCAAACCGTATCTTTGCACTGGGCGTGGAAAAAATCGCCATCAGTTCGGCGGCAGTGTCAGATATCGGGCTGGTCAGCGCATTAGCGGCCGAAGTCGGTTCGCAAAGCGTGGTGGTCATCCTGGACGTCAAGAAGCGGTCGTTCGGCCGTGGTTATGAAATCTATATCAACAACGGCAAAACCGGCACCGGCCTGTCGCCTGTCGATTTTTGCAAACAACTACAGGAACACGGCGTAGGCGAAATTTGCATCAATGCCATCGATCGCGATGGCATGATGGAAGGCTATGACCTCGATCTGATCAGTGCCGTGCACAAGTGCGTCAAAGTACCGATGACGGTGCTGGGCGGCGCCGGTTCGCTGGACCACATCAAGGACATGATCGCCCGCTTCGGCATCATCGGCGTGGCCGCTGGCAGCTTGTTCGTCTTCAAGGGAGCGTACAAGGCTGTCCTCATCAGCTATCCATCACGCCAGGAACGCGGCTTGCTATGACCGTGTGCAGCGCCGCCATACCGTTCCAGCCCTACCCACTATTTTATGCATTGGTAATTTTGTGAAACAGATCCTTCAAGACATGGCAAATGGCACCACCTCGCTCGTCGAGGCACCCGCCCCCGCCCCTTCCAGCGGCAGCCTGAACATTTTCACCACGGTGTCGCTCATTTCCGCAGGTACCGAACGCATGTTGGTCGGGTTCGGCAAGGCATCGATGCTGGACAAGGCACGCCAGCAGCCCGACAAAGTCAAAATGGTGCTGGAAAAAGTCGCCACGGATGGCCTGATGACCACCATCGATGCGGTACGCTCGAAACTGGCCCAGCCATTACCTCTCGGCTATTGCAACGTGGGCGTGGTGGCAGAAACCGGCTCGCGCGTGAGCGGCTTCAAACCGGGAGACCGCGTCGTGTCGAACGGGCCACATGCTGATATCGTCAAGGTTCCCATGAACCTGTGCGCGCGCATCCCCGACACCGTAAGCGATGAAGCCGCAGCCTTCGTGGTAGTGGCCAGCATCGGCTTGCAAGGCATGCGCCTTGCGCAGCCCACGCTGGGCGAAAGCTTTGTCGTCACCGGCGTCGGCCTGATCGGCCTGCTGACCGTGCAACTGCTGCGCGCACACGGCTGCCGCGTGCTGGCAATTGACTTCGACGAATCGAAGCTGGCCCTGGCGCGCCAGTTCGGCGCTGCCACCTGCAATCCGGGCCGTGGTGAAGACCCGGTAGCGGCCGGCATGGCATTCAGCCGTGGCCAGGGCGTCGATGGTGTCATCATTACCGCATCGACCAAGTCCAATGACCCGTTGTCTCAGGCGGCGCGCATGTGCCGCAAGCGCGGCCGCATCGTGCTCGTTGGCGTGATCGGTCTGGAAATGAGCCGCGCCGACTTTTATGAAAAGGAATTGAGCTTCCAGGTATCATGTTCCTATGGTCCAGGCCGCTATGACCCCAACTACGAAGAGCGAGGCCAGGATTATCCGCTCGGCTTCGTGCGCTGGACCGAACAGCGCAATTTCGAGGCGGTGCTTGACATGCTGGCCAGCGGCCAGCTCGATGTCGCGCCCCTGATCACCCACCGCTTCGCCTTCGAAGATGCTCCTAGCGCTTATCAGGCATTGACGGACGACAAGGCGGGCCTGGGTATTCTGCTTCAATACCCGTCGCCAACGGCTGAGCGCGTCAAGCGTCAGGTCACCCTGGCGCCTAACGCCACCTTCCAGGCGGAACGCCCGGTACTGGGTTTCATTGGTGCAGGCAACTACGCTTCGCGCGTGTTGATTCCCGCTTTCAAGGCCGCTGGCGCACAATTTCACAGCATCGTCACCGCTGGCGGCATCAACAGCGTTATTCACGGTCAGAAAAGCGGCTTTGCCGAGGCATCAACCGATGTCGGCGCCATGCTGTCCATCGCCGCCATCAATACGGTAGCGATCGTCACCCGCCACGATACCCACGCGCAACTGGTTTCGCAATCGCTGGCGGCCGGCAAGCACGTCTTCGTTGAGAAACCGCTGGCCATCGAACACCGCGAGCTGCAGCAGGTACGCGCCGCCTACGATACAGCCCACGGCGGCGGTAGTGGGCCACAGTTGATGATCGGCTTCAACCGCCGCTTCTCGCCGCAAGTGCAAAAGATGAAATCCCTACTGGCCTCGGTCGCCGAACCGAAATCATTCATCATGACGATGAACGCGGGGGCAATCCCGGCCAATCACTGGACCCAGGACAATGCCGTGGGCGGCGGCCGTATCATCGGGGAAGCCTGTCATTTCATCGATCTGATGCGTTTCCTGGCAGGCAGCGAAATCATCTCGGTGCAGGCGCGCCGCATGGGCGACGCTCCCGGCGTGGCAATTACTGAAGACAAGGCATCGATCACGTTGGGCTTCGCCGATGGTTCCTTCGGCACCATCATGTATCTGGCAAACGGCGCCGCCAACTACCCGAAGGAACGGGTAGAAGTGTTTACGTCGGGCCGCGTCCTACAGCTCGACAATTTCCGCAAGCTCAAGGGCTTTGGCTGGCCGGGCTTTTCGCGCATGAACCTGTGGAAACAGGACAAGGGGCAGCAGCAATGCGCGGCGGCCTTCCTGGCTGCGGTACAAAGCGGCGTGCCGGCGATCGCTCCGGGTGACATTTTCGAAGTGGCGCGCGTCACCATCGAGGTTGCCGAATTATTGCGCCAGCAATGAGATTGCACCACATGAACTTACGTACCCGATCCCAGGGGAAATTCCGTTGAAGCCCGGCCTGCTCCTCTACTGGCATACGCTGCGCCACCTGAAGCCGGTGCAGTTTTATGGACGGCTGCTGTTTCGCATGCGCCGGCCACGCCCGGACCTGCGCGCAGCACCGCCGCTACGTCCACTCGCCGGTACCTGGCAACTGGCGGCGCGGCGCGATCCCAGCCTGACCGGCGACGGCAGTTTCTGCTTCCTCGGACAGAGGCACGACCTATCCGCCATCGATGGCTGGAATGACGGCACTCTGGACAAGCTGTGGCTGTACAACCTGCACTATTTTGATACCCTCAACGCCAGCAATAGTATGGCGTTGACAGCCCAGCACCAGCGCCTGCTGACGCGCTGGATCGAGGCGAATCCCACGGGCCATGGTAATGGCTGGGAGCCGTATCCTATGTCCTTGCGAATCGTCAACTGGATCAAATGGGCGCTGGCGGGCAATACGCTCGATACCCGACAGCTCAACAGCCTGGCGGTACAAGTGCGCTGGCTGGCCGGACGCCTGGAGATCCATTTGCTGGGCAATCACCTGTTTGCCAATGCCAAAGCGCTGCTGTTCGCCGGTCAGTTTTTTATGGGGCCGGAGGCCGATGCCTGGCGCGTCACGGCGCTGCGCATCCTTGCGCGCGAAGTGCCCGAACAGATCCTGGCCGACGGCGCGCATTTTGAACTGAGCACGATGTACCACGCGCTGGCCCTGGAAGACATGCTGGATCTGCTGAATCTGGCGCAAGCGTTTGACGCGCTCGACAGCCAAGCCAGCGACTGGCGCAGCCGCATTCCGGCAATGCAATCCTGGCTAGCCATGCTCAGCCATCCCGACGGTGGAATCGGCTTCTTCAACGATGCCGCTTTTGGCATCGCTGTGGAAACTACCGAACTGGCGCGCTACGCGGACAGCCTCGGCTTCCCTGCGCCGCAGGCGCCCACAGACGGCGTCACCCACCTCGCGGCCAGCGGCTACCTGCGCCTGCAACTAGGGGCATCTGTGCTGCTGCTCGACGCCGCCGCCGTTGGCCCGGACTATCTGCCCGGTCATGCGCATGCGGACACATTGTCATTCGAATGGTCGCTGTCCGGCCAGCGCCTGCTCGTCAACAGTGGCACTTCGCAGTATGGGCTGGGCGCCGAACGCCTGCGTCAACGAGGCACTGCCGCGCACAATACCGTGCAAATAGACGGCGCCGATTCGTCCGAGGTCTGGAGCGGCTTTCGCGTGGCGCGCCGAGCCTATCCACACGAGATCCGCATCGATGCACCGGGCCCTGTCTTGGATATCGATTGCGCGCACGATGGCTACTTGCGCCTGCCAGGAAAGAATATCCACCGCCGTCACTGGCGCCTGGCCGCCGGCGCGCTCGCCATCCACGATCGCGTGAGCGGCCCATTCCGCCTGGCCGAAGCGTTTTTCCACCTGCATCCGGCAATCCGCGTGGCGCCCGGCGCCGGCCGGCGACAATGCACGCTGCTGCTGCCAGATGGCAGCGCCGTGCATGTCGCCATCGACCAAGGCAGCATCAGCGTGCAGCCTGACCACTGGCATCCGCGCTTTGGTGTCAGTCAGGAAACGCATTGCCTGCAGATCCGCTTTGAAGGCGCGGATCTGACTACCTGCTTCAGCTGGAACCATTCATGAGAATTTTAGTTTTAAGTTTTTATTATCCGCCTGACCTCGGTCCCGGCCCTTTCAGGGCATCGGCGCTAGTCGAGGCGCTACGCGAAACCTCGCCGGCCGGCACGCATATCGACGTAATCACGACCATGCCGAACCGCTACAGCGGCTTTAGCGCGGCCGCGCCAGCACTGGAAGAGTTCCCTGGCCTGACGTTGCACCGTATCAACTTGCCCGCACACCAAAGCGGCATGCTGGATCAGTCAAAGGCCTTCCTCACCTACGCCCGCAACGCCGTCAAGCTAGCCCGTCACAACAAGTACGATCTGGTCCTGGCCACCTCGTCTCGCCTGATGACGGCCGCGCTGGGCGCATGGATCAGTCGTCGTGCGGGTGCATGTCTGTACCTCGATATCCGCGACATTTTTGTCGATACCATCAAGGATGTGCTGCCGAAGCGCTTTGCGCGCGTGGCCAAGCCCCTGTTCTCCGTACTGGAAGGCTGGACCATGCGTCGCGCCAGCAAGATCAACCTGGTCTCGGCCGGCTTCGGCGAATACTTTTCGACGCGCTACCCGCACCAGCCATACTCCTTCTTCACCAATGGCATCGACGATGAATTCTTGCCAGAGGCCCTACCGCTGGCAGCGCCCCCGCAAGAAAAGCAGGGCAAAGCCCTGTCGGTGCTGTACGCCGGCAATATCGGCGAAGGCCAGGGTTTGCACACGATACTGCCGCCGCTGGCGGCACGCATGCGCGGGCGCCTGCATTTCAACGTGATTGGCGACGGCGGACGGCGTGCCGCACTGCAGGCCGCGTTGGAACAGGCCGGCGTGGACAACGTGACGTTGATGGCGCCGATGAAGCGCAGTGAACTGATTGCCGCCTACCGCGGCGCCGATGTGCTGTTCGTGCATCTGAATGACTATGCCGCCTTCAAAAAAGTGCTGCCGTCTAAATTGTTCGAATATGGAGCGATCGGAAAGCCCATCTGGGCAGGCGTGGATGGCTACGCAGCACAATTTGTTGCTACCGAAATCCCCAACGCCGCCGTGTTTTATCCATGCGACGTCGATGCCGCGGTGAATGCGTTTGACAGCCTGCACCTGCATGACACGCCGCGCCCCGAATTTATCACCAAGTTCTCCAGAAAAAACATTGTACGGGCGATGGCGCGCGACATTGTAACGCTGCTGCCACCCGCAGCGGGTGAGCGCGGCGCGGCAGATCGTTGACGTACGGAATTAACACATACATGAAAAAAATACTCGTAACGGGCGCCAGCGGCTTTGTCGGCTCCGCGCTTTGCCAGACACTCATCTCCCGCGGCTGGCCCGTGACGGGATCGGTACGCGTGAAAAGCGCGCCTTTTCATTACGCCAGCGGCGCACTGAACGCCAGCACCGACTGGTCTGCGGCACTGGACGATTGCACCTGCGTCATCCATCTGGCCGCGCGCGTGCATGTCATGAAGGAAGCGGCCGCCGATGCGCTTGCGGCGTACCGCGCCGTGAACGTGGACGCGACCATGCAGCTGGCGCGCCAAGCCGCGGCGGCCGGCGTGCGGCGCTTCATTTTCGTCAGCAGTATCAAGGTCAATGGCGAAGCGAGCGGAAAACATCCCTTCCGCGCCAGCGATGCACCGGCACCGTGCGACCCGTATGGCCAATCGAAAATGGAAGCAGAGCAGCAATTGCAGGCATTTGCCGCCACCAGCGGCATGGAATTGGTGATCGTTCGCCCCCCCCTCGTTTATGGGCCGGGTGTGCGCGCCAACTTTCAGCGCCTGATGGAGCTGATCAAGTCTGGCTGGCCGCTGCCTTTCGGCGCGGTCGGCAACCAACGCAGCATGGTAGCGCTGGACAATCTGATCGATTTGCTGCTGGTGTGCTGCACGCACCCAAAAGCGCCAGGCGCGGTTTTGCTGGTGTCCGATGACCATGACGTTAGCACCGCCGAGCTGGTGCGCATGCTGGCAGCACCCATGGGGCGCCGCGCGCGTCTGCTGGCCGTGCCGACCTCGCTGATGCGCGTGGCAGCGGCAGCCATCGGAAAATCCGCGCAGGCAGACCGCGTGCTCGGATCGCTCCAGATCGATGTGGCACCGACCAAGCGTTTGCTCGACTGGCATCCACCTGTTGCGATGCAAGCCGCATTGAACCAGACAGTGACCGACTTCCTGAACCATATCAAGAGCTGACAAACATGAAAAGACTGTTCGATTTACTATTGGCGCTATGCGCAATGCTGGTACTGCTGCTTCCGTTTATCATCGTGGCACTGTTGGTCAAGGCCACATCCAGCGGACCGGCGCTATACTGGTCCGACCGAGTGGGACGCCACAACCGCTTGTTCCGCATGCCCAAGTTCCGTACCATGCGCGTCGACACACCAGCGGTGGCCACCCACCTGTTAACCGACCCGGCCAGATTTCTGACGCCGCCAGGCTCCTTCCTGCGCAAGTCAAGTCTGGATGAGTTACCACAGTTGTGGAGCATCCTGTGCGGCGATATGAGTTTCGTCGGCCCCCGTCCTGCGCTATTCAACCAGCAGGATCTGATCGAGCTGCGCACGCGCTACGGCGTCGACAAGCTGTTGCCGGGACTCACAGGATGGGCCCAAATCAACGGTCGCGATGAATTGCCCATCCCCGAAAAGGTGAAACTTGATGTCGAATACATGCAACGCCAATCGTTTGTGACCGATCTACACATCATTCTGCGGACCTTTCTGAAAGTCGTGCGCCGGGACGGCATCGTGCATTGAGGAATCACTCTGCGAACAGAACAGACCAAGCCACGCATCGCCATTGCGGCTAGCGGCACCTTTAAAAAAACAGGCACATGAAAAAATTTATTGTACTACCGAGGTTTCAAAAACAGCTGATCGCCATCATGACCGACATGTTTTTTTTGCCACTGACCTTTGCCTTGGCGTTGCTGCTGCGTTACGACACCGCCAGTCTGGCGCTGTTTTCTCAGTATCTGTGGCTGATCCTCGCGGCCCCCCTGATTTCAGTGCCCGTGTTCATTCGGCTCGGCTTGTACCGTGCGGTGGTGCGCTTCATTGACCACAAGATTGTGTACGTCGTCATCTTGGGCGTCACCATCTCCGTGGCAGTATTGGTCGCGATGGCAGCATTCGCTTCGCACATGGTGGGCTATTCGCGCGGCGTATTTGGAATCTACTGGATCAGCGCCATTACCTACGTGGTGGCAAGTCGTTTTGTGGCGCGCGGAATGCTGCGCCACACCAATGCCGAGAACGATATTGTCAAAGTGGCGATTTACGGCGCGGGCAAGGCGGGTAGCCAATTGGCTAGCGCTTTACGTGCCGGCAATGAATACCTTCCCGTCGCATTTATCGACGACAAGCCTGAATTGAAAGGCGCCATGATCGCCGGCATCAAGGTACATTCTGCAGCCTCGCTAAGCCAGCTAATCGAAAAAACCGGCATCAGCGACATCTTGCTAGCCATGCCCTCGCTGAGCAAAAGCCAGCAAAAACGCATTCTGGACCAGCTCGAACGCTTCAAGATCAAGATCAAGGTGACCCCGCCCATTGCCAGCCTGATCACCGGCGAGCTACGCGTGCAGGATGTGCGCGATATCGAAATCGAAGACTTGCTGGGACGAGACCAGGTCGCCCCCGATGCTTGCCTGATCGCCAGCGGCATCACGGGCAAGGCCGTGATGGTGACGGGCGCTGGCGGCTCAATTGGCTCTGAACTGTGTCGCCAGATCATCAGTTTGCGTCCCAGCCGGCTGCTCCTGCTGGACATGTCCGAATTTGCGCTATATTCGATCAAGCAGGAACTGAAAGGCCTGAAAACTGCGCAAGGATTAAAGGTAGAACTGCTGCCGTTCCTCGGTTCGGTGCTGGAGACTGAAAAGTGCACCGCCATCCTGAAGACCTTTGCCATTGACACCATTTACCACGCCGCCGCCTACAAGCATGTGCCGCTGGTCGAGCACAATCCGATCGCAGGCGTACGCAACAATGTATTTGGAACCTGGAGCATCGCCCAGGCAGCAATCGCGGCCAATGTGAAGTCATTTGTCCTGATCTCCACCGACAAGGCGGTGCGTCCGACCAATGTTATGGGCGCCACCAAGCGGTTGGCGGAACTGATTTTGCAAGCATTATCCCGCGAGCAAGAAAACACGCGTTTCTGCATGGTTCGTTTTGGCAATGTGCTCGGTTCGTCCGGCTCTGTCGTGCCGCTCTTTCGTCAGCAGATCATTCAGGGCGGACCGATCACCCTGACCCATCCAGAAATCACGCGCTACTTCATGACCATCCCCGAAGCGGCTCAGTTGGTTCTGCAAGCAGGGGCGATGGGCGAAGGTGGCGATGTCTTTGTGCTCGACATGGGCGAACCGGTAAGAATCATGGATCTGGCCGAGCGCATGGTGCACCTGAGCGGGCTGGAAGTTAAAAGCAAGTCGGCGCCCGATGGCATCGATATCCAGCATGTGGGCCTGCGTCCGGGCGAAAAACTCTACGAGGAACTGCTGATCGGCGATAACGTCGAGGGAACCGAACATCCGTTGATCATGCGTGCCCAGGAAGCGGAAATTCCTTGGATCGAGCTGCGCCCTTTGCTGGAGCAACTCGACCAGTGCTGCATCCGCTTCGAATACGACCAGGTGCGCGCCTTGCTGTTGCGCGCAGTGCACGAATATGCACCCCAGTGCGGTATCGAAGACCTGATCTGGCTGGAACGCCAGAAACCCGGCACGCCTGGCAAGCCGGACCGTCCCTGAAGCATATTCCGGCGCCGCCAACGGCGGCCGGGCCAACAACAGACATCGCGAAGCTCCTTTCAGACCTTCCTGTCGCCTGGCAAGCGGAGCCAATACCCCCGTGATGTTTCATCAATGGCATCAGTCATGCATAAGGTTGCTTGTGCATTTCGGTACTCTCTCAACTTCGAAAAAGTAGCCATCTCGTTTATACTGTGGATGAAATGAGCGTATTAAATATTTCTATTTATCAACAAAAAATATCCCCTCTTTCTTGATTACCAATCGATTCCGCATAACACCCGCAAAGAAAATTATGATAAAAGTAAATGAATTTAAAATTAACAACGAGGATGAAAATACGGGCATTTCATTTACGCAACTGATCATGGTATTCTGGAGTCAGCGCAAAATGATTTCTGCCATCACGCTAGCAGCGACGGCGATCGGGATCGGTGTCACCCTGGCATTTCCCACCTATACCAGCGTCGGCTATCTGCAAATCGGCTCAAGCATTCCCATCCAATTGGAGCGAAAAAAAGACTTCGAGGCATCGCAGGGCATCACAATATCGGACTACAAACGTTATTCTGCCGCCTTCAATACCAGCGAACGGTTCAACGATTTTATCCAGGAATACAAACTCGACAGCCAAACTGGAATTGATCAATTACGCGGCGCATTTTCTTCACGCAAAGGAATTAGCTCGAGTATAGAGCCGATCTACCCGTTTACCAAACTCGATGCAAAAGATCTGGTCATGGAACAGCCGAAGAATGGCAGCAACAATATTATTGGCGTTCTGATTCGTTACGAAAATAAGGATCCGATAATCGCCAAAAATATGGTGGAATTACTCGGCCGTTATACCCTCGACAGCATTATGTATATCTTTTATGCAGACCTTTTGCGCTACAGACTGAATGAAATCGATGCCAAGATCATTCGCCTTGAAAATGACATTCTTGAAAATAACATGAATCTGGAAGAGTATGAACGCAGAAGCGTCGACTTGAAAAAGATTATTGCACGCCACCCGGAGGCCAACAACACGGGCATCCAGGCAATCGTTTCGGTAACCGAAGAGAATTCTCGTTTCCTGGCGCCAAGAACGCAGTTGATGACCACTGAAGTCCAAATGTCCGAAGCCAATGAGAAAAATATCCGCGCCAGATACAATGAAATGCAATACAAGATTCTGCGCGAGTATTATCTCCTGGCCAAAAAGACTCTGGACAGCACTCGATCTGGTGAAACGATGCTACACGCCATGACAACGATTAGCGATACTGTATTCAAGAACAAGAATTTGAAAGATGAAAACGTTCAGAAAGTTTACAATAAAATCTCGATGGACAATAAGGAGGCGATCAACGTCTTCCATGAACAAAGCCGCTTTATCGCTGGCCCGAGCCTGCCGAAGAATCGCTCCACCAGCCTGTCCAAAATGACCATCGTCAGCTTTATGGCCGGCTTGGTTCTTTCTTTAATCCTGGCTTTTGGTCGCGACCTGCTGGCGACTAACCGCATGAAGCAGCAAGACTAAGTGAGTGTAGACAAATCAATATCGGAATCGTGGCATGCTATCGCGATATGGGAGGAGCATGACATGGCAACGAAATATCCACTCGACGGCACGGAGCGGTCAAGCAGAGCCGGCAGCAGACGGCCTGCGTTGAAGCTTAAGCATATCGCAGTTTTTGCACGATATCGTGATGGAGCGCGCGCAGGCCAGCTTGCAGGAAATCGCCGACGAACTTCATCGCCGCTGTGCTTTACGCGTGTGCCCAGCAACGACTCGTTGCGCGCTACGCGCGCTAAAGTAGTCAGACGAAATTTATTGTGAATACAGTTCCGAAACCTTTCATCAAGGATTCCACCTCGCTCAGCAACTCGCTTCCTTTCAGTCCGGCGAAACGGCGCCAGAAGTACTTAGCCTGTTTCCACAGAATCTCGATGCGATTCAGTTCCGGGCTGTGAGGGGGCAAGTAATACAGAAACAGCCTCTGTGCCATCCATTTCCGTCGGCATTTCTCAATCTGCGGCCCCTTGTGAAATGACGCATTGTCCAGTACGACAATGCGCGGCACGGTATGTTTTTGTGCCGCAAGCTCGTCGAAGAAAGCGATCGCGTCGTCGCGTACTGTCGGCCGACGTTGCGTTCGCCAGTACAGCTTGTGGTCATGGCGCAGCGCTCCCAGGATATTGACGCGCTCGCCATGCGACAGCGGTTCCACACCACGCGTCTGTCCAATCGGCGACCAACCCGACTGAATCGGCGGATTCGGGCTGAAACCGGACTCGTCATAAAACAGTAATTCGCACTGCCCGGTACGTGCCTGTTGATCCAACTCGCCGATTATTCGTGCGGCCTTGCCGAAAGGTTCCGGCGGATGCTTTTTTTTAAACTGTAGCGGTAGCGCTAGTAGCTGAACTGCATCTCGTGCAGATATCGTCTTGCCGTTTCCTGGCTGATGGCTGGCAAACCTTCCGTTTGCGCCAAGGTCCGCAGCAGGCTGTTGGCGCTGCCCCCATCGGCTTGCGCCAATGCTCGTAGTGCCTCTTGCTGTTGATCTGTCCACTTGCGTTTGCGCCCGGTATGATGGCCTTCATAAAGACCCATCAGCCCTTGCTTGTTCCAGCGTCGCCGCCATGCTTCAATGCTGTTCAGATGGACATGGAATTCATTGGCCGTTTGCTGCAAAGTCAGTCCTTGGCTCAAGCGAACTATCGCTTGGGCACCTATGCGTACACGTGGATGCGGATGAAAAACACCCATGTCGCGCAATGTTTGCTGTTCAGCCTGTTGCAGTATCAGTAATTTCATCACATCAACCCCTGCGTCGTTGCCTATCAGGCTTTGACAGCAAAAATTGACGAATTACTTAGTAATCGGCGCCCTGTCGATCCCGCCATACCATTGAGTGATGCTTGAATTTATTTTCCGGTCAGCTGACGCGTCACCGTTGAGAAAAGACTTTCGCGTGTATATACATACGCATCAGGCATGCACACCATGAAAAATGCAGAGGCAAGCTATTTACCGCCTCCGCATGAGCCGCCATCCCGCTGGAACAGCAGCGCGTAACACTTACTACTTCAACAACCCACCCAACAACGCCGCCACCTTCTGCTTCGGTTTGGTGGCGACTGGCGCCATGCTGGCAGCAGCGGGAGCAGCTGCCTTGGCCGGCTCATATGGCTTCAAGAACCAGGGATCGGCCTTTTCGCGGCGGGCGCCCGGACCAAAGGCGGGACGCGCACCGCGCTCGGCGGAGCGGCTGTCGCGGCTCTCGCCGGCATGGCGGCTCTCCGGGGCGCGTGCGGGACGCGCTTCGCCGCCTTCGCTGCGGCGCGGTGGACGGCGCTCGCTGTCGCTGCTGCGGGCAGGTGCGGGATTGAAGCCCGTCAATTCACCGCGCTTGATGCTTTGCTTGATGAGTTTCTCGATATCGGCCAGCAAGCGCTCGTCTTTATCCGAGTAGATCGAAATGGCGTCGCCCGAGGCGCCGGCGCGGCCCGTGCGGCCGATGCGGTGCACATAGTCTTCCGCGTTGTACGGCAAGTCGAAGTTGATGACGCAAGGCAAGTCGGAAATATCCAGGCCGCGCGCCGCCACGTCGGTGGCCACCAGCACGTCGATCTCGCCCTTCTTGAACGATTCCAGCGCCGCCATGCGTTCCTGCTGGCTCTTGTCGCCGTGAATCGCCGTGGCGCTCATGCCTTCCTGTTCCAGCACGCGGGCCAGGCGCGAGGCGCCGATCTTGGTGTTCGAGAAGACGATAACCTGCTTCAGGTCGCGCTGGCGCAGCAGATGGGCGACCAGGGCATGCTTCTGGTCTTCCGTCACCTTGTAGACCACTTGCGTGACCTTGTCGGCCGTCTGGTTGCTGCGCGCCACTTCGATCGTCAGCGGATCGTTGAGGAAGGTGGCGGCCAGCTTCTTGATTTCCGGCGAGAACGTGGCCGAAAACATCAGGTTCTGGCGCTGCTTCGGCAACAAGTTGATGATGCGTTGCAAGTCAGGCAGGAAGCCCATGTCCAGCATGCGGTCGGCTTCATCCATGACCAGCATTTGCACCTGACTCAGGCTGATGTTCTTTTGCTCGATATGGTCGAGCAAGCGGCCTGGCGTAGCGATGACGATTTCCACGCCGCCGCGCAGGATGACGGTTTGCGGCTTCATGTCCATGCCGCCGAAGACGACGGTCGAGCGCAACGGCGTGTGCTTGGCGTAGGCCTTGACGTTTTCGGCTACCTGCACCGCCAGTTCACGCGTCGGCGTCAGGATCAGTGCGCGCACCGGGTGGCGTGCCGGCGACATGCTGCTGCTGGCGTGCGCCATCAGCAACTGGATGATCGGCAAGGAAAAACCGGCCGTCTTGCCGGTGCCCGTTTGCGCGGCACCCATCACATCGCGGCCTTGCAGCACGACGGGGATCGCTTGTTCCTGGATCGGTGTCGGATGGGTGTAACCCTGGTCGGTCAGCGCGCGCTGGATTTCAGGCGCGAGGCCAAAGTCGGCAAAAGTCAGGCTGGGAGCAGCGGATGCGGCAGGTGCTGGTGCAGGCGCAGCGGCGACGGGCGCCGCTTCAGGGGCAATCGCCGGGCTGGGCGTAGGAGTCGATTCGGTTTCAGACATAAATTTTCTGGTGTGCCTCCGCACTGCGGAAGCCATGCTTTCTCAATAAACAACATTTCGGGGCACAGGCAGCTCCGTCTTGCAAGCCATGGATCATTGTTCTTGCGGCACCTCCGTGCTCCGGGACATGCTGTAGGGCGTATGCGGGAGCGTCGAAGAGATGTGCTGCGATGGCGGCGGAGATCGCGCCGGCGGAACATCGCGCGCAGAAGATACAATATCAGTGCTGTAAACGATACCCTAATTCACCGCAACTGTACACGGAAACCGTGATTTTTGAGCAAAAAGCGTTCCAGCAACGGCACGCCGGGATGCCGTATGATGCCTGCTCCTATGCCTGCTTCGATGCCAGCTCCACCGTCCCCAGCCATCACCATGCCCACCCCGCCTTTACCGCACGATCCGCAACCGCAAGCGCCCAGCAAACCGGGCAATGACGAATGCTGCCACAGCGGTTGCACCTTTTGCGTGCTGGAAATGTACCAGGAAGACTTGGCCGCCTACGAAGAGGCCCTGAGAGCGTGGCAGCAGCGCCAGCAAGCCGCTGCCGCACCCGCCACCCAGGGTGTCAAGAAACCGCGCAAGCGCGCCTGATCAGAAGCTTTCCCACTCATCCACTGGCGCCGCGCGACGCGCCGTGCCGGCCAGTTGACGTGGCGCAGCTGCCGGCGTCACGGCTGCCGGCGCCTTGACGGCCTTGACAGGCGCACGCGATGTGGCGGCGCTCGCCACATCGAGCTTGAAGATGCTGACCACTTCGCTCAGGCTGGCTGCCTGCTCCTGCATCGATTCGGCCGCCGCGGCCGCCTCTTCCACCAGGGCCGCATTTTGCTGCGTCACCTGGTCCATCTGGGCGATGGCCTGGTTAACTTGCTCGATACCGGCGCTCTGCTCGCTGCTGGCGGCCGTGATCTCGCTCATGATGTCCGTCACGCGGGTGATGCTGGCAACGATGTCATCCATCGTGCGGCCCGCCTGATCCACCAGTTTCGATCCCGCCTCGACTTTCTCGACCGAATCGCCGATCAGGACCTTGATATCCTTGGCCGCCGCGGCCGAGCGTTGCGCCAGGTTGCGCACTTCCGTGGCCACGACGGCAAAGCCGCGCCCCTGTTCGCCTGCACGCGCCGCCTCGACAGCCGCATTCAGGGCCAGGATATTGGTCTGGAAGGCAATGCCGTCGATGACGGCGATGATGTCGACGATCTTGCGCGACGAGGCATTGATCGACGCCATCGTGCCCACCACTTCGCCGACCACCTTGCCGCCCTCGATGGCGATGCTCGACGAGGTCAGCGCCATGGTGTTGGCCTGGCGTGCATTGTCCGCATTCTGCTTCACGGTCGACGTCAGCTCTTCCATTGACGAGGCCGTTTCTTCCAGCGAACTGGCCTGCTCTTCCGTGCGCGACGACAAATCCTGGTTGCCGGCGGCGATCTGGCTCGACGCCGTGGCAATGGTATCGGTGCCGCTGCGCACCTGGCCCACCAGCGTCTGCAGGCTGGCGTTCATGTCTTTCAGGGCCTGCATCAATTGCCCCGTTTCGTCTTGCGATTGCACAACGATATGCGCCGTCAAATCGCCAGCGGCCACCTGGCGCGCCACGCCGACGGCCGCGATCAGCGGACGCGCCACGCGGCGCGCCACCCACAGCGCCAGCAGCATGCCGATGACGACGATGCCCACCACCAGGCCGATCAGGCTGGCGCGCGAGGCCGCATACGTTGCGTCGGCGCTGGCGCTCGAACGCACGCCGCCATCCGTGTTAATCGACACCAGTTTATCGAGGAGCACCATCATGTCCGCCATGACCTTGGCCGACGGCCCCACAGCCAGCGCGCGCGCCTCTTCCTTTTTCATCTCGCGCGACAGGCTCAGCATGGTTGCATGCAAGCGCATGAATTCATCGTTGAGCGCCAGGAAGCGTTCGAACGCTTCCTGCTCGCCCGGCTCGGAAATCAGGCTGCGGTACTTGTCGCCGTCCACCTTCAGCTTGGCCTGGGTTTCCGTCATGCGCGTTTCGTTCTGCGCCATGTCGGCATCCTGTGCGGCCAGCATGTGCGCCAGTTCCCAGCGGCGGAAATCGCTGACATCACTGCGCATATTCATGGCCGCCAGCACGCTGGGCATCCAGTTCTCGGACAGGTCGGTCGATGCGGTATTGATGCGCGCCATGGAAAAGATCGCCGACACGCCCAGCGCGGCCGTCAACAGCAGCACGGCGCCAAACGACAAGATCAGCTTGGTGGCAATTTTCAAATCAAAAAACCATTTCATGCGTTGCGTTCCTTCATTAAACGGGTAAACGGGACAAGACAGCCGCGCGCCGGCAAATGCACGGCGCGGGCAGTGAAGCGACCAAGGAAGGCATCGCAGGTTGCAGCGGAAGTGAGCAGTGATGGAGAGCAAGAGTAGCGGCTCATCCCGACACACAAATCAAATTTCCGCAATGCAACATTTTATCACCGTCGTACGGCAGCGCAGAGTGGTTTGATCAAGGCATGCAGCCAAAGTTCACGGGGAGCTGGCAGGGGAGCCTGTTTTTTGCCGTTTGTTTCCAGAGAGAAAAAAATGCAGATCAGGCGTAGGAGTTGGATGACACGAGGCAATGTTCCTAGCCTACATAAGCGCGTCGGCTCATCCGATGCACGTCCGCTGCCCCTGGTTCTATAGTGGATACAAGATTCAGCACAACGCTAGCAAGCCATAAAAGCAGCGCCATCCAACAAAATCAGAAGACGAGGCCCTACCATGTACAAAGCTTATAGCAACCTGACACCAGCCACGAATACCCACGCCGCCGCCCAGCACAACTGGCAAGCCGCTCCCGCCACACCGATGATCAGCATCACGGGCGCACAACAGAACGAATTGCTGCGCGCCTTGTCGCGCGCCGATCTGGAGCGCCTGTTCTGCCAACTGGAACTGGTCGCCTTGCCTGCCGGCAAGCACCTGTTCGATTGTGGCGGCAAGATTGAATACACGTACTTCCCCACCAACGCCATCGTTTCCCTGCTGTATGTGATGGAAGACGGCGCCACCACCGAGATCGCCGTCATCGGCCGCGAAGGTGTGGCCGGCGTGGTGCTGTACGAAGCCGAACGCGCCACCTGCACGGCCATCGTGCAAACGGCCGGCTACGGCTATCGCCTGAAAACAGCCTTCCTGCGCGAAGTGTTCAATGAAGGCGGCGCACTGGCACAATTGCTGATGCGCTACACCAGCGCCATGTTTGCGCAAATGGCACAGAACGTGGTGGGCGGCCGTCATTGCAGCATCGAACAAAAACTGTGCCGCTGGCTGCTGGACCGCCTCGACCGTTCGCTGTCGAACGAGCTGAAGGTGACGCAAGACACCATGGCCAACATGCTGGGCGTGCGCCGCGAAAGCGTCACCGTCACGGCCCGCAAGCTGCAGGACGAAGGCTTGATCCAGTACCGCCGCGGCACCGTCGAAGTGCTCGACCGCGAAGGCCTGGAAGCAGCCGCCGGCAATTGCTACAAGGCCGCCCGCGCCGGTTTCGAACAGTTCCGCAGCGGCATCAGCGCCCACAACTAATACTCAGCGCCAAGTCATCCGCGCAAGCACGCTTCGGCGTGCTTTTTTCATTCCAGGGTATTGAGTCCCCGTCGAGCACACTTGACCGCCCGTCACTTCGACGCGCACGAGGCCACATGAACAGCCAATGTCCGCGCCCCATTCTTCATTGCCTTTCCTCGTTTGCACCGTTGCGTATCCTGCCAACAGGCACGCACCCGGTACAATATTGCAATAAACCACAAGCCGGCACGCCCCGCAGCGCGTCGCGCCGGCACTATGAAAGAATGAATGGAAGACATCAATTGCGAAGGCTTGCCGCACATCCGCGTACTGGCAGGCGAAAACACCAGCGGCCCCGTGTATGAAACCCTGCCGGCGCGCCAGATTGACGAGCACGTCTACGAACTGCTGGCTTCGCCCGGCCTGACGCTGAACCTGGCGCGCGGCGACATCGTCAGCATCGCCGACCCGCTCGCTCCCGCCGAAGTATTAAAGCGCGGCGGCAACTTCTGCATCCAGATCTATGCCGACGATGTGCCGCAAGCAGCAGTGGACCAGCTCGAACGCGACGTGCAAGAACAGCTGGGCGGCACCATGGACGGCCAGTACAAGGGCAACCTCACCTTCAGCGTGCCGGGTCACCACGGCATCTACAGCGTGAATGGCCCTTTCGACGCCTTCCGCGAAGCGACGGGCGTGGAATGGTACTTCGCCAACATCTACGTCAACCTTGATGACGACGATGACGAAACCTTGCTCAACTGGTGGGTGGATATGTAAAGTTCCTCGTGCGCCAGGCAAGACCATGACACGCGTCAATGCGTCGTATTGCCCTGGCGCACATCAAGATACCTGTCCCCCATCTTGCGTACGCTCTATCTACCGTCAGCCACAGAGAGAAACGCCATGCCCTACATCGCGAGTGCCGACTATGCAAAGCAAAAAGAAATCGTAGGAAATGGCGAGTGCATCACCCTGGTCAGGCACCTCACCGGCGCCACTGACTCTTCGCTTTGATCGCTCCGAACTCTTTCGAATGAAGCCGCTCGCACTGCTGGCATTTTCCATCGCGGGCATGGCGATGCAGTACGCTGCCGCAGCCCCCCTTGTCTCCGTTTCTTGCCCACAAGCGACTCCCTCTATCTGGAACTTGCCAGCCGCCAGGCTCGACAGCGTGCGCGTGCTGTCCTATCCGGCGGATCGGCCGCCGGTGGACGGCGAGGCCTTGCCCATCCTGGCCCCGATCAGGGAGTGGACAAGTGCCGGTACCTTGTATCAACGCTGGGATATCAATTTCGATGCCCCACACTATCTGTTTCAGGTGGATTGCCTGTATGCCGCTACCGAGCGCTACCTTCGCATGGATTTGCCGGGCGTCAAACAGTGCGTCGCAGCCGTTAAACAGCGAACGAAAATAGTCAGATTTAAGTGCAAATAGGTAATGCGGCTGGCATTCAGCCATAGCGCTTATCGCCACCGGATGGATGCATCCCGTTAAACGGGCTGCAAACCTTCCTCACCACCCGCCAGCGCTCCCTGTGGCGAGAAATAGACGAACTTGCCCGTGGCAGGCTGGTACAGCAAGGGGCCCTCGTCAGAAATGGCCAGCAAGCAAGGCCAGCATGCGGCAAGCGCGGCCGGTGTCAGTGCATAGACGCGTGTCCGGCTGGCCATGAAAAAGACGGGTGCCGCCACGACAGCGTGAAAATAGGAAGAGAGAAACCTTGCCACGCAGCCATCCTGCGCCGGGTGTTCGCTGGAAACGGCATCGAACTCGGCCAGCCAGTCCGGCCCCGACACTGTAGCCTGCAGGCGATGCCCCGCGCGCAGTTGCATGGGATGCGTCTCGTCGGGATGGGCCGACACATGGCGCGTCCACAGTTGCGCCGCCGCATCGGGCGTCAGCGCTTGCACCTGTGCCAGCGTCTGTGCCGCGACGGCGAAGTCGGCATCGAAGAAGGGCCAGTCCGGCGCAGGCTGCAGCGGCCGGCCAGCGGCACCGCCCAAACTCCCTACGATTGACATATCTCAAGGTAGCGGCCCAGCACCTTGTCCATGCCAAGCTCAAGGCATTCAACCACCAGCGCATGGCCGATCGACACTTCCAGGATGCCAGGAATGTCCAGGAAGCGCGCCAGGTTGTGCAAATCGAGATCATGCCCCGCATTCACGCCCAAGCCCAGCGCCTGCGCCCGCCGCGCCGCCTGCAGATATGTATCAAACACGGCATCGGCCTGCGCGCCGCCATAACTCTCGGCAAACCGCTCCGTGTACAGCTCGACCCGTGCCGCCCCCACCTCGCGCGCCCATTCCAGCGCCGGGTAGTCTGCATCGACAAACAGGCTGACGCGAATGCCCAGGTCGTTCAATTGCGCAATGGCGGGACGCAGCAGCGCCGTGTGCTGTTCAATGTCCCAGCCGTGATCGGACGTCAATTGCCCCGGCATGTCGGGCACCAGGGTGCATTGCGCGGGGCGCGCGCTTTTTACGACTTGCAGAAATTCCGCCGCCGGATAGCCCTCTACATTCAGCTCGCGCCCCCGCTCCGCGCACAGGCGCTGCAACGGGGCAACATCATCGTAGCGCGCATGGCGCTGGTCCGGACGCGGGTGCAAGGTGATGCCGGCGGCGCCCAGGTCGAGAAAGCGCGCGGAAAACGCCAGCAGGTCGGGGAAGTTGCGGCCGCGCGAATTGCGCAGCAGGGCGATTTTATTGACGTTGACGGAGAGCTGGGTCATGAGCAGGAGTGAAGTAAGGGTGACAGGTCTGGCAGCGATTGTAGCGGATCGCCCGCGCAAGGCACGGCCAACCGAACTCAACGCTACGTGCTACGATGCAAGACAAGTTCCTTTCAATACATACCATGACCTACCAGCTCTTCCTGTTTGACCTCGACGATACCCTGCTCGACTTCCGGGCGTCCGAAAAACGCTCCTTCCTGCACACCATGCACGAACTGGGCTTGCGCGACGGCATCGACGGACTGTTTTCCCAATATCAGGCGATCAACGTCGACCTGTGGAGACGTTTCGAAACGGGTGACGTCACCAAGGATTTCCTGAAAGTGGAACGCTTCCGCAAGACGTTTGCGCTGAACGGCATCGCCATCGCCCCGGAACTGGCCAGCCGTTTGTATCTGGACTCCCTGCCGGACACGGTCGTGCTCATCGATGGCGCCAGAGAAGTGTGCGAAACGCTGTCGCGCATCGGCGAAGTGGGCATCATCACCAACGGCGTCGAATCCATCCAGAACCGCCGCATCGCCGCCTCCGGCCTGAGCGACTACATCTCCTTCGTCGCCACCTCGGAAGCGTGCGGCCACGCCAAGCCGGACGTGCGCTTCTTCGAATATGCCGCCAATATGGCGCGCGCATTCAGCAAGGAAACAAGCATTATCATCGGCGACCGCCTGGACGCCGACATCCTCGGCGCCAACCGCTACGGCATAGCCAGCTGCTGGTTCAACCCGGACAGCATGGCCAATACCTCGGCGGCCATCCCCACCTGTGAAGTGGCCAGCCTGCATGACATCGTGCCAGCGCTGGGCATGATACCGGTCAACTTGAAACAGGCTTGATCGCCAACAAGCGCACCACCTGAAATACGCTGGCAGCGGCACGAAACATGCCGCCGTTCGCGTACCATCAGGATTCGTCCATTCTGGTGCCAATCCATGCCGTCTTACACCGTCCTTCTCGCCATCGCGGCAGTGATCCTGTTCCTTGCCATGCTGGCCACGCGCCAGGCTGCCAAGTCGCGCAAGCCGCTGAGGCTGCACAGAAAACCCGTGATGACGGCGCGCGAGCAGCAGATGTACCACCTGCTGCAGACGGCATTCCCGGAATGCACGGTGCTGGCACAAGTGGCGTTTTCCGCGCTGGTGACGGCGAAAGGATGGGCCAACAGAAACCGTTTCGACCGCAAGGTGGCCGATTTTGTTCTGTGCAGCAAGCAACTGAATGTGCTCGCCGTCATCGAGCTCGACGACAGCAGCCACGCCGGCCGCGAACGCCAGGACAGGGAACGCGATGCCATGCTCAAGCTGGCCGGCTACGTGACCTTGCGCTATGCCAACTTCCCCACCCAGCAGGCGCTGCGCGCCGATGTCGAGCAGCTGCTGCTGAAAAAAGCCGGCGTCGTATCTGTCTGATGACACCATCCAGACATCAATCGCGCGTCAGCACTTCCAGCAATTCGATCTCGAAGATCAAATTGGAGTGCGGCGGTATCAAGCCCACCTGCCGCTCGCCATACGCCAGCGCCGCCGGCACCCACAGCTTGCGCGTGCCGCCGACCTGCATGCCCTGCAAACCCAGAATCCAGCCCTGGATCACCTTGTTATTGCTCAACACACAGCGAAAAGGCTCGCCCCGCTTATGCGACGAGTCAAACTCCGTGCCATCTTCCAGCCATCCCCGATAGTGGGCCGTGATCAGCGCGCCACGCGCCGCCGCCTTGCCATCACCGACCACGATATCGTCAATCTTCACTTCAGCCGTCATCTCGTTTCATCCCTCATCAATCGCAATGCCGCGATTGTACGACAGCACGAAAAAAGCTCCGGCAGTCACCCGCCGGGGCTTCAATCGATACTGCGAGTTCTGGTGGGCCTCCCGTGAGTCGAACACGGCACCAATGGATTATGAGACACACACATAATATTATTAATATGGAAATTACAGCATCAGAAAAATAACAATATTCTACGAAAAGCTATCTGTAGAAAATGATTCTAGATGCCGGTTATCTAATTAATTTAAACGCGAACCCGCTCTCCAACCGGAGCAAGCAAAAACTCAAACACTGCCTGCCCTAACATCGTCCATCGCGTATCATCCTCCAGAAGCTTTAACGTCGCTCTTTGATTACTATCCTTTAGATATTCAACGGTCTTTTCGAGTACCCGCTCACCTAGACCATCAATCTTGGAACAGGTACAGTTATCGCCCACCTCCTCAACTTTCCCTGCACAACTCACGCACAGCTTCCTTTTCCTTTCAAAATGATGAACAAAGGTCTTCCAGTAAGCGACAGTACCAGCATCTTTTCTTTGTATCCAGGATAAACTACAGCCTGACTTAATATCTAGATATTTCCACATCTCTAGTTTGTAGCCCTTAATATCGTTTAGATTATCAATTAACTTATTATAATCAGGGCTTACTTTATCAAGAATTTCAACAGGAATAATATTCTCCAATTCGCGCTCATCCAATACTATATGTTTGACAATATTTCTAGAGCCATCAGAAATATCTCGACATGATTTTGATGTAAAGGAATCGCCGAAACCTGGGTGAAGTTTATCGCTATCAGTCAAACATAAGCATGGAGAATACTCCCCTTCAATGTAGCTTTGCAAAGATCGTGGGATTCCAGACCCACCGCCACTTCGGCGCCGCACTGGAACATTAAAACCATTAAACTTATTTCTTATTTTGTAAAATTCAGAAAATATAACATAAAGCTCGGTATCCCTATCATTCTCCGCTAATAATGTACTCTGTAGCAAACCATATTTAAAATAGCTTAACGGAACGCGCCAAGTCTTTCCAACCCTGCGAACACCCTGAAACTCTGCTGCATCATCCAAATAAACGACAACATGATAGCCAATTGTAGAAATAAACTCCTTATAAGAAGGAACTTTATTATACAATGCCTCTAAAATTTTTTTCCCGTTAATACCAATTTTACCCCCTATTTTGCCGTGCAAAATTTTCAAATGCTTCATTTCCATGAATAGAAGATGATGCCGATTTTGATACGCAGAAAGAAGAGACATTAGTGCTTGATGATGCTCTTCAGAATCCGCCTCTATGTTTTCCAAGGACTTATCAAGAATGAATAGCATTTACCACTCCGGCTCAAAAAACCCGATCGGCCAGTTTTGCAAATAGCCCTCTTCGTCAAATCCTGATCTTGTTATTTCCGATTGACCATTTTCATTTTTTGAAAATAACAATATTTGCACATCACTATATGCTAATTTTCCCTCACCAATTATCTGCCCCAACCGATTTATCAGATGATTGCTATGGGTTTCTATAACCAGTTGGGTAGACATACTACCATTAGCAACTGACGCAAAAACATCCGCTAATTTAGCTTGAAGCGCGGGATGTAGATGCAATTCAGGCTGTTCAATAACAATACAACTAGTCTGATTCGATCTGGTATGCCGTCTTTGCGATGCCCAAATCTGCGTAATTACAGGAAGTATTTGAGAAAATCCGAAACCAATGTCAGCCAAATTAGAATATACATCTTCGCCCTCTTCTCGAACTACAATTGCTACATGCCCCCCAGAACTCTGAGTCTTGACCGAGAACCCAAAATTCTTGCCGATCCACTCATTAAACTCTTCCAAAAGCCATGGGCCCATATTATCTATAAACATCGCCATGTTTTCGCCCTTGGAATCAATCTCATCGATACCAAGTTCCTGCTTACGATAAAATCTTTGAGCTGTAGCTCGAATTGGCTCAATATATTTTACGCCTGCATAATATGTTCGTAACGAATCATCCAGCAAAGCTAGAACATCGTTAATTTTAGAGGCAAAAACCATTTCTTCAATATCATGCACAACTTCATATACACGAGCACGAGCGTACTCTTCAAAATCCTTGAATAATACATCTATCCTGTCACATATCTGACTCGCCAAAGTATAACGTTCAAATATTGGTGTAGTGTAAATTGCCTTAAGAAGAGCATCTTGAAAAGGAAAATCTTCTCTAGCTACTCTTTTTGCTATTTCCTCTCTAAATGGATATGCATTTTCAAAAAGTGTCTTCTGAGCTGCAGGAGTTCTCTCCCTAACAATTGTAAGAATTGGCAATATTCCCTGATAAGACACATCTGTGTAGTCTGTGACTTTCGGCTTCCATCGCTTACGTCCGCAAATTATTGATTCTATATTATTTAATTCATTTACCTTCAACTCCAAGTCAAAGCCAAGCGCCTGTATCGAAATTGATGGCGAATAGCTCCTGCCAACTGTAGAATTTTTAATATTAATTGTTATCTTTGCCTCAAAATTACCGACCGAACTGTCTCGGTACATAGTTCTTGAATTGAGCTTTGCCTCGCTAACAACATTAATTCTAAAAGTAAAATCTATTCCATGCTCCTCTTCACCTCTTTTTAATGTCTCAGAAAAAGAACCAAAATCAGCTCTATCACCGAACCATAAGATTGGAGCTCTTTTTTTCGCCTCGCAACTTTGTCTAATTAATGGAAATGAGCGAGCAAAAGTACTTTTTCCTGCACTGTTTTTACCAACAAGAATCGTTATGGGAGCCAACCTGATCTCCTCATCCATTGATATCGACCGTACATTATTTAAAGAGATACTTCGAAGAATTGGCTCCATGCCTATTTCCTAAAAAATAAAATTGCAATCAGAAAAGTCAAATGCGTTACATATTTAAAATTGAATCTTGGTAACTTTATCACACATCGCACGGTCGAAGAAATTTCCAACCTGTAAGAGTTGGTAGCCGATCTACATAAACTGCCAAATGAGATGCTGAAAAATGAGCATATCGACGAACCATCTAAGCGCTCCCCCAGCCGCCAAGCTCTTGAATAACATTCAGAGGGATTCCGCGGTAGCAGGATCAGGTGCGCCATTAACGGAGTGGCAGGAGTGGCAGTGTCAGGTCCGCCATTCAGACACAAGCTCAACCATAGCTGCATTAAACATCTATGATGGCCTGCGGCATACTCAATTGTGAATACATGATTGAATGGTAGGCAAAGTACGCAACGCCTCTTACGCGCTCCGTACCGCCATAAAGATAAAATTAGTGGCAAAGCCAGAACCAGCCCATCCAAACGAAAAAATTGCGTTGACCGTTTCGCGCATAAAAAAAGCCCCGGCAGTCACCCGCCGGGGCTAATTCTCTACTGCTAAATTCTGGTGGGCCTCCCGTGAGTCGAACACGGCACCAACGGATTATGAGTCCGCTGCTCTAACCAAGCATGAGCTAGAGGCCCGGGGAACTGCGGCGTGGCGGCGCTGTTGATGCCCGCCTCGCGCGGCCGTTTTGGAAACGGACACGCGAGGATAGGGGTATCAGGGGCGTACGTCAAGCCCTATTGGCTTCTAGTTGCCTTCCAAGAAGCTTTTCAGCTTGTCGGAGCGCGATGGGTGGCGCAGCTTGCGCAGCGCCTTGGCTTCGATCTGGCGGATGCGCTCGCGCGTCACGTCAAATTGCTTGCCCACTTCTTCCAGCGTGTGGTCGGTGGACATCTCGATGCCGAAACGCATGCGCAGCACTTTCGCTTCGCGTGGCGTCAGGGAATCGAGCACGTCCTTGACAACGCCGCGCATGGACGCGTGCAGGGCCGCGTCGGCCGGCGCCAGCGTGTTGTTGTCCTCGATGAAGTCGCCCAAGTGCGAATCGTCGTCGTCGCCGATCGGCGTTTCCATCGAGATCGGTTCCTTGGCGATTTTCATGATCTTGCGGATCTTGTCCTCGGGCATTTCCATCTTGATCGCCAGGGTGGCCGGATCGGGTTCCGCACCTGTTTCCTGCAGGATCTGGCGCGAGATCCGGTTCATCTTGTTGATCGTCTCGATCATGTGCACGGGAATACGGATCGTGCGCGCCTGGTCGGCGATCGAGCGCGTGATGGCCTGGCGGATCCACCAGGTCGCATACGTCGAGAACTTGTAGCCGCGGCGGTACTCGAACTTGTCGACGGCCTTCATCAGGCCAATATTGCCTTCCTGGATCAAATCGAGGAATTGCAGGCCGCGGTTCGTGTATTTCTTGGCGATCGAAATGACCAGGCGCAAGTTGGCCTCCGTCATTTCACGCTTGGCCTTGCGCGCCTTCATTTCACCGGCCGCCATCTGGCGGTTGATGTTGCGCAAGTCCGGCAGCGGCAATACAACACGCGCCTGCAGGTCGATCAGGCGCTGCTGCAGTTCCTTGACGGTCGGAATGTTGCGGCCCAGGATGGCGCTGTACGCGTGTCCTGCGTTGACTTCGCCATCGACCCAGTCGAGGTTGGTTTCATTGCCCGGGAAGACCTTGATGAAGTGGGCGCGCGGCATGCCGCAGCGGTTCACTGCCACGTCGAGGATCTGCTTCTCGATATGGCGCACTTCGTCGACCTGGCCACGCAGGGTGTCGCACAGCTTTTCCACGACCTTGGCCGTGAAACGGATACCCAGCAACTCTTGCGAAATGGCTTCCTGCGCCTTGGCGTAGGGTTTCGAGTTGTAGCCTTCTTTTTCGAAGGCGCGGCGCATCTTGTCGAATTGCTGCGAAATGATGGCGAATTTTTCCAGCGCCGTGCGTTTCAGGGTTTCAAGCTGCTCAGCGGAGAAGCCGGCGGCGCCCGAAGCGCTCGCTTCTTCTTCCTCTTCTTCTTCCTCTTCTTCCGCTTCGCCTTCTTCCTCGTCTTCTTCGACGGGCGCGGCCACGACAGGGGCGGCGGCGACCGGTTCGTTTTCATCGACGAGGCCGTCGACGATTTCGTCGATCTTGATCTCTTCGTTGGCGATGCGGTCGGCGGCGGCGATGATCTCGGCGATCGTCACGGGACAGGCGGAAATGGCCTGGATCATGTCTTTCAAGCCATCTTCGATGCGCTTGGCAATCTCGATCTCGCCTTCGCGCGTCAGCAGCTCGACCGAGCCCATCTCGCGCATGTACATGCGCACGGGGTCGGTGGTGCGGCCAAAGTCGGAGTCGACGGTCGACAATGCCGCCTCGGCCGCCGCTTCCGCCTCGTCGTCGCTGGTGACGACGGCAACGTTATCGGACAACAACAACGTTTCCGCATCGGGCGCGTGCTCGTAGACGGCGATGCCCATGTCATTGAAGGTACCGATGATGCCTTCGATGGCTTCCGGATCGACGATGTTTTCGGGCAAGTGATCGTTGATTTCCGCGTAGGTCAGGAAACCGCGTTCCTTGCCGAACTTGATCAGGGTCTTGAGTTTCTGGCGCCGGCGCTCGAGTTCTTCCTCGCTCGCTTCCGTGTCGGACGAGAACGCATCCTTCAG
Organism: Janthinobacterium rivuli; assembly: GCF_029690045.1. Classification (NCBI taxonomy): domain Bacteria; kingdom Pseudomonadati; phylum Pseudomonadota; class Betaproteobacteria; order Burkholderiales; family Oxalobacteraceae; genus Janthinobacterium; species Janthinobacterium rivuli. The sequence continues at coordinate 5,611,359 of NZ_CP121464.1, forward strand.
CAGCGCGCGCTCTTTCGCCTTGCGGTCCTTGGCCTTGGCCTTGTCGACGGCCTTCAGTTCGGCCCGCTCGACGGCGTTCAGGGCGGCGACTTCATCATTTTCTGGCTGGAATTCTTTTGGCTTGCGGCCGCGGCGGCCTGGCACTTTTACCGACGGCAAGACATAACCGGACGTATCGATCGCGGCCAGGGTGGCGGCGTCGGTGGTCTGGCTGACCACGGGCGCGCTGGTGACGCGCGCTTCTGGCCGGTCGAGCGCCTTTTCGGCTTTCGTGGTAACTTTAGTGGGCTTTACAGCCGCTTTGGATTCGGGTTTCTTGATTGGCACAGGCGCTTTCGATTACACAACGACTTGCTTTACGGTGGATTAGGATAAAGTTTGCTGCCAGTTCCCTGTCTACCTGCGGGAACCACCATCTTCGAACCTGCCGACTACGCAAATTCGACACTGTTACGTTACTTACACCTCATCGGCCACGATCCGCGGGAAGCGCAGCAATTCCTGTCCACCGGCTGTTGCCAGCCGCCTCGGCAAAAATTCCTGCATCGACCGCGTTGGGAGCGAGAGCCTGGCGCGGCTTGCCAGCGTCTGCGAGCCTTGCCCGCAACGCCGAAAGCGCCTGTTGGCCCTGGCTGCCGACACGATCCACCGCGCCGATCAAGAGCCTAACTTACTGAAAACAAATACTATTTACGAAACAGAACTAGCTTGCCAAAGCACACAATACTTAGCATTTAATTATAGCACGCGAAAAATGTTTTTCCAGTGCGCGCCATACCGTCAAGACAAGGTTAGCGATTCACCAACTCGGCATCGCGCTCGCGCTCCAGCGCCCCTTGCTCCTGCATGATTTCGCGGTAGCGTACACCAATTTTCTCGGATGGCAAACCCGACGCAAACAATTGCTGCAATTCCGCCTTCAAGGCATTCAATTTGATCTCGCGGATGGTGCTTACCAGCCACGACAATTCGCTGTCGTAATCGGATTCCGTGCCGGCCGCGATCTCGCCGATGATCTCGTCGTATTCGCTGCCCAGCTCCTTCAACTGCTGCGCCAGCGCGGCAAAACTGCCGTGCTCGCCCAAGGCCTGGCCTACGGCCACCAGCTGCCCCAGGCTGTGCGCGGCATCGGGCCCCAGGTGCTGGAAGGCGGCCAGGGCGGCCTCGTCGATGCGCATCGTCAGCGGCGGATGCGCCACCAGCATGCGCATGATCTTCAATTCCAGCCCGACAGGCACGGGGCGGCCCGATTTCGGCGGCGCGCGGCGCGCCACGGCAACGGGCTTGGCCAGCTCGAACAGGGCTTCGATCTCGGCCGGCGTGGACTGCGTCAGCTGGGCCAGGCCGCGCACGATCTGCAGGCGCAAAGACGATGGCGCCATCAGTTGCAGCAGGGGCTTGGCGTCGAACTGCACGCGGGCGCGCCCTTCCGGTTCCGACAGATCATGCTCGCCCGACACTTCCTTCAGCAAGAATTGCGACAGTGGCATGGCTTCATGCACTTGCTGCTCAAACCCCTCGGCGCCGAATTCGCGGATATAGCTGTCCGGATCGTGTTCCGACGGCAGGAACAGGAACTTGATCGTTTTATTGTCCGACACGTGGGCCAGGCTCGCTTCCAGCGCGCGGCGGGCGGCGCGGCGGCCGGCCTTGTCGCCATCGAAGCTGAAAATCACGTTATCCGTCTGGCGCAGCAGTTTTTGCACGTGGGTGGGCGTACACGCCGTGCCCAAGGTGGCTACTGCTTGCGGGAAACCCATTTGCGCCAAGGCAACCACATCCATATAACCCTCCGTCACCAGCACGTAGCCGGCATCGCGGATGGCCTGGCGCGCCTCGAATAAGCCATATAGTTCGAAACCCTTGGAAAACAAGGGGGTTTCCGGCGAGTTCAGATATTTCGGTTCGCCATGGTCGAGCACGCGGCCGCCAAAGGCGATCACTTGCCCCTTGGTATTGCGAATCGGGAACATGATGCGTTCGCGGAAACGGTCGTAGCGCTTGCGGTTGTTGCCCTCCTCGTCGACCTTGTCGATCACGAGACCGGCCTCGGCCAGGGCCACCACGTCGTAATCGGGGAAGACGGAGCGTAAATTGTCCCATCCGCCGGGCGCAAAACCCATGCCGAAGCGAGCGGCCACTTCGCCCGTCAAGCCCCGGTTCTTCAGGTAGGCGATGGCTTCCGGCGCGTGGCGCAATTGCCCACGGTAATAATCGCAGGCCTGCGTCATGGCGTCGGACAGGGCCATGCTTTGCGCCTGGATCTGCGCGCGCTGGGCCGGCGGGATCTTGTCGTCCGCTTCCGGCACGACCATGCCCACGTTCTGCGCCAGGTCCTTGACGGCGTCGACAAAACCCATGCCCGAGTACTCGATCAGGAAGCCGATCGAGGTGCCATGCGCGCCACAGCCGAAGCAGTGATAGAACTGCTTGGTGGGGCTGACGGTAAAGCTGGGCGATTTTTCACTGTGGAACGGGCACAAGCCCATGAAATTGGCGCCACCTTTTTTCAGTTGCACATAGCGCCCCACGACATCGACGATATCGACGCGGTTGAGCAAATCGGAAATGAAGGATTGAGGTATCACTGGCTAGGGCGGGTCTTGTTATAGGTCAGACTATACTACCGCACGTGGCCTGAGGTTGAGCCAGGTCAACGTGTGGGCTGTTAAGAGGCTGCCAGCGCGACGGCTGGCAGCCCTTGCTACTATTGTTGCTTACGCTGCCGGCGTCAAGGCTTTCTTGACCAGGGCGGACACCACCGTCATGTCGGCGCGTCCGGCCAGCTTCGGCTTGACGATGGCCATGACCTTGCCCATGTCTTGCGGACCGGCGGCGCCCGAGGCGGCCACGGCGGCAGCCACTTCGGCCGCCACTTCTTCGTCCGACAGGCCGGCAGGCATATAGCCCGTCAGGTGCACCAGCTCGGCTTTTTCGATGTCGGCCAGGTCGGCGCGGCCACCGGCTTCGAACTGGGTGATCGAATCCTTGCGCTGCTTGATCATCTTTTCCACGATGGCCGTCACGTGGGCATCCGTCAATTCGATGCGCTCGTCGACTTCCTTGCGCTTGACTTCCGCCAGCAACAGGCGAATCGTGCCCAGCTTGCCCGCTTCCTTGGCGCGCATGGCGTTTTTCATGTCTTCGGTAATTTGTTCTTTCAAGCTCATGGCAATCCTCGTTGGTCAGTAGGTGGGTGCTCGTGCGCGGCTACCATCAGCGGGCCACAAAAGCGAAAACCCGCTGCGGCGAACCGGAGCGGGTATGCGACTCATCTGAAGTATCACTCCAGGCGAATCAAAACAAAACCCGTGGCGAACAATGCGCCGAACTACCCGGGTTGGTTCTGACTGAACAGTCTTAGAATAATTTTTTCGGCAGTTGTTGGCTGCGGATGCGTTTGTAATGACGCTTGACAGCAGCTGCCAGCTTGCGCTTGCGCTCAGCTGTTGGCTTTTCGTAGAATTCGCGTGCGCGCAATTCGGTCAGCAGACCCGTTTTTTCGATGGTGCGTTTGAAGCGACGCATTGCGACTTCGAACGGCTCGTTTTCTTTAAGGCGAATAGTGGTCATGTAAAATTCAAACCGTTGAGGTGGTGTATAGGAAGAGATAGATAGTAGCAGCTTTTATTCGGAAAGGGAAGCCCCTCCCCCACTTGCGTGCGGCATGCAGCCTGCGGTCGCTGCCGGAATGTGGCGTAAACCACGCACCGGGGCCAGCGCACCGGGCGCCAGAACCCCATCCTACAGACTTGCTTACTGCAAGGCAATACCTGCCGCCACGCCCGAAGCCCAGGCCCACTGGAAGTTGTAGCCGCCCAGCCAGCCCGTCACGTCGACCGATTCGCCGATGAAGTACAGGCCTGGCACTTTATTGGCCATCATGGTCTGCTGCGACAGTTCGCGCGTATCGATGCCGCCGCGCGTCACTTCCGCCTTGCGGTAGCCTTCGGACCCGTTCGGCACGATGGACCAGGCATTGATGGCTTGCCCCAGCTTGCGCAGCTGCGCGTCGGGCATGTCGGCGATGCGCGCGTCCGGCGCCAGGCCGTTGACGGCCAGCAGGCAGTCCGCCAGGCGCTGCGGCAGCCATTGCGCGACGATATTGCCCAGTTGCTTCTTCAGGGTGCCCTTGCCTTCGATCAAGGTTTGCGCCACGTCCACTTCCGGCAGCAGGTTGATGACGATGGGCTCGCCCGGCAGCCAGTAGCTGGAAATCTGCAAAATCGCCGGACCCGACAGGCCGCGATGCGTGAACAGCAAATCTTCGCGGAAACGCGCGCCCGTTGCCTTGCGGCCTTTCAGGCTACCCGTTTCCACGTCCACTTCCAGGGCGATGCCGGACAGTTCCGCGAACGGCGCCCAGCTGGCCGCATCGAACGTCAGCGGCACCAAGGCCGGACGCGGTTCGACCATCGTCAAATCGAATTGTTTGGCGATGCGGTAGGCAAAATCCGTGGCGCCGATCTTCGGGATCGACAGGCCGCCCGTGGCGATGACGATGCTGGCCGTCTCGATGGCGCCGCTATCGGTCTGCAGCACGAAGCCGCCGTCATCTTGCTGGACAACATTGTCGATCTTGCACGGCATGCGCCAATGCACGCCGCCAGCGGCGCACTCGTCCTTGAGCATGTCGATGATCAGCTCGGCCGATTCATTGCAAAACAGCTGGCCCTTGTGCTTCTCGTGGTAGCCGATCCGGTATTTTTTCACCAGCGCGAGGAAATCCTGCGGCGTGTAGCGCGACAGCGCGCTCTTGCAGAAATGCGGGTTTTCCGAGAGGAAGTTCTGCGGGGTGGCGTTGATATTGGTGAAATTGCACCGTCCACCACCGGAGATGCGGATCTTTTCGGCCAGCTTGGCCGCGTGATCGATCAACACCACGCGCTTGCCCTGCTGGGCGGCCACCGCCGCACACATCATGCCGGCCGCGCCCGCGCCGATCACTGCCACATCAAATTGTTTTGCCATAAGAATTCCGGTCACCGCTGATTACAAAGACGCCATTGTAAACTGCGGCGACGCGGCTAGCGCGGCCGTGCCGCAATCTGCCGCGATGTCGTCAAGCATTGTTCCACCTGCCCGGCGATCGACGGCGGCACGGGCACCTCGCCGCACAGCACGGCCGCGATCCAGGCCGCCGTGGTGGCCGCATCGCGCTCGGCCGGCAAATGCGGCAACTCTTCCACCAGCAACTGCTTTTCCACCAGCACCGTGCGCTCCACGCCATGGAACCAGTCGATCTGCTGCGCCTTGTTGGCGTTGGCCACCGTTTCCCCCTCCGTGCCACGCATGAGGAAAGCGTCGCCGCGCGCGGGATCTGAGGCGGTGAGGAAATATTCACCAAGCATTTCCAGATATTCCGGATGCGTGTACGACACCAGACGCAGGGCGGGACCGGCAAACGGCTGCATGATTTTCACCAGGGTGTGCGTGGAATTGCGCACGCCCAGCACGCGCCGCAGCGACAGCATCCAGGCCAGGCGCGGCGCCAGGGCCTCGATGGACAGGAAGGCGGCCTCCCCGCGCGCCATGGCGGCCTCGGCTTGCGCGTGGTCGAGCGAGGCCGGGACGCCCAGCGCTGCCAGCACTTCGGCCGTCGTGATGCGGCCCGGATCGCTGGTCACGCCATGCACGAGTACGGGCGCGCCCGCGCGCGCCAGCAGCAGCGCCAGCAAGGCCGTCAGGTTGGCCATCTTGCGCGCGCCGTTGTAGCTGGGAATGATGATCGGTGCGAATTCGCCGGCCGGCGCAGCCAGCGGAGCGAACGACGCTTCGGCAGCGTCGAGGAAGCCGGCGATCTCGTCTACCGATTCGCCCTTGATGCGCATCGATAACAAAATGCCGCCCAGTTCCAGGTCCGACACGCGGCCCTCGAGCATGGCGCGGTACAGAGCATGGGCATCGTCGCGCGTCATGCTGCGCGCGCCGTTCTTGCCGCGTCCTATTTCTTTAATGAAACGTGCTGCGGGGAATGGCTCTCCGGCCACATCGGTATGGGGTATGGAAACAGTCGTCATGGCGCCAGCTTACACGGATTTTTTCCCTTGCAGAGGGGCTGGAGGGTGCCATAGGCGCCGATGCAACAGTCTTTCCAGCTATTTTTTTACGAATTTGCTGCGCGCCTGCATCCAGACGCGCCGCCGCTGCGTATAAGACTGCACAGGGGGACTCATCATGGAACACGCGATCAAACGGGAAACTGCCTTCGTCGGCATCGAAACGAGCAAGCTGCTGCTGAAAGCCGTGCTGCTCAAGGGCAACGAAGTGCTGTGCAAGGTGCTGGAAAACGACGTGGCCGGCTACCGCTGGCTGCGCAGCTGGCTGCAAAGGAACGACGTGCCCGTCATCGGCTTGCGCGTCTGCATGCGCCTCGATATGCCGCACAGCGAGGCGCCCGCCCGCATGCTGGCCGACATGGGCATGCTGGTGTGCGACGCCCAGCCCGCGCAGCTGGACGACTATCTGCGCTGCCAGGGCTTGCCCGATGACGCGGCGCACAGCGCCGTGGTGCTGGCCAACTACTGCGCGCACCGGCGCCCCGCGCGCTGGACGCCGCCCTCGCCCGCCTATGTGGAACTGCGGCTATGGCTGCGCCGCCTGCACGCCATCGAGGGCGTGCGCCAGCAGGAATCGGCGCGCCTCGATGCGCATCTGCAGGCCGGCCAGCATGCGCTGCACGCCCTGCTGCGCCAGCAAATCGCCTGCCTGGACGCGCAGATACGCCAGCACGAAAGCGCCATCCTCGAACATGTGCGGCGCCATCCAGGCCTGCCCCAGCCGCCCGAGCTGGCCGGCAACTACCAGCGCATCGCCCGCTACAGCGTTGGCGCCAGCCTGGCCGGCGGCCATTGAGCACACAGGGGGCCGGCCACGTGCCGGCCATGCCATAAAAACAACTGATGCATTCCCGTTTTTGTCCCATCCCCGCCGCCAGGCCGCATTTCCGCTACACTATTGTCTCTTAAGAACGCAATAGCGAAAGCCGAGCCAGAATCATGAATACGCCAGACATCGAAAATATCAACGTCACCTCTTTCGCGCCCATGCCGACACCGGCCGAACTGCACGCCAGGCTGCCCCTGTCGGAGAGCGCCTTCGACACCGTCAGCCGCGGCCGCGAAGCGCTGCGCAACATCATCGACCGCAAGGACCAGCGCCTGTTCGTCGTCGTCGGTCCGTGCTCCATCCACGACCCGGTCGCCGGCCTCGATTACGCGCGCCGCCTGAAAGCGCTGCAAGAGGAAGTCAAGGATACGATGCTGCTGGTGATGCGCGTGTATTTCGAAAAACCGCGTACCACCACGGGCTGGAAAGGCTACATCAACGACCCTTACATGGACGATTCGTTCAAGGTCAACGAAGGCATGGAAAAGGCGCGCCAGTTCCTGCTCGACGTGTGCGAACTGGGCCTGCCCACCGCCACCGAAGCGCTGGACCCGATCTCGCCGCAGTACCTGGGCGACCTGATCGCCTGGACCGCCATCGGCGCGCGCACGACGGAATCGCAGACGCACCGCGAAATGTCGTCCGGCCTGTCGACCCCTGTCGGCTTCAAGAACGGCACCGATGGCGACATCAGCATCGCAGTCAACGCGATTTTGTCGTCGGCGCACCCGCACTCCTTCCTGGGCATTAACGGCGAAGGCAACGTCGCCATCGTGCGCACGCGCGGCAACGCGTATGGCCACGTCGTGCTGCGCGGCGGCGACGGCCGTCCGAACTACGATTCGGTCTCGATCGCCATCGCCGAACAGGCGCTGGCCAAGGCCAAGCTGCCGGCAAACCTGGTGGTCGACTGCTCGCACGCGAACAGCTATAAAAAGCCGGAACTGCAACCGCTGGTGATGGCCGACGTGGTCAACCAGATCCGCCAGGGCAACCGTTCGCTGGTGGGCGTGATGATCGAATCGAACATCGTCGGCGGCAACCAGAAAATCCCGCAAGACCTGTCGCAACTGACCTACGGCTGCTCCGTCACCGACGGCTGCATCGACTGGGACACGACGGCCACCATGCTGCGCGACGCGCATGCGCACCTGCTGAACCGCCCGAAGTAAACAGCTGGGGTCAGACCCCCTCTTGCGTTGGCGCTGAACCTGGCGTTAGCGGCATTGAGGGTCTGACCCCAAACACCTATGCCATCTGCACATGCGGCAGCACGGCGAACGATCCCGCCAGCGCCTGTTCGGCCTTGCTGGCCGGGATATTGAGTTCATTGACGTCCAGGTAGATACGCCCGTCCAGGATGCGCACGGCGTACAGGCGCGCCATGCCCTGCACGGGCGCCACCAGGCGGCCCGAATCGAGCTCGATGATCCAGCTGTTCTTCGGCCCCATCAGGTTTTTCTCCATCAGCACCCCATGCGCCAGCGGGCCGCCCAGGCAAGGCACCGTGTCGAGCAGCGCGTACACCGTATCGTCCGCCGCGCGAAACAGCGCCACGCCCGGCAAGTCCTGCCACGCCAGTCCCCGCTGCACCATGCGCACGCCCGCCAGCGGCATGTCCTTCAGGCGGCAAATCATTTTCCATTGTTCCGACATTGCTAGCTCCTTGAAAAAGGCACACGCTTGCCTAAGCAAGAGCGATGCCAGTGCCGCACAGGCGCAAAGCAGCCAGAATCCCGGGCAAAACCGGCCCGCGCCGCACTGCGCAAGTGCACACTGCCGCCGAAATGGTGCGCCGGCCGCACGGTGGACTGGCCGGCTTTCCTTTACAATGGCGGATTACTCCTCCCTATTTAGCACCTTCATGATTGTTCTTGGCGTCGAATCCTCCTGTGACGAAACCGGCCTGGCCTTGTACGACACGCAACGCGGCCTGCTGTCGCACGCCCTCTACTCGCAAGTAGCCATGCACGAGCAATATGGCGGCGTGGTGCCGGAACTGGCGTCGCGCGACCATATCCGCCGCGCCATCCCCCTGCTGGAAGAAACCCTGGCCAAGGCCGGCATCACCCTGCCCGAAATCGACGCCATCGCCTACACGCAGGGTCCGGGACTGGCCGGCGCGCTGCTGGTCGGTTCCTCCGTTGCCTGCAGCCTGGGCCTGGCCATCAACAAGCCGGTGCTGGGCATCCATCACCTGGAAGGCCATCTGCTGTCGCCGTTACTGGCGTCCGAGCCGCCGGAATTCCCCTTCATCGCCCTGCTGGTGTCGGGCGGTCACACGCAGCTGATGCGCGTCGATGGCGTGGGACAGTACACGATGCTGGGCGAAACGCTCGATGATGCGGCCGGTGAAGCGTTCGACAAATCGGCCAAGCTGCTGGGCCTCGGTTATCCGGGCGGCCCCGCCATTTCGCGCCTGGCCGAATTCGGCGACCCGCTGGCCTATAAACTGCCACGCCCGATGCTGCACTCGAAGGATTTCAACTTCAGCTTTTCCGGCTTGAAGACGGCCGTGTTGACGGTGGTGAAAAACCATGAAGAAAAAGTCATCGCGAACATCTGCGAACAGGACAAGGCGAATATCGCGCGCGGCTTCGTCGACGCCATCGTCGACGTGCTGACGGCCAAATGCGTGGCTGCCCTCAAGCACACGGGCTTGAAACGCCTGGTGATCGCCGGCGGCGTGGGCGCCAACACGCAACTGCGCGCCTCGCTCAACGCGGCGGCCGCCAAGAAGCGTTTTAAAGTGTATTACCCGGAGCTGGAGTTCTGTACCGATAACGGCGCCATGATCGCCTTTGCCGGCGCCATGCGCCTGCAGATCAATCCCGACGCCGCCAAGCACGATTACTCGTTCAACGTGCGCCCGCGCTGGCCGCTGGATGAAATCCGCGAAATCTGATCACGCCAGCAGGAAGTTGCGCGTGCCCGCCAGGGCCGCGCCCTCTTCCACCGTTTCATCCTTCAATGCCACGCCAGACAGCTGCCGGCTGAACGCCTGCGACAGCAGATAATGCAGCCGGTACGCCGCCTGCGCATACGCCAGCCCCTCGGGACGCACATTCGAAATGCAGTTGCGGCGCTCGTCCAGCAAGCCCACCTTGGGCGCCCACGTCAGGTACAGGCCCAGGCTGTCCGGAGAACTCAAGCCCGGCCGCTCGCCGATCAGCACCAGCACGGCGCGCGCCTGCAATAACTCACCCACCTCGTCACCGACGGCCACTCGCCCCTGCGCCACGATGTGCAGCGGCGACAGCGTCCACGCTTCCCGCGCCAGCCGCTCGCGCAAGGCGGCCAGGAACGGCGCCGCATGGCGCTGCACGGCCAGCGCCGACAGGCCATCGGCCGCCACCAGTGCCAGGTCGACTCCCTTGCTACCTCCGACCAGCCGCGCCCGCGAAGCGTCGTCGAGGCGGCGCCCCAGGTCGGGCCGTTGCAGATAGTCGGCGCGCGTGGTGGCCGCGCTGTGCAGCTGCACGCAGTCTTGCCCTTGCGCGGCCAAGTCGCGCGCCAGGGCTTCGCCATCGAGCGCCAGGTGCACGGCGTCGCGCGCCTGCGCGTGGGCCAGCTGGAACGCCAGTTGCGCGCTGGTCGGTACGCTGACGCCACGGCGCCCCAGCGCGATGCGCGCCGCCGTATGCGCGCGCAGGGCCTGCCAAGGGTTGGTTTCGTCCATGCGTCCTCCTAGTCGTCCAGGCGCAGCAGGGCCGCATGGAAAGCCGGCGCCAGCGCTTCGCTCAAGCGGCCCTGCGCATCCGTGATCCGCATGCGCGCCAGCCAGGCTGCGAATTCGGGCGCCGGACGCAGGCCCAGCACACGGCGCGCATACAGGGCGTCGTGGAACGAAGTGCTCTGGTAGCCGAGCATGATGTCGTCCGCGCCCGGCACGCCCATGATGAAATTGCAGCCGGCCACGCCCAGCATGGTCAGCAAGGCGTCCATGTCGTCCTGATCCGCTTCCGCATGGTTGGTGTAGCACACGTCGCAGCCCATGGGCAGCCCGAGCAGCTTGGCGCAGAAATGGTCTTCCAGCCCCGCGCGCATGATCTGCTTGCCGTCGTACAGGTACTCGGGGCCGATGAAACCGACGACGGAATTGACCAGCAGCGGCTGATACGCGCGCGCCACCGCATAGGCGCGCGCCTCGCACGTCTGCTGGTCCATGCCGTGGTGGGCGCCGGCCGACAGCGCGCTGCCCTGCCCCGTCTCGAAATACATGACGTTGTTGCCCACCATGCCGCGCCCCAGCGACAGGGCCGCCGCCTGCCCCTCGGCCAGCAGGGACAAGTCGATGCCGAAGCTGCGGTTGGCCGCCTGCGTGCCCGCCACCGACTGGAACACGAGGTCGACGGGCGCGCCACGGCGTATCGCCTCGATGGTATTGGTAATGTGCGTGAGCACGCACGACTGGGTGGGAATTTGATATTGATCGATGACGGCGTCGAGCAGGTGCAGCAGCGACACCACCTGCGCCACATTGTCGGTGGCGGGATTGATGCCGATCACGGCGTCGCCGCTGCCCAGCAGCAGGCCATCGAGAATGGAGGCGGCAATCCCCGTGGCGTCGTCCGTCGGGTGGTTCGGCTGCAGCCGCGTGGACAGACGGTTTTCCAGGCCCAGGGTATTGCGAAAGGCCGTGACGACCCGGCACTTGCGGGCCACCAGCACCAGGTCCTGCAAGCGCATGATTTTTGAGACGGCGGCCGCCATTTCCGGCGTGATGCCGGCGGCGACGCGCGCCAGCGTTGGCGTATCTGTCGCGTCATCGAGCAGCCAGTCGCGAAAGTCGCCCACGCACAAGTGCTCGATGGGAGCAAAGGCGGCACGCTCGTGGCTATCGATGATCAGGCGCGTGACTTCATCCTCTTCATACGGCACCAGCGCTTCATTGAGAAATGTCAACAGCGGCACGTCGGCCAGCGCCAGCTGCGCCGCCACCCGCTCGCGCGCGCTGGCGGCCGCCACACCGGCCAGCACGTCGCCCGAACGCAGCGGCGAGGCCTTGGTCAGCAGCTCTTTCAGGCTGGCGAATTGGTAAACATGGCTGTCTATCGTATGGCTGAAGCGGGGCATAGATTGTGCTCCAAGGCATCCCAATGGCCCATTCTACGCCAGGCTACAGGCTGCGCAGCGCCCCTTCCAGCTGCGGGTAGCGGAAGACAAAGCCGTCGGCCAGCAAACGGCGCGGTGCGACCCTTTGGCCTTCCACCAGCAAATCGGCCTGCTCGCCCAGCAAGGCGCGCATGAGCAAGGCCGGCGTGGGCATGACGCTGGGGCGGTGCAGCACGGCGCCCGCCACCTGGGCGAAGCGACGCTGCGCGATAGCTTCCGGCGCGCAGAAGTTATACGCGCCGCCCACTGCCTGCTCTTCGCTGCGGCGCGCCAGATGGGCGATGCCGCGGATCACGTCGCGCACATGCACCCACGTGACCCACTGCTTGCCGCTGCCCAGCGGGCCGCCCACGCCGAAGCGGACCGGCAGCAGCATCTGCGGCAGCGAACCCTGATGGCCGAAGACGAGGCCAAAGCGCATGCAGCCCACCTGCACGCCAAATTTCTCCGCCTGGCGCGCGGCCGCTTCCCATTCCTGGCACAGCTGCGACATGAAGATGGCTTGCGGCGCGCTCTCCTCCGTCAATTCCGTCGGATCGCCCTGCGGCTGCACGCCGTAGTAACCGATGGCCGATGCCGACAGCAGCACTCTTGGCTTGTGCTGCGCACGGGCGATCCACGCCACCAGGTCCTGCGTCAGCGCGACGCGGCTGCGGCGCAAGGCGGCCTTGCGCGCGTCCGTCCAGCGATGCCCGACGATGCGCGCGCCGGCCAGGTTGATCACCATGTCGATGCGCTGCGCATCCGATAAGGCGTCCAGCGACTGGATGCAGCGCACCTGGCCGTCGAACGTCCACGCGGCCTGTTTCGGCTGGCGCGTCAGCACCGTCACCGCATGGCCGTCGGCCAGCAAGGCGCTGACCAACTGCTGGCCGATAAAACCCGTGGCGCCCGTCACCAGCACGGACTGCGGCGTGCTGGCAAAGCGCAGGCTCTCCTCTTGCTCTGCCGTCTCCTGCACTTGGCGCAGTCCCAGCTGCCACACGGCATACGCGTCGCGCAGGCCGGACAAGCCCACGCCCACGCCGCACAGAGCGAGGAAGACGCTGAGCCAGCCATACGGCTGCCACACGAGGGCCGTCGGCAAGCTGGCCCATTCGCTGCTGTTCAGGGCCAGCAGGGCGATGAAGGCGCCCGCATTAATCGCCAGCACCGTGTGCGTGACCCGCTCCGTGGCGGGCAAGAGGCGGGTCTGGTCTTCGACGACGAAGTCCCACAGGGTCAATACGATTTCCACGCCAAACACGATGACCAGCACCCAGGCCCAGGCGCCATGCCATTCCCAGGCCGCCAGGCCGACGAACAGCAGGCTGTAGATCAGGGCGCGCGTGGCATGGATCGTCAATTCGAGGCGCGCCGACGCCTTTTGCGGCAGCGCTTCCGTGATTTCATGGTGGTAGATGGTGTCGAAGGCGCCCAAACAGCCTTGCGCCGCCATCAGTTGCAGGGCCAGCAAATGCGTATTCATGGTGTCTCCTTTTCCGGTGCGGCGGACTCGCGGAACACGCCGGCCTGGGTGAACGTGGTGCCGAACAGGGCGTGGCGAATCTCGATGCGGATGTTGAACTGCTGCGGCGTCTCGTTGCGGTGGCACAGGTAGGTCTTGCCGGGCGTGAGCACGCCGGGCAGCGGCAGGCGCCAGCCGAAAAGGTCGAGGAAATAGCCGTCGCTGGTGAAGTGCAGGTTGCCGTCTTCCACGTGCAGCAGCAGCTTCATGCCCAGGCCCAGGCCCACGTATTCGAGCACCTCGCCCTTCGCGCTTTCGGCCATGTAGGAAGTGAAGCGGATCGGCGCGCGGCCATGCAGGCGGTAGGTGCGCTGCTTGAAGATGAAGGGGCAGCCGGGGCGCGAATAGACTTCGATATCGACGGGGAAATCCGCGTCGTCATACGGAATCAGGGCGCCATCGATGAAGGGGCGCGTCAGCCAGCCGAGGAACTTCCCCAGGCGCGAGCTGCTAAGTTCACTGAGCTCACCCCGGTAGTACAAAGGCTGGCCCGGCGCGGGATTTTTCTCGAAGCGGCGGCGGATGTCCGGGTGCAGGGTCAGCCACTGCGCGCCCATCACCTTCTTGAACAGTTCTCCTTCGGACGGGCCGTTCATGATTTTGCGCGCTTGCCAGGTTTGTCGTCCGGGCTGAGAAACTTGGCCACCTTGCCACCCATCGACAGCATGCGCTGCAAGGTCGCTGGCGGCAAATTCTTGTAGTCGCTATAGGTGCTGCTGAGCATTTCCAGGAAGGCCAGCACTTCGCCCATGCGTTCCAGGGTCGCCGGTGGTATCGCCGCATCGTGCTCGCCCTCGATCGCGCATTCGCGCAGCACCGTCAGGGTGGGATCGATCTCGCGCCGCTTGCGCTCCTCCATGATGACCCTGAAGATTTCCCACACATCCTGCAGGGCGACGAAGTGGTCGCGCCGGTCCCCCATCACGTGCGTGATGCGCGCCAGGCCCCAGCTTTGCAATTCCTTCAGGCTGTTGCTGACGTTGGAGCGGGCCACGTTCAGGCTGGCCGCGATGTCTTCCGCCGTCAGCGGTTCATTCGCCAGGAACAGCAGCGCGTGGATTTGCGCCACCGTGCGGTTGACGCCCCAGCGGGTGCCCATCTCCCCCCAATGGAGAATGTACTTTTGCGTGGTCGGACTCAGCTCCATGATTTTCTCTTATTTCTGTCGTTACAGAAATGTAAGATGAAACAGAAATCGAGTCAAGCGCGATTCGTCAGGACTGTGCGGGCGGCTGGCCCATGGCGCGCAGGAATTGCTGCTGCGAGGCGTGCAGCTGGCCGTAACCGAGTTCGCGGTAGACGAGGCCGTGGCGCGGCGCCAGTTCTGCCAGGATGCGCGCCAGCGCCGGATAGTGGCGATGGTTCCAGGTGGGGAACAGATGATGCGTCAGGTGCAGATTCAAGCCGCCCAACCAGTAACCGAGCCAGCGCAAGGCGCGCGGTTTTGGCGTCCAGTCGCAGGCCGTATAAAACGTGTGCTGATACCAGTCATGCGGCAAGGTGCCGTCTGGCCCCGGCTGGAAAAACTCCACTTCGGCCCAGTGCGTACCGAGGATCAGCGCCACCAGCGCGCACGAGGCGATCATCTGACCCACGAAATACGCGCCCAGCACCACGCCCCAGCCGATGCCGTGCTGCTGCAGCACCCACATGGGCAGCGCCAGCACCAGCGCCACGTGGCCCAGCTTCCAGCCGAGGAACGACAGCCAGCCGCGCCAGCCCTGCAAGCGGCTGTGCGCGGCCACGGGCGTCTTGCCGAAGCGGTCCAGCCAGTCGCCATACCAGTTCAGGTACGGCAGCGACAGGGCAGCCACCACGGGCCAGTACAGGTACTGGTAGCGGTATTGCGGCGACCAGCGCTGGAACGGCGTCTGGCGCAGGAAGGGATTGGGTTCCGTGTCGAGGTCATAGCCTTCCACGTTGGCATACGTATGGTGAAAATGCACGTGGCGGATGGTCCAGAAATCCGTGTCCACGCCCACGGGCAAGCCCACCAGGCGGATCAGCACGCGGTTCAGGCGTCCCTGGCGGAAGACGGCGCTGTGGGCCGCATCGTGCAGGGTATTCATGGCCAGCGCCATGGCCGCGACCAGGCAAGCGACATAGCTGGCGACAAACGGCCAGGTGCCGCCGGCGCTCAAGGCCAGCGCATACAGTCCCACCGTCAGCGCGGCCAGGAACAAGGTTTTCGCATGCAGGCGCGCATCGCCGAAGCGGTGTTTTCCTTCGTCCGCCAGATAGGCATCGGCCCGCGCGCGCAATTCGCGGCGGAAGGCGGAATCGCGGGCGGGCTGGAAGCGCAGCGGCGGCAAGGAAGACACAGGCTTCACGCGCGCGTCTCCGCCGCCGCCGGCCACCACAGGCGGCGCGCGCCATCGAGGCCATGCGCCAGCAACGCGGTCAAAAACACCATGCCCCACGCATCGCGTGCGCCATACCAGCCCAGGTACAGGGCCGGCATGGCCAGCGCGATGGCCACCCAGGCGATGGCGCCCCAGCGCCGCGCATCCGACAAGCCGCCCAGCGCCAGGGTGCCGCCGAAGATCAGTGCGAACAGGATCGCCTGCTGCGCGCCGGCCAGCGCCGCTTCGTGGTTGACGTAATAGATCACCAGGCCAAACAGAATCACGCCGCCGATGCCGATGAACAGTTCGGGCACCTCGAAAGTGCCGCGCGACTGCCAGTGGGGAAAGCGCGCGCGCAGCCAGGTAAATAATTTGCCGTTGCTGGCCAACAGGGGGTTGTGCGTGGGCGTCATGCCTTTCACGCCATAGCGCATTTCCACGCCCTCGAGTTCGGGCTGGAAGCTGCCGAACAGCCGGTCCCACAACAGCAGGGTGCCGCCGAAATTGCGGTTGATGTAGCGTTTATCGGTGCCGTGGTGCACGCGGTGGTGCGACGGCGTGATCATGAAACGATCGAGGATGCCGGACTTGTTCACCAGCGCATTGTGGTTATAGAGCTGCACCGTGTAATGCAGCGACGAGACGACGAGGAAGATTTCCAGCGGCACGCCCAGCACGGCCAGGATGGCGATGAAGGGGAAATTCGTCAGCGAGGAATACCAGGAATTGCGCACGCCCAGCGACAGGTTGAAATGCTCGCCCTGGTGGTGCACGACGTGCACGGCCCACAGCAAAGGGATTTTATGGTGCAGCCGGTGCATCCAGTAAAAGCACAGGTCCCAGGTAAAAAAAGCGAACACCCATTGCGCCGCCACGGGCCACTGGTCGACGATGTGCAGGTTCACATGGCGCAGCAGCAGGGCGAAGGCCGCCACTTCCACGCCGCGAAATACCCACATCAGGATATGGCCGGAATTGAGGTTGAAGATCACGTCCTTCCACGGCACGGGCGTCTTGCGTACCCATTTGAGTATCAGCAGTTCGGCCAGCACGAAGGCCAGCATGATCAGGAACGACAGGGCAAATGGATTCATCATGGTGCGGTTTTGATGGAAACGGCGCGGCGGGCAGCCAAGGATACCTGCATTTTCGCCAGCATGCCGCCAGCGATGCCGACAGCCAGGCCGGCGGCCAGGTCGATGCTCACGTGCCGGCGCAGCGCGATGATGGCGTAGCAGATGGCCGCGCCCAGCACCAGGGACAGCGCAGAGCGCAGCAGCTGGCGTTTGTCGCACAAGGCCCACACGCACAGCAGGGTCAGGGCGCCGTGCAGCGACGGCAGGCAGTTTTGCGTGGAGTCCGCCGCCTGCAGCATGCGCAGCGCCTGCGTGCTCCACGCGCTGCCGTCGCCCACGGGCGGATACGCGAGCGTGGTCGGATACAGCAGGAAGACCACGCCGCACGCCAGCGCGGAGAGCGCCATGGCGCGTGCCAGCCAGCGCACGCGGGCCGCATCGGCCGCCAGGTAGGCGTACGGGATCAGGATAAAGAAGGACAGGTACAGCCAGATGGCAGAGTCGCTGTAGGGGATGGCGCGGTCGATGGCCGTCTCGGGCAGCAGTACCCCCTGCCCTTGCAGCAAGTCGCTGGAAAAATACACGAGGCCGACGCTGCCCCAGCCGGCCAGCAAATGCAGCAGGCGGCTGCGTACGGTCATGGAAGAAGGATTCATGCGGTGGCAAGACGCCGGATGCGGCGCCGTTTCATGGTGGGGTCAAAGGGAGGCAGTTCGCGGCTCGTCGTCCAGGCGAGGCTATCGACAGCCACGCCCAGGCCGCGCAGCACCGTTGCCAGGTGCGCGCGCAGGGCGGCCAGGCCGGCATCGTCGAGCGCCGCATGCAGTTGCAAGGCCGCTTCGCCCGATTGCACCAGGCGGTAATCGGCGTCCGCCGGCAAGGCTTGCGCAAACGCGCGCGTCAGCACGTCGGCAAACACGGCGACGGGCGCACCGCCGCGTGCAGAGGGAAGCAGCAGCATATCGTCGCAGCGCCCTTCGATGCCGTCGATGGCGCGCGTGGCCCTGCCGCACGGGCATGGCGTGGCGCGCGCGAGCAAAATATCGTCCAGGCGGTAGCGCACGATGGGTTGCGTGATGCGCGTAAAGTCCGTAATCACGGGCACAAAACGGCGTTCTTCCGCATCGAGCCACTGCGGCTCGATGTGCACGTATTCTTCGTTCAAATGCAGCACGCCGTGTTCGCAGCTGCTGGCAAGGAAACCCTCGGTGGCCTGGTAGATTTCATGCACGGCGCCAAACGCCTGCACGATCAGCGCGCGGTCCTGCGCTTCCAGCACTTCGGCGACCGAGATGACTTTTTTCGGCGCCAGCGCCAGGCTGCCGTCGATGACGCGCAAGGCCAGCTGACGCAGCACCTGGGCCGGCGCGACGACGACGGAGGGTTGATAGCGCGCCAGCTGCGCGCACAGGCTGTCGAACGGTTCGAACAAATCGTAAAACGCAAAGGTCAGCCACGGCGAGCGCACGGCCGTGTACAGATTGCTGTTTGCGCGCAGGAACAGCGCGACCCGCTCGCCGGAAAACAGGCCGTCGGGCAGCGCCTTGGCCAGCATCACGCCCGCCCACTGGGCCTTTTCGCGCGGGCTGACGGTAAACACGGCGCGCTTCGACGAGGTACCCGACGACAGCCCCACCGTGATGTCGCCGACGGCCGGCGTGAAGTCTCGGCTATGCTCGGCCGCCATGGCCGCGTCCATCGCCTGCGCCAAAGTCACCCCTTGCGTGTTCATGGCATCGAAATGCTCGAGCATCAGCGCCTTGTTCATCGTCGGCCACTGCGCCAGCGGCAAGTTGCGGTATGGGGCAAAGTAGCGGCTGCGCGCGCACAGCACATCGATGAAACGGGCCAGCTGCCGCTGCTGGTAACTTTCCAGCTGCGCGCGGTCCGTAAAACGCAGGCGGCGCGTGCGCCAGTACGATAGCAACAGCCAGACAATACGCTTCACGGGCGGCCCGCCACGGCGATATAGTCGAGCGTGTCTTCATGCGTGATGCGAATCTGCGCATTGCCCGACTGGTGCAACTGGTGCAGGCGATTCAGGGTTTCATAGTACGGCGCGCGCTTGTGCTGGATGATGAAAGACAGTTCCGACGGTCCGCGCAGCTGCTGGAAGCTTTCCGGCACCCAGGCCGCGTCCGACGCCAGCAAGGTCCAGCCGCCATCCTGCAGCACGAAGGCACCCAGATGGCCGATGGCGTGGCCGGGCAAATCGACGATGTAAATCTCGCCCGTGCCGCTGACGTCGCGCCCGTGCGTGAATGGCAGCAGGGCCGACGGCAGGGCCGTTTCGGGCACGCTTTCCACGAAATCGAGGCGGTCCGCAATATCGTTCGGCAGCAGTTCAGGCACGAAGGCCTGGCGCACGGCGGCCACGCCGGACAGTCCCCGCACCGCATCCCAGCCCGTTTTCGAGGCCATCAGCCGCGCGCCGGGAAAATCGCGCATGCCCGCGATATGGTCGGCATGGAAGTGCGACAGCAGCAGGGTGTGGATGTCGCCGGGCGACACGCCATGCGCGCGCAGCTGGCCCTGCAGCGACTCGTTTTCGTCGAAGAAAATCGGCGTCACCCACGCGTACATGCGATATACGCCTTTCGACGTGGCGGCGCGGAAGTGTTCGGCGTAACCGGTGTCCCACAGGTACAGGCCCGCGCGCGTCTCGATCAGGTAGGCGCGCGAGGGGAAGCAGCGGCTGGCCAGCCCGCTGCCTTTCAAGACCATGCAGGACGGATGGGTGCAATGGCCGACGCGAAACGCGGTGATCCTAGCCATTGCGCTCCTTGCCCACCTTGTGCGCCGCCGCTTCCTGGCGCATCCACTGCGCCGTCAGCGCGATGCCTTCCTGCAGGCTGACGATGGGACGGTAGCCGAGCACCTTGCGCGCCTTGGCGTTATCGAGCGTCATGTCGAAACTGAGCGCGCCGATGCTGTAGGGCGTCAATGATGGTTCGCGGCGGGTAAAGCGCGAGGCGAACTGCATCAGGCGGGCGACTAACGCCAGCACGCGGTAAGGCACGCTGACGATTTCGAACGGCTGCTGCAGATGGTCGCAGAACAGGGTGCGCAAAATGTCGCACAGGCGCGCCGGTTCGCCATTCGTGATGTTGAAGGCGGCGCCGGACGCGATGGTCTTGTGCACGGTGGCCAGCCACATCGCATGCACGACGTTGTCGACATAAGTGATGTCGATGCTGGCCGCGCCGCCGTTGGGCAGGGGCAGCTTGCCGCCGCGCTGTTCCAGCACGCGCGCCAGGCGCGGGATCAGCACCTGGTCGTGCGGGCCGAAGATGGCGCGCGGGCGCAGGATCACGCACGTCATGCCGCGCTGGCGGTCGACGCAATCCTGCACCAGCTTTTCCGCCATCGCCTTGCTGCGCGCATACGCGTTGACGAAAGCGTCGGGACGGAAGGTTTCCGGCACCTCGTAACGGTTGCGGTAATCGAAATAGATGGCCGGCGTGGAGATGTGCACGAAGCGCGCCACGTGCAGGCTGGCGGCTGCGCGCAGCAGCTGCGCCGTGGCCGTGACGTTGGCGGCGATGAAGTCGCGCTCGGCGCCCCAGGGCGAGGACAGCGCGGCGCAGTGCCAGACGGTGTCCATGCCGCGCACCAGCTCATCGACCTGGCGCGGCGATGCCTGCGCCAGGTCGAGCGCGACGAATTGCGCGCCCATGCGTTCGAGTTCGCGGCCCACGGCGGCGTTGCGGCCCGTGGCGCGCACTTCCACGCCCTGCGCCAGCAGGGTGCGCACGGCATTGCGCCCCAGCCCGCCCGTCGCTCCCGTGACCAGTATCCGCCTCATCACACCACCTTCACAGGTCAAGTATCATGCCGCCGATGGTCAGGCCCGCGGCCGTGCCCATCATCAGCAAACGCTGGCCTGCCACGGCCCGCCCCGTCATCACCGCCTCGTGCAGGGCGGTGGGCAGGGACGCGGCCACCTGGTTGCCATGCGTTTCAAATATCTTGATGATTTTAGCATCGGGGACGTCGAGGATGCGCGCCGCATGCGCGAGTCCCAGCGGGCTGGCCTGGTGCGGCACGACCACGTCGACTTTTTCCAGTCCCGCGCCCGATTCCTTCATTAGTTCCGCGAGGAAATCCGGCATCACCTTGACGGCCAGGCGGAACACGGCCTTGCCATCCATGCGGAACAGGTAGTCGCCCGGTTCGCAGCCGTTGCGCGGGTTGCGCTCGGTGCCGCCGCCACGGATTTCGCAGTAGCGCCGCCCTTCCGGATACGTGCCCATCTTGTAGGCGCGGATGCCGGCGCTGCCGTCGCCCCGCTCGACGATGACGGCGGCGGCGCCGTCGCCGAAGATCATCGACGCTTCCGGCTCGCTCCAGTCAACCCCGCGCGAGGCGAGGTCGGACGAGACGATGGCGATGCGCCGGTAGGCGCCGCCGGCCAGCATGGACGCGGCCACGCGGAAGGCAGCCATGAAGCTGAGGCAGCTGGCATTGACGTCGAAGCTTTGCGTGCCTGGCGGCAAGCCCGCATGTTCGGCCACGAAGCAGGCCGTGTTCGGCAACGCCTGCTCGGGCACGCCGTTGGCGCAGATCAGCAAGTCGATGTCGGCCGGACGCAGGCTGGCATTCTTCAGCGCGTCGAGCAGGGCGGCGGCGCCCAGCTGGCTTTGCGATTCATCGGGCGCGGCGACAAAGCGCGACAGCACCCCGCTCTTGCGCAAGGTATAGCCAGCCGGATGGCCCAGTGTCAGGTCCAGGCTGGCGGAGGTAACGCTGTGCGACGGCACGGCTTTGCCCGTCGCGATCAGGCGAACTGGAATCATGTTGGCCTTAACAAAGTAAATATGGTTATGAATTAATCACGTGCCAGCGGCGGCAATGCGACACCGCAGTTCTTGCAAAAGTTGGCATCGTCATCGAGCCCTTCTTTCAGGCACGTGGGACAGGTACGCGTGGTGACCAGCTTGGAACTGCGCTGTACCGTCATTTCCGCGCTGATAATGCCGGTAGGCACTGCCAGGATGCCCCAGCCGAGCAACATCATCAGCGAAGCGATGGTGCGCCCGATGTCGGTCTTCGGCGTGATATCGCCGAAACCCACCGTGGTCATGGTGCTGATGGCCCAGTAAATCGACGTGGGGATACTGCTGTAACCGTTCTCCGGCCCTTCCACGACGTACATCACAGTACCCAACAGAAAGACCACCATCATGACAAAAGACAAGAAAATGAGGATCTTGCGCCGGCTGGCCAGCAAGGCACGCCCCAGCACCGTGTATTCATGCACATACGACGTGAGCTTGAGGATACGGAACATGCGCAGCAGGCGCAAAATACGCACGTCGATCAGCACGTGCGCGCCCGGCAGCAGCAAGCCGATGTAGGTCGGCACGATGGCCAGCAAATCGATAACGCCGAAAAAACTCTTGGCATAGCGTACCGGATGTTGCAGACACGCCAGGCGGGCGAAGTATTCGATGGTAAATAAAATGGTGAAAAACCATTCCAGCGCCGTCAGCCAGGTGCCATAGCGCTCGGCCACGGAGGCGACACTGCTGAGCACGACCACCGTCACGCTGATCAGGATGGCGGCGATCAGCAGCAAATCGAAGGCGCGGCCCGTGCGCGTTTCCGCCTCGAAAATGACGGTGTACACCTGCTCGCGCCAGCCCCGCTCGGGCTTGCCATATTTTTGCTGCGTTTCCTGCGCCGCCAGCTGCTGCGGCGTCAGGGGCGCCGCTCCGCTCTTCGTCGCGGCTTTCATGTGGATAGTGTGCTCATATACTATTATTGTATAGATAATTTACAAAGCACGGCGACACGCACGATTGCCTGACAACAACACTACGACAGCTTCTTCGCCAGCAGCACGGCATTGCGCCGCTCGCGCTCGGCTTGCACGATGTCCGTCGTGCGCGCTTCCGACAGGCCCACCGTGTGCAGCACGGTGGCCGTCAGCTGCAGCGCGGACTCCAGCGCCTCGGGCACGACCAGGGTGGCGCCCGCCTGTATCAGGGCCACGGCATGCGCCTCGTCACGGGCCCGCGCATACACGGGCAGCTGCGGATATTCGCGGCGGATCGATTTGACGGCATGCAGCACGGAGGCCGCATGATCCATGGTCAGCACGACGGCGGCGGCCCGGTCCGCATTGACTTTTTGCAACAGTTCCGCGCGCGACGCATCGCCGAAATACACGGGAAACCCGCGCGGATGCAGGGTCGTCACCAGGCGCGCATCATTTTCAATCGCCACGTAGGCGATATCCTGCTCCGTCAGCACCTTGGCCAGCAATTGCCCCACCCGGCCGAATCCGGCGATGATGACGGTGCTGCCCTGCGGCGGCGGCGCGCCGTGCGCCAGGTCGGCCAGCTGATGGTGGTGGCGCTTTTCCCACCAGTTGCCGAACGCGCGCGCCGCCTTGGCCAGCGCCGGCGTGGCGAACAGGCTCAGGCCCACCACCAGCATGACGAATTGCGCCACCTGCGGGCCGATCAGCTTGGTACCGAGCGCATACGCGACAACGATAAAGGCGAACTCGCCGCCCTGCCCCAGCAGCACGCCCGTTTCCACGGCGCGTCCCCAGTGAAAGCCGCCAATGCGGAAAATCACGCTGATGACCAGGGTTTTCACCGCAAACAGGCTCAGCACTGCCAGCGGAATCAACACGGGCGACTTGAGGATTTCGCGCACGTCGATCTGCATGCCCACGGACATGAAGAACAGACCCATCAACAAGCCCTTGAACGGTTCGATCGTCACTTCCACTTCATGGCGAAATTCCGTTTCCGCCAGCAGCAAGCCGGCCAGCAAGGCGCCCAGCGCCATCGACAAGCCCGCCAGATAAGTCAGGCCAGCGATACCGAGGGTGCTGAGCAGGGTCAATGCCATGAAGACGTCGGGCTGGCGTTTCTTGACGAAAAACTGGAACAGGGGGCGTATCACTCTGCGCCCCAGCAGATAGATGAGCAGGATGGCGCCGGCCGACTTCACGGCCGCAAAGCTGAGCAGATAGGCCAGGTCGTCGCTGCGCCCGCTGGCGAACACGTCGATCAGGATGAACAGCGGCACCACCATCAAATCCTGGAACATCAAGATGGAAAAGCCCGCCTGGCCGGCCGGCGTCTGCAGCGAGCGCTGGTCGGTCAGCAACTGCATCACCACGGCCGTGGACGACAGCGACAGCACCAGGCCCAGCACGATGGACGCTTCCAGCGACAGACCAAAGTAATACGCGACGCCGCCGATCAGGCAGGCGCTGACGGCCACCTGCCCCACGCCCGCGCCAAATACCCAGCGCCGCAGCGCCCACAGCCGTTCCGTCGACAGTTCCAGGCCGATCATGAACATCAAAAACATCACGCCCAGCTC
This sequence comes from Janthinobacterium rivuli, assembly GCF_029690045.1. Classification (NCBI taxonomy): domain Bacteria; kingdom Pseudomonadati; phylum Pseudomonadota; class Betaproteobacteria; order Burkholderiales; family Oxalobacteraceae; genus Janthinobacterium; species Janthinobacterium rivuli. The sequence goes on from NZ_CP121464.1 coordinate 5,635,634, forward strand.
GGCCAGGCCGCTCACCTGCTCGGCACGCACGAACGAGAAATACGTCAGCCACGTGAAGTCGCCGGCCCACAGGCCGAAGCCGAACGGGCCGAACAGGGCGCCCACGGCCAGGAAGCCGAGCACCTGATTGACTCTCAGGCGTTGCAATAGCGGAATAAAAATCCCGGCCAGGGCGAGAAACAGCAGGGTTTCCCGCAAATACGGTAAGGCGTGTTGCTCTTCCAAAATAATCCTAACTCAATGATATCCATGCCGAATTGGCAATTATTGCATGCTGAACCGTGGCAAAACAGGCGCACACGCGATATTTTTTCCCAGGAGCAACATCTCCGCTGTCTATTTCGGCGGCGCCAGCATGTCGGCGCGGGGGCGGTCCCAGCCCGGCACGTAGGCGGGACACGGCCGGTTGCGGAACTGCTGCAGTTCCACGGTGGTGAAATTTGGCAGCATGCCGGGGTTGAAACGCACGTCCGTCAGCTTGTCCGCATTCAACCTGGGCATGCGGGCAAAGCGGAACCAGGCGTCGACATAGCAATTGTCTTCCTGCAAGGCACGCAAGGCGGCCAGGCTACCCGCCGCCTGGGCGGAGACGGCAATGCCGGGCGCCAGTTGCCGGCCCTGCCTGCTGGTTTCGGTCAGGCCGGCCGGGCAGGCGGCGGGCGCCAGCGATGCGGGCAGCAGGCTCAGGGTGCCGCGCCGCAAGGTGTACACGTCCGTTTTGCTGTCGAGCGAGACGTAGATCCAGCACAGCGGGTTGCTGGGAAACGCCGTCATCGACACGTCCCACACGCGCGTGCCGGGATCGAGCCGCTGCACGGCCGCCTCGATGCGCGTACGGCCGAGGGCCGAAGCCACGCCCTGCGTACCGATGAAGGTGGTGGCCAGCGCGAAAGCCAGCAGCAGCGGCCCGCGCCCCCGTTCGCCGGCCCGCCCTTGCAGCACGGCCAGGATCGCGCCCAGCCCCAGCAGCACGGCCAGCGAGGCCGGCGCCAGATAGGTTTTATAGGTGAAGAAACACAGGGCCGCCGCCAGCCCCGCCAGCAGCACGCTTTTGACGATGCCGTAGCGCAAGGACATGATCACGGGCACGCCCAGCAGCACCCAGAACATGGGCTCGACGATGAAGACCATGTCGCCATACAGCCAGCGGCTGTCGAACGGATAAAACGGGTGCAAGCCATAGGAATTGAGGAAATCCATGCCCATGTGCAAGCAGAATCCCAGCAGCAGACAGGCCGCCAGGCCGATGCGGGCGGGCACGCTGTTTTTCAGCAAGCGGCGCGCGCCGGGCCATAGCAGCCACAGCAAGGCCAGCAAGAGCAGCGCCTGCGGCAAAGCCAGCAGCAAGGTGTGCGTGTGGCCACGGTGGTGCAACATGTAGCCGAAGGGGCGCGGCAACAGTTTTGTCAGCACCAGGTCCAGGTCGGGCGCGTTGCTGGCAAACCATGCCGAAAACAGAAACAGCGCACGCCGGGTGCGCTGTGCGGGTAGCTGCGGCTCGGGCGGCAGGCTGCGGTGTACCAGTTCGCCGACCCCGAGGCCGATGACCGAATGCGTAATATTATCCATCGGGCAATTTTACAGGATGCCCGCCCCATAGTGGTCCCGCGCTACAGCTTCTCCAGCTCCGGGCCACGCATGCCCACCAGCAAGGCGCGGCCGTCGGGCAGCACGCGGAACTCGCCATAGCGGGCCTTTTCCCAGCGCGCCGCCTCGCCTTCCTTGAAGAACCAGGCATCGCTGACCAGCACCCAGTTCCCATCCTTCGGCGTCAGTTCGAGCAGGAATTCGCCGGGCGCCAGCGCCTCGCTGGTGTACGGGCGCAGCAGTTCCGCCACGCCGCGTGCATCGCGCGTGGCCACCACGAGGGGCCGGCCGGGCGCCCGCTCCACGCTGGCCAGGGTGGACAGCACGCCGAGGCCCTGGAAATTGAGGCGCATATAGTCGCCCTGCATCAGCGAGCGGGGATCGACGGGCGCCAGTTCCACGAAGATCGCTTGTCCTTTGGCAATCAGCTGCTCTTTTTGCCAGATGCCGCCATTGGCCACCAGCAGCACCAGCAGCAAGCCGCCCAGCACGCCCAGGCGCACAGCGCGGTGCTCCAGAACCACGTCCGCCGGTTTGCTTTCCACCAGGTGCAGCACGGCGCCGCGCGTGGCCAGCCACGACAGCGCGCACAGCACGGCGCCGGCCACGGCCAGCAGCGCCGCCTTGCTGGCCAGCGGCCAGGCCAGCTGATAATAAAAGCTGCCGATGATCCACGCCGCCGCCAGCGCGGCCGCCACGGCCACGCGCGAGCGCCCGCTCGTCACGCAATACGCGAGGATCAGCAGCACGGGCCCCAGCGCCGGCATGAACCAGGACAGCACGATCAGCACCAGCGCCACGCCGATGGCCGGCAACTGGCGCAATGCGGGCCAGCGCCATCCCGTCCAGGCAGCGGCCGCCGCAGCCAGCACGAGCGAGACGCCATTCAAGGCTTGCGCATACCAGGCGATACCCTGGTGCCGCGTCACTTCGCGCGCCACTTCGCCGGCAAAGCCACCGCCCAAGGCGCCACCCAGCATGAAGGTCATGCCGGACCAGAAGACCAGCCCCAGCAAGATTGCCAGGACCCACCCCGTCGACAGCGATTCCAGAAAGGCGGCGACGGGTGCGCCGCGGCCATCGTTGAACGCTTGCTTCTGCAGCCAGTGGGCGGCCAGCCAGAAGGCCAGGGCCAGCATCCAGGCAAAATACAGCTCCGTGGGATCGTTCTCGAAAATCCAGTCGCGCGTACTATCGACGATGCCCAGTCCCAGCAAGCCGCAGGCGACCAGGCCCAGCAACACGCGCAGCCAGTCGCGCGGCAAGGCGGCGGCCACCATCAGACATGCCAGGCACAACAGCAGCGACGCCGTCTGCGTGGAATAGTCGCGGTACAGGGCATAGCCGAGCAAGCCGCCGCCCACCAGCAGGCAGGGCACGGCCAGCTGCTCGACGAACAGCGCCACGCCGCGCGCGCGGATCAGCAGCACGGCCACGACCAGCACGATGGCGGCCACGACATACGCGCCGGGACCGTGGCGCACGACGCTTTCCAGGCCCACGCCCAGCGCGATCATCAGGGGAATGGCAGCCAGCCAGGCGCCGAACGCCGTCATCAGCACCAGCGGCCACGGCCGAACATCCTGCACGGGACGGGTAGCGTTGGGCGGCAACAGGCCGGCGCGCGTAGCGTCGTCGATCAGGGTGGCGAGCGCGTCGGCTCGTTGACTATTCACATTGTTCATGCCGTCTCCCGGCGCGTGCGCCACAAAATGCCTTGCACGGTCAAGGCCAGCAGCACGGCGGCCAGCAAGCCCAGCATGGCCAGCGCGCCCACGCCATCGCCCTGGCCGTTGAACAGCACGTGCGTCAGGCCGCCCACCAGCAAGGTGTTGATACCGAGCGCGACGGCGCTCAGGCCGAACACGTCAAAGAACCGGCCGGTGGCCAGCAAGACGCCGGCCACGAGCAGCAAGCCCAGTCCGGCCCAGTACGGTGATTCGATATCGTGGCCGAACAGGGCGCTGACGGCCGTGCCCGTGATGAGGATGGTGGCAAGCACCAGGCCCAGGCGCAAGGCCCAGCTGCCCGCGCCCGTCCAGCGCGCCAGCAGAGGCGAGACAAACGCACAGGCAAGCAGCACGGCCAGCCAGCCGCTGACGAAAATGCCCAGGTCGGCCGAATCGATGCGCCAGCTATGGCGCGCCTGCGCCTGCATCCACAGGGTGGCGGCCGTCGCCAGTATCAGCATCCACGGCGTCCACAGCACGTCGCTGCGCGCGACAAAACACAGGGGCAAGGCCAGCACGGCCCACAGGGCGAACAGCTGCCACGGATCAGCGCCCGTCTGGTACGTCTGGCCGAAGTAAGCGAACAGGCCGCCGATGGCCAGCAAGGCCAGCAGCAGCAAGGGGACTCTCGCCCTGGGCACGGCAAACGCGCCCACGCAAGCGGCGGCCAGCACCGCTTGCAGCAGCGCGAAGCGGCCCATGCGGCCGAAGTCTTCCCAGTTGGCGGCGACCCAGCAGATCAGCCCCATGCCCAGCAGCACGGCGCCCAGCACGGCCACGCCGCGCGGCAGCCAGTAGGCCAGGCGCGCCGGTTCGCGCTGGAAGCCGGCCACTTCCTGCAACTGCCGGGTTTGTTGGGCATCGAGCGCATGGGCCGAGGCGAGTTGGTACACGGCGAGGCGTAAATCCATCGTCTGCTTTCTTTATCGGGAAATTGGGGGAGCCAGGTCAGCGCTCGACGCTGACGCCACGCCAGAAGGCGACGTGACCGGCAATTTGCTTGGCGGCATCCTTGGGCTCGGGGTAAACCGAGGCCGCGTTGGCATTCGTCTGGCCATCGACGACGACGTCGTAATAGCTGGCCGTGCCCTTCCACGGGCAGACGCTCGTGTGGCTGCTGGGACGCAGGTAGTCCTGCGTCACTGCCGACAAAGGAAAATATACATTGTTTTCAACGACTTGCACCTGCGCATCGGTGGCTTGCGCGATGACGGCGCCATTCCAGCGGGCTGTTGGCATTTGACTATCCTCCTTCTGCGCCGAGTGTAGCGCAAAAAGTCCGCCATGGCGCGCGCCATTGGCGCCTGGTTCAGGCGCCGGCGATGATCTGGCGCAAGGCTTGCTCGAACACTTCGGGCGGCTGGCCGCCGGAAATCAGGTGGCGCTCGTTGATGATGACGGCCGGTACCGAGTTGATGCCATTTTGCTGATAGAACTGTTCCTGCGCGCGCACCTCGTCCGCATAGGCGCCGGAGGCCAGCACGTCGGCCGCTTTCACGGTGTCTAGCCCCACCTTGCCCGCCACTTTCAGCAGTACTTCGTGCGACGAGGGATTTTGTCCCTGCGTAAAGTAGGCATCGAACAGCGCCATCTTGAGTTCTTTCTGGCGCCCTTCCAGTGCGGCCCAGTGCAGCAGACGGTGCGCGTCGAAGGTGTTGTAGATGCGGCCGCGCTTGTCCATGGCGAAGGTAAAGCCCAGCTGCTCGCCGCGCGCACGGATGGCTTCGCGCGACTGCGCCATCTGTTCCGGGGTGGAACCGTATTTGCGGGCAATGTGCTCGCCGATATCCTCGCCTTCAGGCGGCATATTGGCGTTCAGTTCGAAGGGCTGGAAGTGGATGTCGGCCTGGACGGTGTCTTGCAGCTTGTCCAGCGCCTGCTCCAGCGATTTCAGGCCGACCACGCACCAGGGGCAGGAAACGTCGGAGACGAAATCGATACGGACGGGGACGGGTGTGGCGGAGGTGGTGGAAACAGTCATGGTGGGCAGCCTTTGCGCGAATCGGTGGCGGCCGCACCGCGCGGCGCCGCAAGCACAGCATATGCGTGCGGGCCGCGGGAAATCAAGCGCTTACTTTTTCTTGACGGGCGCCTTGGCCGCATCCTTCTTGCCACCGATCTTGCTTTCCTTACCAGAGAGCAAGTTCGCGATGTTCTGGCTGTGGCGGTAAGCCAGCAGCACGCTCATGACGATGACGGACAGCAAGATGGGATCGACGCCGAACAGCAAGCCATAGTAAAACGGCGCGAACAGGGCCGCCACCAGCGCTGCCAGCGAGGAATAGCGAAACGCGTAGGCAATGATCAGCCAGGTGGCCAGGGTAGCCAGGCCCAGCCATGGATTGATGCCCAGCAGCACGCCGAGGGCCGTGGCCACGCCCTTGCCGCCGACAAAGCGGAAGAACACGGGCCACAAATGGCCAAGAAAAACGGCGATGGCCACCAGGGCCACGGCCATGTCGCCCACACCCAGCGCAGTAGAAAAATGGTCGGCCAGGAACACGGCAAGCCAGCCCTTGGCGCCATCGCCCAGCAGGGTCATGATGGCGGCGCCCTTGTTGCCGCTGCGCAGCACATTCGTGGCGCCCGGATTTTTCGAGCCATAGGTGCGCGGATCGGCAATGCCGTAGACCTTGCTCATCACCACGGCAAACGATATCGAGCCGAGCAAGTAAGCGGCCACTGTCATTGCCACGGTTGTGATTACTGGATTCATTTCTTCCCTTTATTGTGTTTATTACACCAGCATCGAGGCTGGCGCAGCAGAATATACACCAGCGCCCGGTCCGCGGACAGGGCGGTATCCAGTTTTCTTAATCCTGCAAGGCGCACTGCACCGGCTTGGCCTTGAGCAAATCGAGCAGCACCTGCGGCGCCAGCGAGACGAGGAAACCGCGCCGCCCGCCATTGATGTAGATGCGTTCGAGCGCCAGGATCGACTCTTCCACGTACACGGGCATGGCCTTCTTCGTGCCGAACGGCGAGGTGCCGCCGATCATGTAGCCGGAATGGCGCTGCGCCACTTCCGGCTTGCACGGCTCGACGGACTTGCAGCCGATGCCACGCGCCAGGTTCTTGGTCGACACCTTGCAATCGCCATGCATGAGCACGATCATCGGCTTGGCCGCCTCGTCCTGCATCACCAGGGTCTTGATCACAGAGTGCTCGGGCACGCCAAGTTCGCGCGCCGAGACGCTGGTACCGCCGTGCTCTTCGTACGGATACGGATGTTCTTCAAAGGAAACTTGATGCTTGCGCAGCAGCTGCGTCGCCTGGGTTTCGGAAATATGCTCTTTTTTAGCCATGCGTGATACGCTGATCGTTCAGTGAGGAGTGCTAATTATGCAGGAAGAAATCCGCTTTGCCACATTCAATGTCTGCAACCTTGCCCCCGCCGGGGCGAAATTGTATGACAACCTGGAACCGTTGAGCCCGGCGCAATACGCAGCCAAGGCGGAGTGGACGGCGCGGCAGATCGACCTGCTCGACGCCGACGTGATCGCTTTCCAGGAAATTTTCTCGCAAGCGGCCTTGCGCGACGTGCTGTCGCGCACGCGCCATTACCGCGAAGCCACCGTGGCCGGCTACGACGCGATGGATGCTAGCGGGCGCATGCTGCCCACGGTGGCGCTCGTGTCGCGCCTGCCGCTGGCCGGCGCTGGTGTTGCCTGGGCGGATTTTCCTACCGGCGTGAGCGTGTCCGCCGAGGACAACGCCTGCCGCTTTGCCCGCGCCCCCCTGCACGTCCAGGTCATCTTGCCTGGTGGACAGCTCACGGATGTGGTCGTCGTGCATTTGAAATCGCGCCGGCCCGATTACCGCCATGGCGACGGCTACGATGCGGCCAGCTACGCGCTGGCCAACCTGCGCTCGCTGCAGCGGCGCGGCGCGGAAGCCGTGGCCCTGCGCGTGCTGGCAAGCGAACTGGGCCACAGCGGCCGTCCCCGCATCGTGCTGGGCGACTTCAACGACATCGCCAATGCCGTCACCACGGCCATCGTCATGGGCGCGGGCGCGCCGTGCGAACCGCATGGTGACATGCCGGAAATGCGCGCGCGCCTGTACGACGCCAACGCCATCCAGCTGCGCCAGGATGCCCTGCGCCACGTGGGCTACACGAATATCCACGACAGCGCCTACATGACGATCGACCACATTCTCGTGTCCGAACATTTTCATCCTGCCTCGCCGCGCGCCATCGGCGTGCTGCAGGAAGTGACTTATCTCAACGACCATTTGCTGCTGGGCTTGCCATATGCGTCCGACCATGGCCAGGTGCTGGCGCGCATCAAGCTGCTGGGAAACATTGATTAACTCTGTCACTAATGCAATAACTAATGTAACAACTTCGCCAGCACGCTGCCCTCCACTTGCGCGCTGGCATAGCGCCCCTGGTATTGCTGGCAACCCTGCCCCCGCAGATACGCCAGCTGCTGCGCCGTTTCCACGCCTTCGGCGATCACCGTCAATTGCAGTTCGCGCGCCATGGCGATGATGGTGGCGGCGACGGCCGTGTCGGACTCGCCTGCCGCGCCATCGGCGGTGGGCAGAAACGAGGGGTCGATCTTGAGTTTATCCACCGGGTAATGGCGCAGATTGGCCAGGCGCGAATAGCCGGTGCCGAAGTCGTCAATGGCCAGCCTGGCGCCCAGCGCGCGCAGTTGCGCCAGCACGCCGGCCAGGCGCGCGCCGCCCTTCATCAGCAACGATTCCGTCACTTCCAGTTCCAGGCAGCCGGCGGGCAAACCCGACACGGCCAGCGCCTCTTGTACGCTGAGCAATAAATTATTGTGCAGGCATTGCGCCGGCGACAGATTCACGGCTACGCGCCAGTCATGGCCCGCATCGTGCCAGGCGCGCGCGCGCAGGCAGGCGTGGCGCAGCACCCAGTTGCCGATCGACACCATCAAGCCGCATTCCTCGGCCACGGCGATGAAGCGCTCGGGCGGCAGCACGCCCAGTTGCGGGTGGCGCCAGCGCAGCAGCGCTTCGGCGCCGAGGATCTGCCCGCTGGCGACATCGAGCGCGGGCTGGAACTCCAGCACGAATTCATCGCGTCCCAGCGCTTCGCGCAAGCCCTGCTCCAGGCTGGCCCGCTCAACGATTTGCGCATTCATCTCGGCATTGAAAAACTGGAAATTATTGCGCCCGCTTTCCTTGGCGTGGTACATGGCGATGTCGGCGTTGTGCACGAGGCTGTCGATGCCGTCGCCATCGCTGGGAAAGATGGCCACGCCGATCGAGGTCGACACATGCAGTTCGTAGTCGCCCAGCTGGTACACCTGCGTCACGGCATGCAGCAGGCTGGCCGCCACGTGGGCCACCTGGTCGATGCCGCCCACCTCGGCCAGGATGATGACGAACTCGTCGCCGCCATGCCGGCTGACCGTGTCCACGCCGCGCACGCAGCGCACGAGGCGCCGCGCCACTTCCTTGAGCAGCAAGTCGCCCACGTGGTGGCCCATGCTGTCGTTGATGTGCTTGAAGTGGTCGAGGTCCAGGTACAGGATGGCCAGCATGCTCAGCTTGCGCCGCGCGGCCGCCAGCGCCAGCGACAGCCGATCCAGCAGCAGCACCCGGTTCGGCAAGTCGGTGAGGAAATCGTGCTCGGCCAGGTGGCGCGTGTGTTCCTCGTTTTTCTTGCGCTCGCTGATGTCGCTGAGGATGGCCAGGTAATTGCTCAATTGCCCCTGCGGGTCGCGGATGGCCGTCAGCGACAGCCAGGCCGGGTAGCGCCCGCCCGCCTTGCGCTGACCCATGATGTCGCCTTGCCAATAACCGTTCGCCTCGACTTCGTCCCACACATGGTCGAAAAACGCGGGCGCATCCGGCTCCACGCCCTGCAGGACGAACGGTTTACTAAGCATGTCGTCCAGGCTGTAGCCGCTGATCTCGCTGTACGCGGGATTCATGCTGACGACGCGCTGCTGCGGGTCCAGCACGACGATGGCCTCGCGCGCATGCTCGACCACCTGTGCCGACAGGTACAGAGCCCGCTCGGCCAGTTTGCGCGAGGAAATATCGCGGATCACGGCATAAAACAGATAGGTGTGGTCGAGCGTGACGGACGTGAGCAGCACTTCGCCCCAGAACAGCTCGCCCGTGCACGTCTGATAGCGCCAATCGTAGCGGCAATTGCCGTCCGCGTGGGCCTGCGCCGCCAGTTGCGTGCCGTGCAACGAGGACAATGCGCCATCAGGCTGGCGCAAGGGGGAAAAATCGCTGAGACGGCGCCCCAGCAGCCGCTGCCGGTCTTCACATTGAAACAGGGCAATGGCGGCCGGATTCGCCTCGGCGATATGCTCGTCGCGCAGCAGCAGAATGGCATCGGCGGATTTCTGGTACAGCTGGCGGAAATTGTCGCCCATCAGCAGCAAGGCGCCCTGCGCGGCGCCATCCTGGCCGCTGGCCGTGATGTCGACATCGATGCAGACCACTTGCCGCACGTGTCCGGACTGCATGACGGGGAATACGGTGGAACAGATGCAGCGCGGCGTGGCCCCGTCGGCGCCCAGCTTCCACAGACGCGTGCTGCGCGCCTTGCCGCTCTCCCACACGGCCGCCAGTTCACCGGCAAGCTCCCCGGCCACGGTGGCGGCATCCGGCAGCGCGGCGGCCACCCTGGCCCACGGCTGGCCCAGCGCCAGCTCGGCCGTCACGCCATACAGGCGCGCGGCGCCAACACTCCAGTAGCGCACGATGCCATCGCGGTCGATGCCGCGCACGGCCAGGCCCGGTGCCTGTTCGACGGCGGCAACGATGATGGACAGCAAATCGAGCGCCTTGCCGGCCGCGCCCGCCTGCGGTTCGGCAGCGGCCAGCAAACGGCCCGGCGACGGGGCGGCTCCGGCAATCCGATCAGACATCAGCCCCCCGTGGCGCGGCCGCGCGGCGACCGGCGGGCGTATGGCCTGTCCGGTGGCGCAACCATCCTGACCATTCTTGCGCGCCGGCGAATCGGCTTCTTGAGGATGCGCAAGCATCGTGACGTGCGCGGCGTCGACGCGGGCAAGTTGGTTCCGGTCGCCGTTTTTTGCATTCCAGCCCCGATTTTGTGCAATCTGTCGCACGGGTATGGCGGCCGGACTTGAATCTTCCTAAAGTGGCAACATGCGCATCGCCGTGAACGGCCGCAGCGGCAGGCGTGCTGCCTGCGGCCACCACGGTGATGCGCTACCCGAATTCTCCCGGCCAGCGACAGGCCGGCCGTACCGAGACCTGGCGCCGAAGCCCTGCGCCGCTCCTGAAAAAAACCTATGAAAAACGAGACCCTGCCCCCCGCCTCCCCCCTTGCCGCCACGCGCCGCCGGCGCTGGCGTACCCCCGTGCTGATCCTCGTCGTGCTGGGCCTGGCCGGCGGCGGCTGGACGGTGATGCAATCGAAGCAGCAGGCCGCCAAGGCGGCCGAACTGCAGGCGAGCAAGAAGAAGGAACAGGAAAAGACGCCCGTACATGAACTGGCGCAGGGCGACGTGGCCGCCATTGCCGCGCGCGCGCTGTCCATCAGCCTGCCCCTGTCCGGTTCGCTGGCGCCCTTGACCCAGGCCACCATCAAGGCCAAGGTTTCCGGCGTGATCGAGGCAACCACCTTGCAGGAAGGCCAGCAAGTGGCGAATGGGCAAATCCTCGTGCGTCTGGACGCGGCCGACCTGCGCGCCCGCCTGACGCAGCAGCAAGCCATGCTCGACGAAGCGCAGGCGCGATTGTCGATGGCCGGCAAGAATGAAGCGAATAGCCAGGCCCTGCTCAAGCAAAAATACATTTCGCAAACGGCCTACGACACGACGCAAAACTCGGTCGACCTGGCGCGCGCCAATGTGAAGTCCGCCGCCGCGATGGTCGACATCGCCCGCATCGCGCTGGCCGACACCGTGATCCGCGCGCCGATGGCCGGCATCGTCAGCAAGCGCCACCTGCAGGCCGGCGAAAAAGTCTCGCCCGACATGCCCGTCTACACCATCGTCAACCTGGCGCAACTGACCCTGGAAGCGCCCGTGCCCAGCGCGGAAATCCCCCGCATCAAGCTGGGCCAGGACGTGCATTTCAAGGTCGACGGCTTCGGCGCGCGCGACTTCGCCGGCAAGGTCACGCGCATCAACCCCACCACCGAGAGCGGCTCGCGCGCCATGCTCGTCTACATCGCCGTCGACAATGGCGATGGCGCGCTGCGCGGCGGCATGTTCGCCAAGGGCAGCATCGTCACCGAGCGATCAGTCGTGGCGCCGCTGGTGCCCCTGACGGCCGTGCGCAATGAAAAGCAGGGCCCCGTCGTGTATGCGCTGGTGAACAACAAGGTCGTCGCCCAGCCCGTCACTCTGGGCTTGCGCAACGAGGATGAAGGCTATGCGGAAGTCACCTCCGGCCTGGTGCCGGGCGCGAAAGTCATCATCGCCAAACTCGATGGCGTCAAGCCGGGCCACAGCGTGACCTTCGCCGCGCCAGCCACCTCCCCAACCGTGCCCGCCGCGCCGGCAGCCGTGCTGGCACGGAAGGATTAAGCCATGTGGATGACCAAAGTCAGTATTCAAAACCCCGTCTTCGCCACCATGGTCATGGTGGCGCTGGTGGTGCTCGGCATCTTCTCCTACCGTGGCCTGGGCGTGGAAAGCATGCCCAGCGTGCAGTTCCCGTTCGCCGCCATTGAAGTGAACTATCCGGGCGCCTCGCCCGAAGCCGTGGAAAACGACATCACGCGCCCCATCGAGGACGCCGTCAACACCGTCAGCGGCATCAAGACCATCCGCGCCAACTCGTGGGAAGGACGCGCCGGCGTCTACCTGGAATTCGAGCTGTCGACGAATATGGACAAGGCCATGCAGGACTTGCGCGACAAGGTGGCCCTGGTGCGTCCGCGCTTCCCGAAAGAAGCCAAGGACCCGTTCATCGCCCGCGCCGAAGGCGACAACGAACGCCCCATCGCCACCATCGTATTGACATCGACCGGACATGACCTGCGCGCGCTGTCGACCATGACGGAGCAAATCATCAGCAAGCGCTTCCAGAGCGTGGCTGGCGTGGGACAAGTCAAGCTGCGCGGCCTGCGCGCGCGCCAGATCCTCATCAGCATGAAGCCGATCGAACTCAATGCCCAGGGCATCGGCGTCGATGAGGTCATCCGCGCCATCCAGGCCACGAATACCAATCTGCCGGCCGGCTCCATCAGCCATGGCGCGGCCGAACAGCTGGTGCGCGTGGAAGGCAAGATCAAGGATGCGCGCGAGTTCGGCAAGATCATCGTCGCGCGCCGCGCCGTCGGCCCCGTGTACCTGGACCAGGTGGCCACCGTCGTCGACGGCGAGCAGGAGGAACTGTCGATTTCGCGCATGAACGGCCAGCAAGCCGTGACGATGGAAATCACCAAGGTGCAGGACGCCAATGTGGTCGAAGTGGGCACCGGCATCCTGAAAGTGGCGGCGGACCTGCAAAAGACCCTGCCGCCCGATATCAAGCTGCGCGTGCTCGACGACGAATCGGAACGCGTGCAAAGCCAGCTCAATAACGTCAAGCGTACCATCATCGAAGGCGCCGTGCTGACCATGGTGATCGTCTTCCTGTTCCTGCACTCGTGGCGCTCGACCATCATCACGGGCTTGACCCTGCCGATCTCCGTGCTGGCCAGCTTCATCGCCATGAAGGCCTTCGGTTTTACGCTGAACTTTTTGACCCTGATGGCGCTGTCGCTGTGCATAGGCCTGTTGATCGATGACGCCATCGTCGTGCGCGAAAACATCGTGCGCCACCTGGGCATGGGCAAGAATCACTACAAGGCGGCCAACGACGGCACCAATGAGATCGGCCTGGCCGTGATGGCCACCACATTCGCCATCGTCGCCGTGTTCGTCCCTGTCGCCTTCATGGACGGCATCATCGGCCGCTTCTTCCTGCAGTTCGGCATCACCGTGGCCGTCGCCGTGCTCGTCTCGCTGTTCGTCAGCTTCACGCTTGACCCCATGCTGTCGTCCGTCTGGCGCGACCCCGTCAAGGACCGCTTCAAGTACGTGCCGTGGCTGGGCCGCTTCATGGCCTGGATCGAGACGGGCATCGACCGCCTGCACGTCTGGTATGGCAAGGTACTGAAAGTGGCCCTGCGCTGGCGCAAGACCACCCTGGCCACGGCCGTGGCCCTGTTCGTGGGCAGCCTGATGCTCGTGCCCATGATCGGCGGCGAGATGTTCCCCGAGACGGACCAGGGCTGGGTCAACCTGCGCTTCAAGACGCCCGTCGGCTCCAGCCTCGAATACACGGATAGCAAAGTGCGCCAGATCGAAACGGCCCTGAAGGAATTCCCCGAAATCGACAGCCTGGTGGCCAATATCGGCACGCCCGATGGACGCAACGCGGCCGAGGTGAACCTGAAACTGACGGACCTCAAGACGCACAAGCGCCGCTCGCAGCAGGAACTGGAAAAGCTGATCCGCGAACGCCTGGCGCCGATCGCCGGCATCACTCTGTCCGTCGGCAACCGTCCCATCTTCATCGCCATCCTTGGCACGGACGAAGGCAAGCTCGATGCGGTGGCGCACCGCCTGATGGACAAGATGCGCACCATCAAGGGCCTGGCCGACATGGAGTACAGCCAGGAAGGCGCCAATCCATCGACCACCGTGAAGATCAATAACGAACTGGCCAGCGACCTGGGATTGTCGGTGCAGCAGATCGGCAATGCCCTGCGTCCTTTTGTTGCGGGCGACACGGTCAGCCACTGGCTGGCGTCCGATGGACAAAACTATGACGTCAACGTGCAGCTGCCCAAATCAGGCCGGCAAAAGGTGGCCGACCTGGCCGACCTGTCGCTGGCATCCAGCAAGCTTGACGCCAACGGCAAGCCCGTCATGATTCCGCTGCGCCAGGTGGTCGAATTCGTGCCCTCGTCCAGCCCGCAAGTGCTCAAACGCCAGGCCTTGCAGCGCCGCGTCGCCATCTATGCGGGCACGCAGGGCCGCCCCGCCGGCGACGTCGACGCCGACGTGCAGAAAGCCATCAAGTCCATCGACCTGCCACCGGGCGTGCGCTTCGACGTGGCCGGCAATGCGCAGCAGATGGCCGAAACCATGGGCGGCGCGATGATGGCGCTGGGGATCGCCGTTATCTTCATCTACCTGGTGCTGGCCTCGCAGTTCGGCAGCTTCTTGCAGCCGATCGCCATCATGGTGTCCCTGCCGCTCTCCTTGATCGGCGTGCTGGCCGCGCTGCTGATTACGGGCAGCACCCTGAACATCTTCTCCGTGATCGGCTTCATCATGCTCATGGGCTTAGTGACCAAGAACGCGATCTTGCTGGTCGACTTCACCAACCAGCGCCAGCGCGAAGGCCTGGGGCAGTTCGAGGCGCTGATGGAAGCGGGGCAAGTGCGTCTGCGCCCCATCCTGATGACGACCCTGGCGATGGTCTTCGGCATGCTGCCGATGGCCATCGGCATGGGCGACGGTGGCGAATCGCAGGCGCCGATGGGCCGCGCCGTCATCGGCGGCGTGATCACCTCGACCTTGCTGACACTGGTGGTGGTGCCCGTCGCCTACACCTACCTCGACAGCTTGGGCAAGCGCGCCGCGCGCTTCTTTGGCGGCGGTGAGCATGCCGAATCCGCAGACGACGGCAAGGCACACGCCCACTGAACTACCGGTCGCCTTCACCGTCCCCGCATTGGCGGGGACGACGCGGCGGCTACCTGAAGAGAGCTTCAGTTGACCAAAGCTGCCCCACTGGCTAGACTGTCCCCGTTATCAATGATATGGAGTGACTCGTGGGTGCTTGTTCCAGTGACAGTAGTCGATTGACCATCGGCGATCGGCCTTAGGCAAGACGCGCGCATTCCGCCCGCCCTGCCCATGGCAAGGTGTGGTTTTACCAGCGACAGTACTCTCTCGTCGCCACTTCCCTCCTCATCGTTCCACCGTTATTCGTCTGCTGCCCCCTTTCGGGGCGAATTGTCTTCGCCCTTGCACTCGCCTGTTCCTCCCCAGCCGGGAGAAACTGATGGTGGTATTTGACTTTGCGCTGCGCGTTGCCGCAGCCTTGACCCTGGGCGCCATGATCGGCGCCGAACGCCAGCTGCGCCAGCGCATGGCGGGCCTGCGCACCAACGCGCTGGTATCCGTTGGCGCCTCGCTGTTCGTGATGGTTTCCGTGCTCGAAGGCGATAGCGCCGGCCATATGCGCATCGCCGCGCAGGTGGTGTCCGGCATTGGATTCCTTGGCGCCGGCGTCATCATGCGCGAAGGCATGACGGTGCGGGGCTTGAACACGGCCGCCACCCTGTGGTGCTCGGCCGCCATCGGCATCCTGTGCGGCCTGGGCTTCGCGCTGGAAGCGGCCATCGGCACGGGCTTCGTGCTGATCGCCAACCTGGTGCTGCGCCACCTGGCGCAACGCATCAACGCGCACGGCAGCGAAGCGGGCATAGAGACGGAAAGCATCTACCGCGTCACGGCCGTGTGCGAGGCGGAGCAGGAAGTCCAGGTGCGCAACCTCATGCTGCGCATGATCAGCGGCATGCCGGCGCTGATGCTGCAATCGCTGCACAGCGAAGATGCCGCGCACGCCGGGCGCATCGAAGTGCGCGCCGACCTGCTCACGCCCCTGTCCAGCCTGGGATTGCTGGAGCAGATCGTCAGCCAGGTCAGCCTGGAAGGCAGCGTCTCGGCCGTGCGCTGGGCGCTGGTCAACAACGCGGAATTTGTCGCCGAACGGGGAGTCTGATGATGAAAAAATTCTTTCACTGGTTTGCCAGGCAAGCGCCTGTCGTGGCCACCTACCGCCTGACCGTCACCTGCCCTGCCGCGCAAGCCGACCACGTGGTGCGCCTGCTGCTGGCCGAACTCAAAGGCGCGGGCCTGGCCCCGTCGCAAATGCTGCGCAGCTGGGACGAAGCCCGGCAAGTGGTGCAGCTGATCGCCACGGTGCTGTGCCAGGCCGTGCAGCGCGCCGTGCTGGTGCGCTTCGTCAACCGCGCGGGCGCCTGGCCGCAAGTACGGCAAGTGCGCTGGGAAGGCGTCGCGCCTTCAATCTGAGGCCGGCAGGCGCATGAGGAACAAGGCGCCGCCTTGCGGGCGGTTCTGCGCCTCGATGCTGCCGCCATACGCATGCACGATGGCTTGCGACAGGGCCAGTCCCAGGCCAAAGCCGGGCGCCTCGCCCGCCCGCGCCTGGGCACCCCGGTAAAAGCGTTCGAACAGATGCGGCAAGTCTTCCACGCCGATGCCCGGTCCTGCATCCGCCACGCCGACGATCGCCTGTTCGCCCTCGCGCGCCACGTGCAAGGTGATGATGCTGTCGGGCGGCGAAAACTTCACGGCGTTATCGAGCAAGTTGGCCAGCACCAGATCCACGGGGCCGGCCGCCACCCGCGCCTGCACGGGCACACTGCCATCGAAGACAATGCGGATGCCGCGCTGCGCTGCTGCCTTTTCCAGGCGCTGCGCGGCCGCCTGCACGAGCGGATTGAGTGCGATGGTTTCCACGGCATTGCGCTCCTGGCCCACGTCCAGGCGCGTGAGCATCAGCAATTCTTCCACCAGGGTCGTCAGGCGCTGCACTTCATCGAGGCAGGACGCCAGCGCGTCGACATACTCGGGCGACTCGCGCGGGCGGCGCAGGGTGATTTCAATTTCCGTGCGCAGGCGCGACAGGGGCGAGCGCAATTCGTGCGAGGCGTCGGCCGTGAAACGGCGCTGCGCATCGTAGCCGTGTTCCAGGCGGTCCAGCATGGCGTTCAGGGTATCGACCAGGCGGCCGATTTCGTCCTGCGTGCCGGGATGGGGCAGGCGCTGGTGCAGGCTGGCTTCGCCGATCGAATGCGCCTGGTCCACCACGTCGTCGATGGCGCCCAGCACGCGGCGCGTGAGCATTTCGCCAGCCAGCCCCACGGCCGCCAGCAAGGCCAGCGCCATGGCGCCAAACAGCACGGTGGCCGCGGCCAGCACGTGATTGGTGTCGTCGAGCGAACCGGCCACCTGCACGGCCAGGCCCGCGCCGGACGTGGGCACGGGAATCGACACCATGCGCAGCGGCTCTTCGCCGAACTTGGGCAGCGTCTCGAAGACGGTCTCGCCGGCCGCCAGGCGCGCCAGCAGGGCGGTCGGCGCCGGCAGCTGCGCCGCCTCCAGGTTGCGGCTGCGCGCCAGCACGCGGCCTTCGCCATCGATGATCTGCACCAGGCGGTCCAGGCGCGTCAATGAGGGCTGCGCCAGGCCCGGCGCCACCTCGTGCACCTGCACGGGCTGGCGCGGCGCGGCCGGCAGCATGGCCATTTCCGTCTCGGCCAGCGCCAGCAGGGCCGCATCGAGCTGGCCATGCACGGCGCGCGACAAGCCCCAGTAGCCGGCCAGCGCCGTGCAGGCGACGATGGCGAGAATGACGGCCAGGTGCACCAGCAGCAAGCGTTTGCGAAAGCTAGCCACCGTGGTTTTCCGCCAGGCGGAAACCGCGTCCGCGCACCGTGTGGATCAAGGGCGGCAAGCCCGGCGCATCGACCTTGCCCCGCAGGTTGCGCACGTGGACGTCAATCAGGTTATCGATGCCGATCAGGTCCGCCTGCCAGATCTGCTCGGCCAGGCGCGCGCGGCTGACCACCTCGCCCGCCTGGCGCAGCAGGATCAACAGAATCGCATACTCCTTGGGAGTGAGCACCAGTGGCGCGCCGGCCCGCGTCGCCTGGTGGCTGACGGGATCGAGCGTCAGATCGGCCAGCGCCAGCACCAGCGGGCGGCTGATGTCGGAGCGGCGCAGCAAGGCGCGGATGCGCGCCAGCAGCTCCTCGAATTCGAACGGCTTGGTCAGGTAATCGTCGGCGCCCGTGTTCAGGCCCGCCACCCGGTCGGCCGTGGCGTCGCGCGCCGTGAGCATCAGCACGGGCGTCTGGATGCCGCGCGCGCGCAAGTCGCGGCAAAAATCGATGCCCTGCTTGCCCGGCAACATCCAGTCCAGCACGATCGCGTCGTAATCGACGGCATAGCTTTCATCCTCGCCCTCTTCCGCGCTATGCGCCACGTCGACGACAAAACCTTCTTCCTGCAAGCCGCGGGCCAGCAGGCGCGCCGCCTTGCGGTCGTCTTCCACCAGGAGGATTCTCATGCCTGCCTTTCGCGTCGCACCTTGTTTTCCATGCTTTGCATTTTACCGCGCCGCAGCGTGCGCACACGGAACCTGAAGAATGATTCAGGCGTTCTTGGGCGCTTCTTCAGGAGCACATTGTTATGCTTTCCCGGCGCTGTAGTGACACTGTGACGCTGCTTGCACTCCCCTCTGAACGCCCGCCTGGGCACGGCATCCACACATGCCCCATCACCATCAATAACAAGGAAACACGGGATGAACACGACCACCCGCAACGCCCTGGGCGCCAGCTGCGCCCTCGCTCTCGCCTGCTCGGCCCTGGCCGGCTGCGCCAAGCCGACGCCGGCGGCCACGCCGCCCGCCCAATCGACGCACCTGGACGACGGCAGTATCGCCGTCGACAAAATGTCGCCGCTGCGCCAGCGCCTGCAGATCGCCGCCGTGCAGGAACAGGACATCGCCACGCAGACGCAGGCGCCCGGCAGCATCGAGGCGATGCCGGAAAAACTGGTGAAAATCACACCGCCGCTGGCCGGGCGCATCACGCGCTTGCAGCGTTCACTGGGCGACAGCGTGAAGGCGGGCGACCCGCTGTTCACGCTCGACTCGGCGGAGCTGAGCGCCGCCTATGCGGACGACAGCAAGGCCAGATCCGCCCTGCTGCAGGCGCGCCAGGAGCTGGAACGCCAGAAGACGCTGTTCGAGGCGGAAATCGCCGCGCGCAAGGAGTACGAAGCGGCGCAGGCAGCCTTTGCGCAGGCCGGCAGCGACGCGCAGGCCAGCGCCGACAAGCTGGCCCAGTACGGCGCCGGCGCGCGCGGCACCCGCCGCGACTATGTCTTGCGTTCGCCCATCGCCGGCACCGTGATCGCCATGGAAGGCGCCCAGGGCGGCTACTGGAACGATATCAACGCACCCGTCATGACGGTGGCAGATCTGTCCACCGTGTGGCTGTCGGCCAACGTGGCCGAAAGGGATCTGGCGCAGGTGGCCGTGGGCCAAGCGACCCGCATCACGGTCGACGCCTGGCCCGGCAAGGCTTTCGAAGGCAAGGTCGCGTATGTGGGCGCCGTGCTCGATCCCGAAACGCGCACGGTGAAGGTGCGCGTGGCCATCGATAACCGCGCCGGCGCCTTCAAGCCCGGCATGTTCGCCCACGCTGGATTCGCTGGCGCTTCCCGCCGCGCCCTCCTCGTGCCGGCGGCCGCCGTGCTGCAAAGCGGGCCATCGACGCGCGTGATGGTCGAGCGCAGTCCGCTGGTATTCACGCCGCGCACGGTGGAAGTGGGCGCCAGCCATGGAGACCAGGTGGAAATCGTCTCGGGTTTGCGCGCGGGCGAACGCATCGTCGTCAAGGAAGGAGTGCTGCTCAATGATTGACCGTGTCATCGCCACCTGCTGCCAGCGGCGCGGCATCGTCTGGCTCGTGCTGCTGTTCGTCGCCGCCTACGGCGTCTATTGCTGGAAGCAGCTGCCCATCGAAGCCTATCCCGACATCGCCGACGTCACCTCGCAGATCGTCACGCAGGTACCGGGCTTGGGCGCCGAGGAAATCGAGCAGCAGATCACGATTCCCCTGGAGCGCGCCCTGCTCGGTACTCCGGGCATGCACGTGCTGCGCACGCGCAGCCTGTTTGCGCTGTCCTTGATCACCGTGGTGTTCGAGGATGGCAGCGACGGCTACTTCACGCGCGAGCGGCTGCAGGAACGCCTGGCCAGCGTGAACCTGCCCTACGACGCCAAGCCGGGCCTCGATCCCTATACCTCGCCCACGGGCGAGATCTACCGCTACACGCTGGAATCAAAAACGCGCTCCCTGCGCGAACTGTCCGAACTGCAATTCTGGACCGTGATTCCGCGCCTGCAGCAGGTGCGCGGCGTGGCCGACGTGAGCAATTTCGGCGGCCTCACCACGCAGTTCATGCTGGAACTCGATCCCGCAAAACTGGACAGCTACGGCTTCTCGCTGGCGCAGGTCAAGGACGCCATCAACGCCAACAACATCAGCGGCGGCGGCAGCGTGATCGACCGCGGCCAGCAATCGTACGTGGTGCGCGGCGTGGGCTTGCTGCATACCCTCGACGACATGGGCAATGTCGTCGTCAGCAGCAAGGATAGCGTGCCCGTGCTGGTGAAGGACTTGGGCAGGCTCGCTTACGGCAACGTGGAGCGGCGCGGCATCCTCGGCAAGGACGACAATCCCGATACCATCGAAGGCATCACCCTGCTGCTCAAGGATTTCAATGCCTCCGAAGCGCTGGCCGGCATCCATGCGGCCGTGGACGATTTAAATGCCAAGCTGCTGCCGAAGGATGTGAAAGTCGTGCCCTACCTGGACCGCAGCTCGCTGATCGACGCCACCCTGCACACGGTCGGATTTACCCTGGGCGAAGGCATGCTGCTCGTCGCCCTGGTGCTGCTGCTGTATCTGGGCAGCCCGCGCGCGGCCGCCATCGTCGCGCTGACGATCCCGCTGGCCCTGCTGATCGCCTTCATCTTCATGCACCATTTTAAGATTCCCGCCAACCTGCTGTCGCTGGGGGCAATCGACTTCGGCATCCTCGTCGACGGTTCCGTAGTGGTGCTGGAAAACATGCTGCTCCGCCGCGAACGGGATCAGGAACGGCCTCTGACCCTGCAGGACGCCATCGACGCCACTTTGCAGGTGGCGCGTCCCATCATGTTCGGCATGGCAGTCATCATTGCCGCCTACCTGCCCCTGTTCGCCTTCCAGCGCATCGAATACAAGCTGTTCTCGCCGATGGCGTATGCGGTGGGCGCGGCGCTCGTGGGCGCGCTGGTGGTGGCCTTGGTGCTGATTCCCGGCCTGGCCTGGCTGGCCTTGCGCAAGCCGCGCCGCACCTTCCATAACCGCGCGCTGGACAAGCTGGCGGGCGCGTACGGCCGCTTCCTCGAGCGCATGGTGGGCAGGAAGCGCTGGGTGGCGATGGTGTGCGCAGGATCGCTCGCGGCGCTTGCCATCCTGGGCGGCAGCATCGGGCGCGACTTCCTGCCCTATCTCGATGAAGGCTCCTTGTGGCTGCAGGTGCAGATGCCGCCCGGGATCACCCTGGACAAGGCCTCCGGGATGGCCAGCGAATTGCGCCGCGCCGCGCTGGAATTCCCGGAAGTGTCGACCATCGTCACGCAGACGGGACGCAACGACGACGGCACCGATTACTGGACGCCGTCGCACATCGAGGCCAGCGTGGGACTGCATCCCTATAAAAGCTGGAAGTCCGGCATGAGCAAGCAGCAGCTGATCGCCAAGATGAATGAACGCTTCTCCCGCATGCCCGGCTTTACGGTGGCCTTCATGCAGCCGATGATCGACGGCGTGCAGGATAAATTGTCGGGCGCGCACAGCGACCTGACGGTGAAAATCTTCGGCAACGACCTCGATGAAGTGCGCGCCATCGCCGGCAAGGTGGCCAATGTCCTCAAGACTGTCGACGGCGCCTCCGACGTGGCCGTGGACGTCGAGCCGCCCCTGCCCAACCTGAAGGTGGAACTGGACCGCGCCAAGGCGGCCCGCTATGGCATCAATGCGGCCGACGTGGCCGACCTGATTGCCACCGGCATCGGCGGCGCGCCCATCGGCCAGGTGTATGTCGGCGAAAAAAGCTACGACATCGCCGTGCGCTTCCCGCCCGCCACGCGTTCCAACCCGGACGCCATCGCCAGCCTGAAACTGACGGCCGCCAATGGCGCGAGGATCCCGCTGGCGCAGGTGGCCACCATCAGCACCACCTCGGGCGAAAGCGTGATCGTGCGCGAAATGGGACGACGCCACATCATCGTGCGCCTGAATGCCCGCGGACGCGACCTGGCCGGTTTCCTGGCCGAAGCACGCCCGCTGGTGGCGCAGACCGTGGCCAACGAGCATCAGCGCATCAGCGTCGAATGGGGCGGCCAGTTCGAGAACCTGCAGCGCGCGCAAAGCCGTTTGGCCCTGATCCTGCCGATGACCCTGGGCGCCATGTTTTTGCTGCTGTTTGGCCAGTTCCGCAACCTGCGCCAGCCCGCGCTGGTCTTGCTGGCCGTGCCGCTGGCCATGCTCGGTGGCCTGGCCGCGCTGCACCTGCGCGGCATGACCTTGAACGTGTCGAGCGCCGTCGGCTTCATCGCCCTGTTCGGCGTGGCCGTCCTGAATGCCGTGCTGATGCTGGCGCAGATCAACCGCTTGCGCACCGACGAGGGCAAGAGCTTGCGCGAGGCCGTGCTGGAAGGCGCGCGCGACCGCATGCGCCCCGTGCTGATGACGGCCACCGTGGCCGCCCTGGGCCTGACGCCGGCCATGCTGGCGACAAGCCTTGGCAGCGACGTGCAGCGCCCGCTGGCGACCGTCGTGGTGGGCGGCCTGGTGACGGCCACGGCATTGACCTTGCTGCTGTTGCCAGCCCTGTATTACCTGATCGAGGCGCACCTGCAAAAACGCCAGACGCATACCGAAGGAGAACCCCATGACACGTTTTAATGTATTGCTGGCGGCCTGGCTGATCGCGCCATGCGCCCTTGCTACGCCCTTGAGCTTTGACACTTACCTGTCCGCCGTGGAAAGCCACAGCCTGGAACTGCAATCGCAGCAGGAAGGCATCGTTGCGGCCAAGGCCGGCGTCGGCATCGCTGGCTTGCGTCCCGACCCTGAGTTCACCTTGGGCGCCACGCGCGAAACCGTGCGCAGCGTCGAACACCGTCCCGTCACGTGGAACCCGGCCATCAGCATGGCCATCGAGACGGGCGGCAAGCGCGCCGCGCGCATCAAGGCGGCGCACAGCAACGTCGCGCTGGCAGAGGAAACGGTGGCCGGCTTCAAGAGCGAACTGTATGGCACGGCCGCCGCCGCGTTCACGGAAGCGTGCCGCACGCGCGAAGTCGTCGCGCGCAAGGAGCAGACCATGGCGGCCCTGTCGACAGTGGTGGAAGCGAACGCCGTGCGGCGCAAGGCGGGCGACGTGGGCGGCATCGAGCTGCTGCAGTCGCGCGTGGAGCGCGACCAGTTCCAGGCCGACCTGGCGCAGGCGCGCAGCGAGGCGGACAGCGCCATGTTGAATTTGTCGCCGCCCTTGGGGCGCCAGTTCGACGCGCTGTTTCCGGACGCGCAGCTGGCGTGCGACTTCGCCGCGTATGCCGACCAGGATGCCAGGGTGCTGGTGCCGCAAGCGCTCAATGCGCGCAGCGACGTGCGCATCGCCCGTGCCACCGTGGACAATCTGCGCGACGGCGCGGCCCTCGTGCGCGCCAACCGCTCGGTCGATCCGACCGTCACCGTGGGCCTGGCCGCCGCGCGCGGCTACCATGACGGCATCGATACTGGCGGCAATCCCGTCGACGGTTCGCCCCGTTCGCGTGCGCTGTCCATCTCGCTGGCCATCCCCATTCCCCTGTCGCGGCGCGACAAGGGTGACATCGTGCAGGCGGAATCAAGTGTGACGCAGGCGATGCTGGCCCTGCGCCAGGCGGAACTGGCGGCGGAGACGCAGGTGCGCACGGCGCAGCGGCAGCTGCGTGCGGCGCAGGACAGGCTGGCGCGCTACCGTGACGGCGTGCTGCTTGACGCGCAGAAGGTGGTCGACGGCATGCGCCTGTCTTACGTCAAAGGCAATGCCTCGCTGCTGGAATGGCTGGCGGCGCAGCGTTCGGCCGATGAGGCCTACCAGGGCTATGTGCAGGCGCGCGCCGATGCGGCCATCGCCAGCACGCAGCTGCAACTGGCGATCGGCCAGCGGCCGAGTTTGTAGCGGGGAGAAAGTAGAACGAGGGGATACCGGCGCGGCGATGGTGCCGCGCAGGTCATCAAGAACGGGGAGTTACTGCGGCTGGACGGGAGCGTCGCCTTCGGCGGCCGGATCGGCGTCATCGGCGTCGTCCGCTTCCGGCTCATCGCCTTCGCTGCCATCGGCCGGCTTCGGATTGTTCTTCGCTTCCAGCTTGCGTCTGGCTTTTTCCTCGGCTTTCTTCTTCTTTTCCAGCTCTTTTTGCCGTTTTTCGTATTGGAAATTTGTCTTGGCCATTTACTACCTCTTTAGTTTTTTATTGTTACAGATAAGCACATAGGACACATTATGACGCAGTTGGAGCAAATACAAAATTTTTAGCCGCGCGGATGATGCTGCGCATGCAGCAGTTTCAGCCGTTCGCGGGCCACGTGCGTGTAAATCTGCGTGGTGGAAATATCGGAGTGTCCCAGTAACAATTGCACAACACGCAAGTCCGCGCCATGGTTGAGCAAATGCGTGGCGAACGCATGGCGCAGGGTGTGCGGCGACAGCGGCGCCGTGATGCCGGCGCTCAGCGCATGTTTCTTGATAATGACCCAGAACATTTGCCGGGTCATGGCGCCCCCGCGCCGCGTGACGAACAGCGCGTCGTCCATTTGCCCGTCGAGGATGATGCCGCGCGCCTCCTTCAGGTAGCGCTCTATCCACAGCCGCGCCTGCTCGCCGAACGGCACCAGCCGCGTCTTGCTGCCCTTGCCCGTGATGCGCAGCACGCCATCGTTGAGGCTCAGCTCGACGGATTTCAAGTCCACCAGTTCCGACACGCGCAAGCCGCTCGCATACATGAGTTCCAGCATCGTGCGTTCGCGCAGGCCCAGCGGCGTGCTCACGTCAGGCGCCGCCAGCAAGGCTTCCACCTGCGCTTCGCTCAGGGTATGCACGAAGCGCGCGGGCTGCTTGGCCGAGACCATCTTCAGGCAAGGGTCGGCGGCGATATGCTTGTGCCGCAAGGCCAGCTGGTAAAACCGCTTGAGCACGGACAGGCGCCGGTTCGACGACGTGGCCTTGCTCTCGTCGTGGCGGGCGGCGAAATACGCTTCGATATCGGCCGGGGACACGTCGTACAAGCCCTCGCGCCCGGGCCGCGCCACTTCCAGCCAGCGCGCAAACAGCCGCATGTCGCGCCGGTAGGCATCGAGCGAGTTTTTCGACAAGCCGTCTTCCAGCCACAGGCTGTCGCAGAATTCGTCGATCAGGGTGGCGTTGTCGGGCGCCAGCAGGCTGTTCATCATCGTGTTGACCACCCCATGCCCGCCACGCCTTCATGCGCCAGCAGCCAGCGCTTGACGCCCAAATGAAATCCCGTCGCGTCGTCGTGGTGGGCAAAACCGCCCAGGCCGCCAGCAGCCGTCACGCGGTGGCAGGGTATGACCACGGGAAACCAGTTGGCGCCGCAAGCCTGGCCCACGGCGCGCGGGGCCGAGCCGATCAGGCGCGCCACGTCGCCATAGGTGCGCACCTGGCCGCGCGCAATGCCGCGAATCGCCGCCCACACCCGTTGCTGGTAGGCGCTGCCCGAAGCGGCCAGCGGCAGGTCGAAGACATAATCGGGATCGCGGAAATAGCGCGCCAGCTGCTGGCACGCCCGCTCGGAAACGGCATCCTGCGCGTCTTTTTCCGCGAAGTGCGGCGGCAGGTAGACCAGTTCGCATAACTGGCCATCCTGCGCGCGCACGCCCATGGCGCCGAACGGCGCGGCCACGATGGCGCTGAACAGTTCACTGCCCTGTTGTTTTTTCATCTGCTGATCATTGTTCAAGTGTGGCATATATGCAACCTGCCGGCGCGGGAAACCGCACCACGGGAATTATGCACCGTCTTTGGGCGTGCCGGCGGACGTTTCCCGCGCACGAAAAAAAAGCGCACCAGTCGGTGCGCTTCAAATATTGCTTCACGTTCCCGGTCGTTTGGGTCCGCCGGTGCCGGCTTGTGGCCGCAGACAGCTATGACTCAACAACTTCTGTGAAACGTGTGTCTCCTCAATATATCCCCGGTATCAATACCGTTTTTATAGACCACTCCCCCACTAACCTTGTTGCCAATTCTGTATTTCAGCCTTGCTACCGGGGCGCATATGCATATACGTGTTTCCCCTTAAGGCTGCCCATCATAGCGCATTTATTCGGCCGGATCGACTTTTTTTGCACCATGACGGGGACAACTGTTTTAGTTGTAAATTAAATTTGGCAGCCACAGCGAGATTTGTGGTACGTAGGTAATCAGGCCCAGGAAGGCCAGCATCGTCAGCAGCCACGGCATCACGGCCACGGTCAGCTCCGAGATGCCCATCTTCGTGATGCCGGACGCCACGTACAGGTTCAGGCCCACGGGCGGATGGCACATGCCGACCTCCATATTGACCACGATCAGGATGCCGAAGTGCACAGGGTCGATACCCAGCTTCATGGCGACGGGGAACAAAATCGGCGCCATGATCAGCACGATGGACGACGGCTCCATGACGTTACCAGCCAACAACAGCAGCACGTTGACCACCAGCAAGAAACTGATCACGCCCAGGCCCTTGCCCGTAATCCACTCGGCCATCGCTTGCGGAATGTTTTCACTGGTCATCAGGAACGAGAACAGCACGGCATTGGTGATGATGTACAACAGCATCGCCGACATGGCGGCCGAATCGAGCAAGACCTTGCCCACTTGCTTGATCTTCAAGTCCTTGTAGACGAAGACGGCGATGATGAAGGCGTACACGGCAGCCATGGCGGCCGCTTCCGTCGGCGTGAAGGCACCCGAATAGATGCCGCCCATGACGATGACGATCAAGAGCAAGCCCCAGGCGCTCTTCTTGAACGTGACGAAGCGCTCGCCCCAGCTGGCCTTTTTCATGCGCGGATAATTGTGCTTGCGCGCCAAAAACCACGTGGTCAGGCCCAGCAGCATGGCCAGCATCATGCCGGGAATCACGCCCGCCATGAACAGTTTACCAACGGACGTGTTCGTGCTGACGGAATACATCACCATCACGATCGATGGCGGTATCAGAATGCCCAGCGCGCCCGAGGTGGTGATGACGCCGGCGCCGAAACCGCGCGGATAGCCCTGCTTGACCATGGCCGGCAGGATGATGGAACCGATCGCCACCACGGTGGCGGGGCTGGAACCGGAGACGGCCGCAAACAGCGCGCACGCCATCACGCCGGCCAGCGCCAGGCCGCCATGCCAGTGCCCCACCATGGAGCTGGCGAAGTTGATCATGCGCCGCGCCACCCCGCCATGCGTGAGGAAGTTGCCCGCCAAAATGAAGAACGGGATGGCCATGATCTCGAATTTCTCGATGCCCGTGAAAATCTTCAGGGCCACCGATTCGATGGGCACGCTGGTCATGGGTAAACAGGAACGTCAGTACCGTCAGGCCCAGCGAAATGGAGATCGGCATGCCGGTCAGCATCAACGCCAGCAGCAATGCAAAAATGATCAGCGCGTTCATGCCTTGGCTCCTTTTTCTTCAGCCGTCAGTTCGTCTTCCAGGCCCTCGACGTGCGAATGGTCGTGTTTCGGCAAGGCGCCCGTCTTGATGAAATGCACCATCACTTGCAGGAAGCGGAAGCACATCAGGTAGGAACCGAGCGGCACGGCCAGGTAGACCAGCCACATCGGCACTTCCATGTCGGCCGAAGTCTGGTCCGTGTGGCCGATCGACCACACGAAGCTGGCGCCCAAAGTACCGACGATGCCCGTAAACAGGGCGCCGGCACCGAGGCCGAAGACGATGAAACGGTCGCGCCAGCGCGGGTTCATGCGGTTGATCAAGACATCGACGCCCACGTGGATGCCCGTGCGCACGCCGTACGCGGCGCCGAACTTGGCCATCCAGACGAACATGTAGATGCACAGTTCCTGGGCCCAGCTGGTATTGATTTGAATCAGGAAGTCTTGCAGGCCGGGGATAGGCAAGCCTGCCAGGTAGCGGTGCACGACCGCGACGAAGATGATGAAGGTGGCCGCGCCCATCAGGGTCGCGATCAGCCACTCTTCCAGGTGATCCAGAAATTTCATGGTGGACTTTCAAAGAATGCGGGTACGCTGGCACCCGCGCAGGACGCGCAGGTGCCGTTGCTGCAGAAAGACAGGGAGGTCCCTGACAGCCGCGCCGGGTGGCGCGGCCAGCGCGATTACTTCGCGCTTTCCTTGTTGATGGCCGAGATCAGGTCCTTGCCGATGCGCCCTTCCATGGCCTTCTGCACGGGCGCCAGCGCCTTGCGCCATTCGGCCTGTTCCTGCACCGTCAGGGTATAGATCTGCGTCTTGCCCGCTTTCTTGATGGCGTCGAGGGCCTGGTCGTTATCGCGCTGGGCGATGGCTTTTTCAAACGTCGTCGCCTCGCGCATGGCTTTTTCCAGCTGGCCGCGTATATCGGGCGGCAAGCCGTCCCAGAACTTCTTGTTGACGATGACGGCATAGCCCAGGTAGCCGTGGTTCGACACGGTCACGTGTTTTTGCACTTCATGCATCTTTTGCGTGTACATATTCGATGGCGGATTTTCCGTGCCGTCGACCACGCCCGTCTGCAGCGCCTGATACACTTCCGAGAAGGCCAGCACCTGCGGATTGGCGCCCAGCGCGCGCATTTGCGCGTCGAGTACCTTCGACGACTGGATGCGCATTTTCAGGCCCTTGAAGTCGGCCGGGCTGTGCAGCGGCTTGTTGGCCGACATCACCTTGAAGCCATTGTCCCAGTAAGCCAGGCCCGTGATACCCTTGGGTTCCAGTTTTTTCAGCAGGCTCTTGCCGATTTCGCCTTCGGTGACGTTGTACAGCGCCGTCTTGGTGGGGAAGATGTAGGGCAGGTCGAAGGCTTCGAATTCCTTCACGCCCAGCGGGCCGAACTTGGCCAGCGACGGTGCCAGCATCTGCACGGCACCCAGCTGCAGGGCTTCGAGTTCTTCCTTGTCCTTGTACAGCTGGCTGTTCGGGTACAGTTCGACCTTGACCTTGCCATTCGTGGCTTTTTCGGCCAGCTGCTTGAAACGTTCGGCGGCCTGGCCTTTCGGCGTGTCCGTCGCCACGACGTGGCTGAACTTGATAACGATGGGGGCTTGCGCGTAAGCGTGCACGCCGGCGGTGGCGCCTATGGCCGCGCACAGCGCGACGAACATGGTTTTCATCTGCATTATTGTCTCCTGAGTGGTTTTTGAAAAACTTTATTATTTGTCTACTTGGATATTGTGCCAAAGAAACTGCCGCCGCTATTGTGGTTAACCACAATAGCCGGCTCCCAATAAGCCGCTACCCTGCCAGCCATGCCGACTCCCCCCACCCTTGCACGCCGCTTCAAGCTATCGAGCCCGATGCGCTGGCTGCTGCCCGTCATCCTGCTGCTGCTGTTCCTGTCCATCCTGTTCTGGCTGCCCTGGCAGGCGCGTCAGATGGAAAGCAACGAGCGCCAGGAGCAGCTGATCGCCGATACGCTGTGGGTGGAGCAGACCATCCGCTTCCAGTTGGCGCGCAACGAGGAAAGCCTGTTCAACCTGGGCGTGGACATCGCCAGCAGCTCCCTGTCGGCGGAAAAAGTGCACGAACGGCTGCAGCAGATGTTGCGCAATGGCCGTGAATTGCAGCGCGTGCTGTGGCTCGACACCAGCGGCAAGGTGCTGGCCACCAGCGACAACAGCCTGCCGCATGCCCTGTCGTTTTCGCCCGCCTCGCTGACGGCGGCCGACAATGCACGCCGTTTGCACCGGGGCCAGTACGCCCAGCCTTCGCAGCAGAGCGGCTTTCCCGACGCGCCGCCGGGCGCCATGCTGATGGATTACCACCAGCCCCTGTTCGACGGCCAGCGCTACGTGGGCAGCCTGGTGGCCACCTACCAGATCAGCAGCCTGCTCGATGAAATGGTGCCGTGGTGGTTTGCGCAGGATAACCAGATTTCGCTGATCGACCGCGACGACAAGGTGCTGGCGCGGCGCGCCGCCGCCGGTCCCGGCCACGGCGTGTACACGCACAAGCGTGCGCTCGACGTGCCCGGCGCCACCATCACCCTGTTTACCGACAGCGTGAAAAGCCAGCCCAAGCTGCTGCCCAATTTGCTGGTCGGCTCCGTCATCGCCCTGTCGCTGGGGCTGCTGTGGAGCTTGCTGGCCCTGTGGCGCCACATTTCGCGCCGCCTGGTGGCCGAAGGCGCGCTGCGCCAGCAGATGCTGTTTCGCACGGCGATGGAAAACTCGCTGGTGACGGGCATGCGCGCGCGCGACCTGGAAGGCAGAGTCACCTACGTCAATCCCGCGTTTTGCCAGATCGTCGGCTATCCGCCCGAGGAAATCCTGGGCCGTTTGCCGCCCATGCCTTACTGGGTGCCCGAGGCGCTGGAGGAATACCAGCAGCGCTTCGTCAAGGCCCTGGCCGGCAATCCCACGCCGCAGTTCGAAACCTATTTCCAGCGTCCCGACGGCACGCGCGTGGCCGTGCTGATCTTCGAGGCGCCCTTGGTGGACAAGAATGGCCAGCAAACGGGCTGGATGGGTTCCGTGCTCGATATCTCGGACCGCAAGCGGGTCGAGGAGCTGAATCGCCAGCAGCAGGAAAAACTGCAAACGAGTTCGCGCCTGGCCACCATGGGCGAGCTGGCGTCGATGCTGGCGCACGAACTGAATCAGCCGCTGGCGGCCATTTCCAGCTACACGACGGGCGCCTTGAATTTGATCCGCCGCGCCATCGAGCATGACGCTCCCGTCGATCCGGGCACCTTGAAACCGGCGCTGGAACAGGCCAGCGCGCAGGCGCAGCGGGCCGGCCAGATCATCCGCAGCGTGCACGATTTCGTGCGCAAGAGCGAGCCGCAGCGCCAGGATATCGCCATCCGCACCCTGATCGACGGCATCCGCGCACTGATCGACCTGCAGGCGCGCAAATACTATGTCACCATCCAGGAAGAGCTGCCGCCGGACCTGCCGCTGCTGCGCGCCGACCCCGTGATGATCGAGCAAGTGCTGCTGAACCTGACGCGCAACGCCATCGAGGCCATGCAGGACGCGGCGCCGGGACGGCGTATCATGCGCCTGCGGGCCAGCCACGACGCGCAGCAGGACATGGTGACGGTCGACGTGATCGACCATGGACATGGCATTCCCCAGGACGTGGCCGAGCGGCTGTTTTCGCCGTTTTTCTCGACCAAGTCCGAAGGCATGGGCATGGGCCTGAACATCTGCCGCACCGCCATCGAATTTCACGGCGGCGCGCTGACCTTCGGCGCCAACCCCGCTGGCGGTACCATCTTTACATTCAGTGTGCCGGCCGCGCCGCGCGCGCCGCACTCGCACTAACCAGTAACTAATAACGCATAACGACAAGCCGGAGACCCCATGCTACACATTATCGACGACGAAGAAGTCGTACGCGACTCCCTGTCCTGGCTGGCCGCCTCGCGCAGCATCGAATCGCGCAACTACGCCAGCGCCCAGCAATTTCTCGATAGCCTCGATGGCAGCTTCGATGCCGCCGGCGACTGCGTGCTGCTCGACGTGCGCATGCCCGACATGAACGGCATCGCCCTGTTTGACCAGCTGGTCAAGCGCGACCTGACGGCGCGCCTGCCCGTGATCTTCCTCACCGGCCACGGCGACGTGCCGATGGCCGTCGACAGCCTGAAACGGGGCGCCTTCGATTTCTTTGAAAAGCCGTTCAACGACAACGACCTGATGGACCGCGTGCAGCAAGGCCTGGCCAACTCGCGCCAGGCGGGCGAACTGGCCGCCGTGCACGCGCGCCTGGCCACCCTGTCGACGCGCGAACGCGAAGTGCTGGACCTGATTTTGGCGGGCAAGATGAACAAGGTGGTGGCCGACAAGCTGGGCATCAGCATGCGCACCGTGGAAGTCCACCGCGCGCATATCTTCGACAAGATGCAGGTCAAGACGGCGGTGGAGCTGGCGGGGTTGTTGAAGTAAATGCAGTAGGTCGGCTTAGCGCAACGCGCGTAAGCCGACACCACCACCATCACTCATCGTGATGCTCATGATGCTCGGCCGCCCCATGCTTCCAGTAGCTGGCCACATGCAGATGCTGCTTCGGCACCCCGGCGTCAATAAAGTGCCCACGCAAGCCCTGCACCTGCGCGTGCTCGCACGCCACCCATACATAGCCGTCGCCATCCTGCGGCAAGGCCACTTGCGCCAGCGCTTCCAGCAGCAGCGATCCCTTGCGGCCATTGCGCGCCACCCAGCGCACGTCCAGCTGCGCCGCACACTCGAGCGCAATATGTTCGCCATCTTCGACGACCTCGATCACGGCCATCGCGCGCGCCGTGGCCGGCAACTGCTCCAGGCGGCGGGCGATGGCCGGCAAGGCCGTCTGGTCACCCACCAGCACATACCAGTCGAAATCGAGCGGCACCAGCATCGAGCCGCGCGGGCCGCCCACGCCCAGGGTCTGGCCGGGCGCGGCTTGCGCCGCCCAGCTGGCCGCGGGGCCGTCGCCGTGCAGCACGAAGTCGATTTCCAGCTCGCGCCGTTCGGCGTCGTAGCGGCGCGGCGTGTAATTGCGGGCAATCGGGCGCGCGCCTTCCGTATACTGGATGGGATTCGGGCCATTGCCCAGCACGGGAAACACGGGAGTAGCCTGCCCCGGGGCGGGGAAGAACAGTTTCACGTGGTCGTCATGCGCCGGCGAGGCAAAGCCGTCCAGGTCGTCGCCCGCCAGGGTGATGCGGCGCATGTGCGGCGTGATCTGCTCGGTGCGCACGACGGTGAGCACGCGCAGTTTCAAGTCATGCCGCACGCGCTCGATGGCATGCGGACGTGGTGTTGCTGGTGATGCAGTAGTCATGGCTTATCCTTGTAAAGTGGGCTCAGTGGCCGTCGACGATGGCGTTCGCCGCCTGTTCCAGCACGGCGGATACGCGCTCGGCTTCCGCGTCGCTCCAGCTGGTCTTGTTCAGCAACAGCGCATGCTTGAGCGTGTGCATGGCCTGGCGCACGCGCTCGGGCAAGGCGTTGCGCGCCTGGACGCGGGCAAACATGTCGAGGCGGGCCAGGATGCCATCGACCTGGGCGCGGTTCTCGTCGAGATACGCACGCCCCAGGTCCGTGATCGTGTAGAGCTTCTTGCCGCTGGCGCTTTCGGACGATGTGACATGGTCCTGCTCTTCCAGCAAGGTCAGGGTCGGATACACGGCGCCCGGGCTGGGGGCGTACGCGCCGCCGCAACGCTCTTCGATGGCCTTGATGATTTCATAGCCGTGGCGGGGGCTGATTTCGATCAGCGCCAGCACGATCAGCGGCAAGTCGCCGCGGCCGAAGACGCGCTCGGCCCGTTCACCGCGCCCGCCGCGTCCACCAGGACCACCGCCCATGCCGCCCATGCCGCCCATGCCATCACCGCGCTCGTCGAAGCCGCGCGGGCCGCGGCCATGCATAAAGTAGTCACCGCGGTGCTCATGGAGATGTTCGTGGCGGTGTTCGCCATGCTGGTGATGCTGGCCGCAATGGCCGTGATGATGGTGATGGCCATGCTGGCCGTGTTCTGCGTGGTGTGAGTTTCTCATGTTTTCTCTTTAAAGATATATCGTTAGTAGGTATCGTCATTTTATAACGATATATCGATAAGTCAAGGAGAAATTTGTTATGCTCGTCTTTTCACCATCCACACGCCGATGCCATGCCTGACAAATCCGCCCTTGAGAAAATGTATGTGAAAAATGCCAGCTCCCTGGCCGTGCTCAATGACGGCGGCGAACATGGAGAATTGCTGGCGCAGCTACCGACGGAGCGGCTGGTACTGGAGGGTGACAATGCCGACTGGATCTTGCTGTTCGCGCGCAGCCGCGCGGAACTGGAACAGTTTCTGCCCACCGCGCAGGCGCGGCTGGCGCCGGGCGGCGCCGTCTGGGTGGCGTACCGCAAGGGTGGAATCAAAGCGGGCAGCGACATCCACCGCGACGATATCCGCTTGTATGCGCAGGAATCAGGACTCGACAGCGTGGCGATGGTCGCCATCGATAACGAATGGTCTGCGCTGCGGCTGAAGCAAGCTTAAACGCAGGTCAAGCGACGCCGTGCAAGGCCAGCGCCCACTCGACGTGTTCGCGCACGATGGCCGACGGATGCTCGCGGCGCGACAGCAGGGCCGCGACGATGTCGGCCTGGCCCTTCGCCTTCGTGGCCGCATTGCCCATGCCGACGGCCAGGTTGCGCAGCCAGCGTTCGTGGCCGATGCGGCGAATGGCGCTGCCTTCCATGCGGCGGTTGAATTCCTCTTCCGTCCAGGCGAACAGCTCCACCATGCCGGCGCTGCCCAGGCTGTGGCGCTCGTCGAAGTCGGGCACCACAGCGCGCTGGGCAAACTTGTTCCACGGGCAGACGGTCTGGCAATCGTCGCAGCCGTACACCTTGTTGCCGATCAGGGGACGCATCTCGACGGGAATGGCGCCCTTCAATTCGATGGTCAGGTAAGAGATGCAACGGCGCGCGTCAAGCTGGTACGGTCCCAGGATGGCTTGCGTCGGGCACACCGTGATGCACGCCGAGCACTGGCCGCAGCGCGGGGTCTCCGGCGGGTCGATGGGCAGCGGCACGTCGATGAGGATCTCGCCAAGGAAAAAGAAGGAGCCGCCCTGGCGGTTGATCAGCAAGGTGTGCTTGCCGCGCCAGCCCAGGCCCCCCTTTTGCGCCAGCTCGACTTCCATCACGGGCGCCGAATCGCTGAAGACGCGGTAGCCGAAGTCGCCGATCTCGCCCTTGATGCGCTCGGCCAGCTGCTGCAGGCGCGAACGCATCACCTTGTGATAGTCGCGGCCCCGCGCATACACGGAAATGACGGCCGCAGCGGGATCGGCATCGCGCGCAGCCTCGTGCTCACGCCAGTCGGGCCCCAGCGCCGGCGGCAGATAATTCATGCGCGCGCTGATGGCGCGCACCGTGCCCGGCACCAGTTCGGCCGGGCGCGCACGCTTCATGCCGTGGCTGGCCATGTAATCCATTTCGCCGTGATACCCTGCATCGAGCCAGGCTTGCAGGGGCGCTTCCATGTGCGACAGATCCACGTCGGCGATGCGCACCTCGGCAAAACCCAGCTCGCGCCCCCATTCTTTGATGGTGCGCGCCAGGACGGCGAGATCGGTGATGGTGGCGGACATAGGGGACTTTACGGAAAACGGCAGGCGCGCGGGCGGTTACAATGACAGCAGCCTCCATTTTAT
Source organism: Janthinobacterium rivuli (assembly GCF_029690045.1). Classification (NCBI taxonomy): domain Bacteria; kingdom Pseudomonadati; phylum Pseudomonadota; class Betaproteobacteria; order Burkholderiales; family Oxalobacteraceae; genus Janthinobacterium; species Janthinobacterium rivuli. The sequence continues at coordinate 5,670,937 of NZ_CP121464.1, forward strand.
GCGATACCGAAGATCATGACCGAACACTTCAAAGCCCACCTCCACGACGAAGCCGGCACCGCCGCGCTGGGCGCCGCGCTGGCGCGCGCGCTGGCGCCGGGCCTGGCGATCTACCTGCACGGCGACCTCGGTGCCGGCAAGACGGCCCTCACGCGCGCCCTGCTGCACGCGGCCGGCCATGCGGGCCACGTGAAAAGCCCCACTTATACGCTGTCCGAACCGTACACGGTGCAACTCGATGGCCGGAGCGTCAACGTCATCCACTTCGACCTGTACCGCATGGGCAGCGCCGAGGAATTCCTCGACGCGGGCTTTCGCGAAGACTTCGACGGCCGCAATATCTGCATCGTCGAATGGCCGGAGAAAGCCGAACCGGTGCTGCCGCCGGCCGACCTGAATATTTATTTGAACGTTGCGGGTACAGGACGTGATGTAGAATTGCAAGCGTCTTCTGAATTGGGTCTGTCATGCCTTCACCGTCTCAAATTCGCCCCGAACCTTTGATCTCCTCGCCCATCACCCGGCGCACGGTCCTCAAGGCCGGCGGCACCCTGCTGTTGTCCGTGTTCGCGCCCATGTCGGCGATGGCGGCGCAAATTCTCGCCGTGCGCGTCTGGCCGGCCGAGGACTACACGCGCGTCACCCTGGAAAACGACAGCATCCTCAAGGCGACCCACTTCATCGTCAAGGACCCGGAACGCCTGGTGGTCGACATCGAGGGGCTGGAACTCAACCCCACCCTGAAGGGCCTGGTGGCGAAGATCCAGTCGAACGACCCGTACATCAAGCAGGTGCGCGTGGGCCAGAACCGGCCCAACGTCGTGCGCCTGGTGTTCGACCTGAAAGAGGAAGTCACGCCGCAGCTGTTTACCCTGCCGCCGGCCGGCTCCTACAACCACCGCCTGATCTTCGACCTGTATCCCGTGCGCGAGCCGGACCTGATCGCGCAGATGATCGAAAAAGGCGACTGGTCGAGCGACCCGGCCAAGCCGCCGATGGCCGACACGCATACGCCGCCGCCCGCGCTGCCCCTGCCCGAGAGTGGCAAGCCGCCCGTGGCCGCCGTCGCGCCGGTAACGCCCATCGTGCCGCCCGTGCCCGACGTGCGTCCGGAACAGCGCCCCGAAGCGCGCCCGCTGCCGGGCCAGAAGGTGGTGCGCATGATTACCATCGCGCTCGATCCCGGCCACGGCGGCGAAGATCCGGGCGCCATGGGCAGCCGGGGCAGCCGCGAAAAAGACGTGGTGCTGGCCATCGCCAAGCGCCTCAAGACCAAGCTGGAAATGCAGCCGAACATGCGCGTCATGCTCACGCGCGACGCCGATTTCTTCGTCCCGCTGGGCATGCGCGTGGAAAAGGCGCGCAAGGTGCAGGCCGACCTGTTCGTCTCGATCCACGCCGACGCCTTCATCCAGCCGACGGCGCGCGGTTCGTCCGTGTTCGTGCTGTCCGAAAAGGGCGCCACCTCGACGGCCGCGCGCTGGCTGGCCAACAAGGAAAACCAGGCCGACCTGATCGGCGGCGTGAACGTCAAAAACCACGACAAGCAGCTGGCCAGCGTGCTGCTCGACCTGTCGACGACGGCGCAGATCAATGACAGCATGAAGCTGGGCAAGGCCGTGCTGCGCGAAATCGGCGGCATCAACCGCCTGCACAAGGGTTCCGTCGAGCAGGCCGGCTTCGCCGTGCTCAAAGCGCCGGACATCCCTTCCATCCTGATCGAGACGGCGTTCATCTCGAATCCGGAAGAAGAAGCCAAGCTGACCGACAACGGCTACCAGGACCAGATGGCCGACGCCATCGTCACGGGCATCAAGAATTATTTTGCCAAGAATCCGCCGCTGGCGAAAAGCCGCCTGACCTGACATGAAAGCCTAGCATGAGCGAGAGTATCTTTGGCGAGCTGCCGGCCGTGACCATCCGTGCCGCCGACGGCGCGCAAGCGACCGTCACCCTGTACGGCGGCCACCTGGTCTCGTGGCGGACCAGCGATGGCCAGGAGCGCCTGTTCTGCAGCCGCGCATCAAGCCTCGACGGCAGCCGCGCCATCCGTGGCGGCGTGCCCGTGATCTTTCCCCAGTTCGGCGCGCGCGGCACCGGCATGCGCCACGGCTTTGCGCGCGTGGCGACGTGGCAGCAGGAATCGAGCGGCGACACCGATGGCGCCGCATGGGCGCAATTTATCCTGACCCAGGCCGACTTGCCGGCAGCGATCGCCGCCAGCTGGGCTTACGCGTTCACCTTGCGCCTGCGCGTGGCCGTCACGGCCCAATCGCTGGAGCTGCATCTGTCCGTGCACAACACGGGCGAACAGGCGTTTCCATTCTCCGCCGCCCTGCATACGTATTTTTCGATTGATGATTTGAGCGAAGCGCGCATTGGCGGCTTGCAGCGCGTGCGCTACTCGGACGAGACGCCGCAAGACGCCTTGCAGGCGGAAGAAGTGCTGCAATTTTCGGACAAGCTGGACCGCATCTACTACCAGCTGCCGGGCGCCTTGAGCCTGCAGTCTGGCAGCCATACGCTGCGCCTGGAGCAGCAGGGCTTTACGGACGCCGTCGTGTGGAACCCGGGCGCGCAAGACGCGGCCGCCCTGCCCGACCTGGCCGACGACGAGCAGCCGCGCTTCATTTGCATCGAGCCGGCCCTGATCCAGCCCGACCTGCTGGCCGCCGGCGCCGAATGGATCGGCCGCCAGCGCCTCGCATTCGTTTAATTGGACTCTTTGATGATGCGGCCATTCGTCGGCTGAATCGGACGCGCATTCAGGGGATACAAACGGCTGAACAGCGCCATCTGCGCCGGCGACGCCTGCACCGGCTGCTTCATCACCATCCACAGCACGCCTTCGCTGCAAGGCGGCTCCGTCATCGATCCCATGTACGTGTAGTAATCGCGCCGCGTCGGCAGCATCTCGGCCGGGTCGAGCAGGATGGTCGGCTGCATGGTCTCGAATTTTTCCAGCGGCAGGTTGTTCCACACGGTCTGGATGGTCGCTTGCGGCGCACCGCGTTCCAGCAGCAGCGCCAGCACGGCTTGCCGGCCTTCCGCATCGCGGTGCACCAGGTGCACCACCATCTCGAACGCCTTGCCATTGATGCGCTCTTCGGACGGGCGGTGGAAATGGAATTGCTGCAGCTCGAACATGCGGTTCTGCACCGTGATGTAATTGCCGCCGCTCACGCCCACCTGCACCGTATGGCCATTGTCGACCACGTTGAATGACGACGGATGGTAGTCAAAGCTGATCTGCTCGAGTTCCACCTTCATGCCATCGCGGATATCGATCGGCGACTGGCGGCTGCCATTGCCGCACTTGCCCCAGTCGACGTTGATCTTGCTCCAGTGGGCCGGGCCGCTGTCGCCCTCGTACGACCAGTGCGTGCCGCGCGGCACGGGCGGCGGTGGCGGCGGCGCGGCCTTCACCACGGCGGCGCGCTTGGCGCGGGCGGCGGCGCGGGCAGCCTGGGTGGCGCGCATTTCCGCCAGCCGCGCCGCGATGCGTTCTGACAGGTCGACTTCGGCCGCTTCTTCCTTTTCGCGCGCCGTGGGCGCGACGACGACAGGCGCCTTGGCCTCCTTGCCCTTCACCGATTCGGTCAGGGTTTTCATGGCGGCCGCGCGCGCCGACGCCGACATGGGCGCGGATGCGGTGGCGCTCGCCGGGACGGGGGCATCTTTGGCGCTTGCCATGGCCGCCATCGCGGCAAGGCTGCAAGCTAACAGGGCGCTCAAATGTCGCATGGAAATCCAGAAAGTGAGAATACCCTCTGGTTTACGGCTGGAAAGCAACAAAACTTGAATCAACGCGGGAGTAAAACAGAAACAAGACAGGGAAAAACGGGATCCGGGGCCGGCTGCGGACTGTGCCGCAGCGCGCTTGCCCCGCATCCATGCGGCCTTACGCCGACTTGCCGACCATGCGCTTGTAGAGCTTCCACATGCCGCCCAGCACCACCGGCACGACGGCGGCGCCGACGCCGATCAGCACGATCAGGGTCAGGTGGTCGCGGATCCACGGGATATTGCCGAAGAAGTAGCCCGCCGTCACCAGACCGACCACCCACAACAGGGCGCCCGTGATGTTGTACATCTGGAAGCGCGCATGCGTCATGTCGGAAATGCCAGCCACGAACGGCGCGAAGGTGCGCACCACCGGCACGAAACGGGCCAGGATGATGGTCTTGCCGCCGTGCTTTTCAAAGAACTCATGCGTGCGGCGCATGGCGTCCTTGTTGATCCAGCGGTAATCGTGGGTAAACACCCTTTGCCCGATGGCCTCGCCTATCCAGTAATTGAGCGTGTTGCCCGTGACGGCCGCCGTGACGAGCAGGAAGATCAGCAAGCCCAGGTGCATCTGTCCCGTCGCGCAAAACGCGCCGGCGATAAACAGCAAGGTATCTCCAGGGAAGAAAAACAGCACCACGAGGCCTGTCTCGCAAAAAATAATGGCGAACAGCACCGCATACACGAGGGTGCCGTACTGCTCGATCAAGAGACCCAGCGTCTTGTCGACATGCACGATCATGTCGAGGAATTGCACAAAATCCATATATTTTTCCCTAAAGGTAGCGGCGGAATCATACACCACCGGACCGGCGCAACGGCAGTCCCCGGGCCGATATTTCTGGATTAATTATGCGGCGCCCTTGGCGGCGTGGCAATTTAAGTAAAGGTTAAGGAATCGCCTTATCGGCAGACAACTGTCAGGATTGCTGTCTGCAATGTTTTTCCAACGAAATATTGGCATTCCGGTATACACTTTCTGCACGGCGCAACCCGCGCCGACCAGGAGAAAACATGTATCGACACCCACTGAGCGGCCTGACCATGGCCACCGTACTGGGCCTTGCACAGCTGGCTGCCCACGCGGCACCTGTCCAGATCAAGGCGCCCGCCGAACTGCCCGCCAAGGCGACCTTGGCCGACGTGATCAAGGCTTCGAAACCGTCCGACTGGCGCCCACTGGACCCGAACAACACCCTGTACCTGGACATTCCCGCCGGCCGCGTGGTGATCGAACTGGCGCCGGACTTCGCGCCGAAACACGTGGCCAACATCAAGGCCCTTGTGGCCGAGCAGTATTACGACGGCCTGGCCATCACGCGCGCGCAGGACAACTGGGTGGCGCAGTGGGGCGATCCGAACGAGAAAAATCCCAAGCCGATCCAGCATGCGCAGCGCACCCTGCCCGGCGAATTCACGGTACCACTGAAAAATATCAAGAGCTTCACGCGCCTGCCGGACGTGGACGGCTACGCGCCGCAAGTGGGCCATTCGAACGGTTTCCCGTCCGCGCGCGATCCGAAAACCGGCACGGCCTGGCTCACGCATTGCTACGCCACCGTGGGCGTGGGCCGCGACAGCGCCAGCGACAGTGGCGGCGGCACGGAACTGTACGCCGTCATCGGCCAGTCGCCGCGCCACCTGGACCGCGACATCACGGTCGTCGGCCGGGTCGTCTCCGGCATGCCATTGCTGTCCACGCTGCCACGCGGTACGGGTCCCATGGGCTTTTATGACAGCCCCGAAAAAAACGTGCCGATCAAGGCCATCCGCCTGGCCGCCAGCGTGCCGGCGGAGCAGCGCGCGAACCTGGAAGTGATGCGCACCGACAGCGCCGCTTACCAGGCCGTGCTGGAAGCCCAGCGCCACCGCGGCGGCCCGTGGAGCAAGGTCACGGCCGGCCATATCGACCTGTGCAATGCGCCGATACCGGTGCGGGAGGTGGGGAAGTAGGCCAACTTTTAGCCCAAGAGCAAGGGCTGGGGTCAGACCCGGCGGGTCTGACCCCGGTATAATTGGCGCATGAACGCTCCCATTACGCCCCACCGCCCGATCCAGGCCCTGCCTGACCAGTTGATTTCGCAAATCGCCGCCGGCGAGGTGGTCGAGCGGCCATCGGCCGTCGTCAAGGAATTGCTGGAAAACGCGCTCGACTCGGGCGCCACGCAGATCACCGTGCGGCTGGAAGAAGGGGGCGTGAAACGCATCGCGATTACCGATAACGGGCGCGGCATCGACAAGGACCAGCTACCGCTTGCCCTGGCGCGCCACGCCACCTCGAAAATCGCCTCCCTGCACGACCTGGAAAACGTGGGCACACTGGGCTTTCGCGGCGAGGCGCTGGCCTCGATCGCCTCGGTGGCCGCCGTCACCGTGACGTCGCGCACGGCGGACGCCGCGCATGCGTGGGAAATCGTCGGCTCGCACAATGGCAGCGTCGCGCCATCGTCGGGCGCGCACGGCACCACGGTCGACGTGCAAGACCTGTATTTCAACACGCCCGCGCGGCGCAAATTCCTCAAATCCGAACAGACGGAATACGGCCACTGTGCCGAAGTCGTGCGCCGCATCGCGCTGGCGCGGCCGGACGTATCGTTCTCGCTGTCGCACAACGGCCGCACCATCGACCAGTGGAATATCAGCGAACTGGCCAAGCGCAGCGCCCACATCTTGGGCAACGACTTTGCCGAAGCGCGTCTGGCGCTGGACGAGTCGGCTGGCAGCCTGCGCATCCACGGCTTTGCCGGCTTGCCGACGGCGTCGAAGGCGCGCGCCGACGGCCAGTTCTTTTATGTCAACGGGCGCTTCGTGCGCGACAAGCTGCTGGTGCACGCCGTGCGCATGGCGTACCAGGACGTGCTGCATGGCGACCGCTTCCCGTCGTACGTGCTGGCGCTCGACCTCGACCCGGCCCTGGTCGACGTCAACGTGCACCCGTCGAAGATCGAAGTACGCTTCCGCGACAGCCGCTCCGTGCACCAGTTCGTCTTCCACGCCGTGCAGCGCGCGCTGGCGCAGACGTCGGCCACGGCGTTTGGCAGCGTGCCTGCACCTTTGCCGGCCGCTTCCACCCTGGGCGGCGATACCGCTGGCGCGGGTTTGGGTGGCCCCGGCATCTGGCGCCGCGAGCAGACGCAAACGTCGTTCGGCACGCAATTCACGAATACCTTCGCGCCCGCCTCGCCCGGCGCGAACCTTCCCTTCTTTGCCGACGCGCCAGGCGTGGCCCAGGACACGGCGGCGTATGGCGCCCTGTTTGGCGGCGCTGCTGCATCCTCGCCGATCACGCAGGTGGAACCGTACATCGCCTCGCCCGAAGCGATGGCGCGCGAAGAATATCCGCTGGGCTTTGCCCTGGCCCAGCTGCACGGCATCTACATCCTGGCGCAAAATACCAAGGGCCTGGTGCTGGTCGACATGCACGCGGCGCACGAGCGCATCCTGTACGAGCAGCTGAAAAACGCACTACAGGCGCAGGTCTCGGGCCAGGACATGCAGGTGCAGTCGCTCTTGATCCCCGTGACGTTCTACGCGGACGCCATTGAAGTGTCGACGGCGAATGAAAACCAGGACACCTTGAAAGCGCTGGGTTTTGATATCGCCGCCCTGTCGCCCACGACGCTGGCCGTGCGCTCCGTGCCGACCCTGCTGAAAAACGCGGACGCGCAAACCCTGGCGCGCGACGTGCTGCGCGACGTGCGCGAATACGGCGGCTCGCGCGTCCTGATCGAGCGCCAGAACGAATTGCTGGGCACCCTCGCCTGCCACACGGCCGTGCGCGCTAACCGGATTTTATCGGTGCAGGAAATGAACGCCCTGCTGCGCCAGATGGAGAGCACGGAACGCGCCGACCAGTGCAACCATGGCCGGCCCACGTGGGTGCAGGTCGAGATCAACGCGCTCGACAAATTATTCCTGCGCGGCCAATAAACAGTAGGGACAGTAGGTCGGATTAGCGCAGCGTAATCCGACACTGCAGCGGCGGCATCACGTCGGATTACGCTTGCGCTAATCCGACCTACGCATCACCTTAAAGAATCAATATGCTAAACACCCCACACCTCCCCCTGGCCGTCGCCATCATGGGCCCCACGGCCAGCGGCAAGACGGCCAGTGCGCTGGCCATCGCGCAAGCCATCCCGTCCGAGATCATTTCCGTCGATTCCGCCCTCGTCTACCGAGGCATGGATATCGGCACGGCCAAGCCGTCGAAGGAAGAGCTGGCCCAGGTACCGCATCATCTGATCGACATCATCGACCCGCTGGACGCGTATTCCGTGGCGCAGTTCCGCAACGACACCCTGCGCCTGGTGAGCGAAATCTCGGCGCGCGGCAAGCTGCCGCTGCTGGTCGGCGGCACCATGCTGTACTTCAAAGGCCTGGTCGATGGCCTCGACGACTTGCCCGGCGCCGATCCCGTGCTGCGCGCCCAGCTGGAAGAAGACGCGGCCGCCATCGGCTGGCCTGCCATGCATGCGCGCCTGGCCGAGCAGGATCCCGTCACGGCCGCGCGCCTGGCGCCACAGGATGCGCAGCGCATCGGCCGCGCGCTGGAAATCATCGCCCTGTCCGGCCAGCCCATGTCGGCCCTGCTGGCGCGGCGCGAAAAGACCGTGCTGCCGTTCCAGCTCCAATCGTTCGCGCTGGAGCCGTCGGACCGCGCCGTGCTGCACGCGCGCATCGCCACGCGCTTCGACATCATGCTGAAAAACGACGCCCTGCTCGATGAAGTAGATGGGTTGCGCCGGCGCGGCGACCTGTACCCGGGTTTGCCTTCGATGCGCTGCGTCGGTTACCGCCAGGCCTGGGAATACCTCGATGGCCGCATCGACCGCGCCGCCTTGCGCGAGACGGGCATCATCGCCACGCGCCAGCTGGCCAAGCGCCAGCTCACCTGGCTGCGGGCTATGCCCGAACGCATCGTCATCGATTGCCTGGGTCCTGATCCGGCCTCGTCCATGCTGGCGCAGATCCAGCCGTTGATGAAATAATCATGAACGCTACAGCACACAAAAAATCCACAGATTTTTCATGGCCGGCATTGACAAGGAAATGGGAAGACTGGATAATGCTCGGCTGTTGGGTGATATAGCTCAGTTGGTTAGAGCACAGCATTCATAATGCTGGGGTCGGTGGTTCAAGTCCACCTATCACCACCAAAGAACATCGATCAGGTTTTTTTACTGGTCAAAACCAGCATCCGGTCTGACCGGTCTGTTTGGTGATATAGCTCAGTTGGTTAGAGCACAGCATTCATAATGCTGGGGTCGGTGGTTCAAGTCCACCTATCACCACCAAGAATTAGCAGCATGAAAAACCCGCCCCTGCCCTGCGCAGCGGCGGGTTTTTTCATTTCCGGCACCATCTCGCGTGCGGCCTGCGCGCAACACCTGCCCCATCCCCACGCATTGGGGATTGTGGCGACACGCCTCTGCCGCTTACAATGAGAATAATTCTCATTTATATTATTCATCGCCCATGTCCGCCATCCAGTCCAGCCTGCAACAGCAAGTGCAGTCGCTCTACAGCGAGCATCACGGCTGGCTGGTCGGCTGGCTGCGCAAAAAACTCAGCTGCCCGCATGGCGCGGCCGACGTGGCGCAAGACACCTTTTTACGCATCATCGCCTCGCGCGACGCGCTGTTCGGCATGCGCGAGCCGCGCGCCTACCTGTCGACGACGGCGAAGCGCTTGCTGCTCGACCGCGCGCGCCGGCAAGTACTCGAGCGCAGCTATCTGGCGGAACTGGCCCTGCTGGCCGACAGCCTGCCCGGCGCGCCCTCGCCCGACGAGATCCTGATGGCCGTGCAGGCGCTCGGGCAGATCGCCACGGCGCTGGACGGTTTGCCGGCCAAGGCGCGCGACGCCTTTCTGTTGCACTACCTGGAAGAGCAATCGCAGGCCATCGTCGCCGCGCAACTGAACGTTTCCACGCGCATGGTGCAAAAATATCTGGTGCAAGCCTTGCTGGCCTGCCGCCACGCCTGCCCGGCCATGGCGGCATGAGCGGCACGCGCACGGATATCGCCGCCGAGCAGGCCGCGCGCTGGATCGTGCAGCTCAGCGCCGACGATCCGGCCGAACGCGACATGGCGCGGGCCGGTTTCGCCGCGTGGAAGGCAGCCGACCCGCTGCACGCGACGGTCGCCGCCGGCATGGAAAACCTGCTGCTTCAACTGAGCGCCGTGCGCGAGCCGGCCGGCGGCGACCATCGCCCCGCGCGCGCCGCCCTGGCTGCCATCGCGCCCAAGCGCCGGCGTCTGCGCCAGCTGGCCGCCGCCAGCGCCGTGGCCGTGCTCGCGCTGACCGGTACACTGGCCCTCGGCGAGCGCCCCGCCTACCTGCTGGCCGACCTGCGCAGCCCCACGGGGCAATGGCAGACGCACACCCTGGCCGACGGCAGCCACATCACGCTGGCCGGCAACAGCGCCGTCAACGTGCGTTTCAATGGGGGCGAGCGGCATGTGGAACTGGTGCGCGGCGACATCCTCGTCGACGTGGCCAAGGATGCGCAGCGCCCCTTCATCGTCGACAGCAAGCAGGCGGCGATCCGCGCGCTGGGCACGCGGTTCACGGTGCGCAGGGAAGGCGGCACCACCATCCTGAGCATGCTGGAGTCGAAGGTCTTGGCACAGGTGCCGCAACATCCGGCCGTCGTGGTGCAGGCGGGCCAGCGCACGCGCATCACGGACGATGGCGTCGGGCCACTGACAAGCATCGATGCGGCCAGCGTGCAGGATGCCTGGCGCGCGCGCCAGCTGGTGGTCGATGACTTGCCGCTGGCCCAGGTGCTCGACGAGCTGGCGCGCCACCGTCCCGGCCAGCTGCATTACGACCGCGCGCAGATCGCCGGCATCCGCGTGGCCGCCGTGCTGCCGCTGGACGACACGGACAAGGCGCTGCAGCTACTCATCGACAATTTCCCGCAGCTGCGCATCCGCATGCTGACGCGCTACCTGGTGATGGTGGACGCGCCAGACACTGGCACCGCAAAAAAATAAATGTTTTTTTGCGTTCGCGGTTCCACTTTGCGCATCTCGTGCGTCAAGGCAGCTGAGATCAATCAAAAAAGGCTGTCACCATGTACGCTCAAGTCGTTCCCGTTTCGTCCCCGAATCCCTTGCGCACGCGTTTGCGTCCGCTGGCCCTGGCGGCCATGCTGCTCGCTGGCGCCGGCCTGCACGCCCAGGCAGTTGCGCAAACGGCGCCTGCCACCGCCAGCTACAGCATTCCCGCCGGTCCGCTGGCCGGCGCCCTGAACCGCTATGCGCAGCAGGCGGGCGTGTCCATCGTCATCGATGCATCCAAGGTCCAAGGCTTGACCAGCGCCGGCCTGCAAGGCAGCTACGCCATCGATGACGGTTTCGCCATGCTGCTGCGCGGCAGCGGCTATGCGATCGGCAAGACGTCCACCGGCTATGTGCTGGTGGCCGCGCCTGCGGTCGCCGCTCCCACGGCGGCGGCCAGTAGCGCCTCGGCGGCCGAACGCACCATGCCCTCGATTACCATCGTTGGCCAGGCCGAGCAAGGCGCCACCACGGAAGGCAGCGGCTCCTACACGGCGCGCAAGATCACCATCGGCAAGGGCGAGCAAGCGATGAAGGATATCCCCCAATCGGTCAGCGTGCTGACGCGCCAGCGCCTGGACGACCAGGGCATCACGGATTTGAGTGTAGCCGTCAACAACGTCACCGGCGTGGTGGGCGTGCATGGCGTGGGACCGGGCGTGGTGATCACGGCGCGCGGCTTCCAGATCGACCAGTGGCAGTATGACGGCGTGCCGATCGACCGCAACACCTATGCACTGGGTAACTGGGGCCAGGAAAACATGGTCATCTACGACCGCCTGGAAGTGCTGCGCGGCGCTGCGGGCATGCTGGTTGGGACGGGCAGCCCCGGCGGCTCGGTCAGCCTGGTGCGCAAGCGTCCGGGCGCCACGCGCAGTGTCAGCCTGACGGCGCGCGCGGGATCCTGGGACCATTATGGCGCGCAGCTCGACGTCAGCAGCCCCCTGACTGCGGACGGCAGCCTGCGCGGACGCGTCATTGTCGATGAAGACGATACCCACTCCTTCATCGACCAGGTGTGGAGCAAGAACCGCACCCTGTACGCGGCGCTCGACTATGACCTGGGTCCGGCCACCACCCTGGGTCTGGCCATCAGCAACGTCAATGTCCACGGCCGCCCCACCTTCATCGGCCTGCCCCGCTACGAGGATGGCAGCGCACTGAACCTGCCCCGCTCCACCTTCACGGGTGCTGACTGGAACCGCAGCGAGGCCAAGCAAACCAACGTGTATCTCGACCTGGAGCACCATTTCAACAGCCAGTGGAGCCTGAAGGCCTCGGCCGTGAACATGAAGGAAAACACCGGCTCCGTGCACCAGCGCCTGGCTTCCGCCATCCAGCCCGACGGCAGCGGCGCGAGCTATGGCGACTTTGGCATGGATTTCGACAACCGCAAGCGCGGCATCGATACCTACGTACGCGGCAAATTCGACGGCCTGGGCATGGCGCAGGAAGTGCTCGTGGGCGCCAGCTATGTCACACTGGCGTCGGACGACCGCTACGCGCGCGTCTGGGAATCCGGGGCGAATGTCTTCAACATCAAGCACCATCGCCCTTGGCAAGATATCGACAGCATCGCCGCGCGCCCAATGGGCGTGACCAGCAACAGCACCTACGAAATACGCCAGAAAGGCCTGTATGGCAGCTGGAACGGCCAGTTGACCGGCAAGCTGAAAGCCGTGCTGGGCGGACGCTTCAGCTGGTATGACTTCCTGTATGCGACGCCGAAAGGTTCCGAAGAACAACTCAACGCCACCGCCAAGTTCACGCCGTCGGCGGGACTGATCTACGCGCTCGATCCGCAATGGTCGGCTTACGCCAGCTATGCCGACATCTTCACGCCGCAAAGCATCCGCGACGTGCAAGGCAAGATCCTCAAGCCCATCACGGGCAGCAACTACGAGGCGGGCATCAAGGGGGAACTGATGGATGGCAAGGTCAACACCTCGCTGGCCGTGTTCCGCTACGACCACAAGAACCGCGCCGTCACCGACTACGCCGCCGACCTCGCGTGCGACGGGCAGTACTGCTCGCGCGCTTCGGGCAAGGTGCGCAGCCAGGGCCTGGAAGCGGAAGTATCGGGCGAAGTGGCGCGCGGCTTGCAGCTGTCTGCCGGTTACGCCTACACGACGACGACGTATCTGAACGACCCGGACAATCAGGGCAAGGTCTTTTCCACCTGGACGCCGAAGCACATGCTTCGCCTTTGGTCCAGCTACACCCTGCCCGGTGATTGGGACAAATTCAGCGTGGGTGCCGGCACCAGCCTGCAAAGCCATACGGTCGATACCGAGCGCACCTTCAAGGTGGCCGGTTTCTCGATCTGGAATGCACGCCTGGGCTGGCAAGCCACGCCGCAAGTGGCCCTGTCGCTCAACGTCAACAATGTGTTCGACAAGCGCTACATCATCCCATCCTACAACACCACCGGGTCGAACAACTACTATGGCGACCCACGCAACGTGCAGTTCACCGTGAAGTACACGCCGAAGTGGTAGGCTGACGCACTGCGCTGACAGCACAGGCGGGCACGGCACTGAGCCGTGCCCGCCTTTTTTTCGTTCAGTGCTAGGCTGGCGTCCGAGAATGAATCACCACGAAAAAACCATGTCCCAACCGCTTCCCCTGTCCAGCATTGCGCTGACCCTTGCCCTGTACGCCAGCCCCGCCCTGGCCGTCGACGGCCATTACCAGACCAAGACGCCGTATGCGCCGCAGCAAGACCCGGCCACGTATGCCGCGCCGCCGGCCGGCTTCCAGCCGATCTACACGCAACTGGTGGCGCGCCACGGTGCGCGCGGATTGACGAGCATGAAGGGCGACGCGGCCCTGTATGCGATGTGGCAGCAGGCGGCCGCGCAGGATGCCCTGACGCCGCTGGGGCGCGCACTGGGTCCCGACATCCTGGCCCTGATGCGGGCGAACGCCTTGCTCGGTTATGGCGTGGCCGGCATCGAATCACCCGGCTACGGCAACCTGTCGCAGACGGGCATCGAAGAGCACCGGCAACTGGCCGCGCGCCTGCTGGCGCGCCTGCCCGCCCTGTTTGCGCAAGTGGGGCAAGACGCCGCGACGGCGCCGCGCCAGCTCGTCACCATCCATTCCGGCGTGGACCGCGCACGCGACAGCGCCCGCTTCTTCACGCAATCGCTGCTCGAGCACGCGCCCGCGGTACAGCCGATATTACAAGCGGATGGCGTCAACCGCTTCCTGCTGTACGCACACAAGCTGGCGCCGCAGACGGACCGGGTCACCGATCCGGCCCATCCTTATTACGCCACCTACCATGCCAGCCAGGCGTACCAGCGCTATATCCGCACCAAGGGCCTGCACGCGCTGATGGACTCGCCCGCCCGGCTGCCGGCAGCGGCGATGCACGCGCGCCATGTGCTCGAACGGCTGTTTGCGCCCGCCTTCCTCGACCAGCTTGAGCGCGGCGGCGCCAGCTATGCCGACACGGGCAACTACACCTTCACCAGCGACGACGGCAAACTCACGCGCAGCATGAAGGGCAGCGGCAAGACCTTCATCCGCAGCCTGAGTGCGGCCGCCACGCAGCTGTATGCGCTGTACGCGATCGCCGCCGGCATGCGCCATGAAGCGCCGGCCGATTTCAACCGCTACATGCCCGCCGAGGATGCGCGCTACTACGCCGCTGTCGCCGACCACGAGGATTTCTACGAAAAAGGACCGGCCACCACGGAAAGCGCCGGCGTGACCTGGCGCTTCGCGCTGGCCTTGCGCGAGGATTTTTTCAAGGAAGTCGATGCGCTGGCCAAAGGAGATTTGCGCCACGCGGCCAAGCTGCGCTTCACACATGCCGAGATGATCATCCCGCTGGCATCGGCCATGGGCTTGCAGCAGCCGCTGCCGGCTTCGGCCAGTTACAGTTATGACGCGAATCCCTGGCGCGGCCAGACCGTCGCGCCGCTGGCGGCCAACATGCAGTGGGACGTGTACCGCAATGGCGAGGGCCAGCTGATCGTGCGCCTGCTGTACAACGAAAAGGAAACGCCGTTCCAGCCATCGTGCGACAGTGCCCGCATCGCGCCGGGCAGCGTCTTCTATGATTACGCGGGACTGAAAGCCTGCTACGGCCACGTGGCGGCGCAATAAAAAAGCCGCCAGCTGGGCAGCTGGCGGCTTTCGAACTTCGAGCAGAAAGCAGTTACTGCCAGGCTTCCTTGCCCTCGCGTGGCTTGCCCACCATCAGCAAGGCGCCCAGGGTCAGCACGGCGGCCAGCGACAGGTAGTAACCCACGTATTGCAAGCCGTAATTCGTCGCCAGCCAGGTGGCGATGTACGGCGCCAGCGAGGCACCCAGAATGCCGGCCAGGTTGAACGTCAGCGAAGCGCCCGTGTAGCGCACTTCGGGCGGGAACAGCTCGGACAACATCGTGCCCAGCGGTCCGTAGGTCATGCCCATCAGGCCCAGGCCGACGGCCATGAAGACCGTCACTTCCCACGTCACGCCGGAGCCGAACATGGGCGCGAGCACCAGGCCGAAGATGGCGATGGCGACGGAGACCCAGATCAGGGTGGCGCGGCGGCCGCGGCGGTCGGCCAGCACGGCCGAGAATGGAATCGTCAGCGCGAAGAACAGCACGGCGAACAGCTGCACGATGAGGAATTCCTTGCGCGTGAAGCCCAGCTTGGTCGTGCCCCAGCTCAGCGCGAACACCGTCATCAGGTAGAACAGCACAAAGGTGGCCAGGGCGATGATGGTGCCCAGGAACAGCATGCGGCCATGCTGGCGGAACACGGTGGCGACGGGCAGTTTGACGACTTCGTTCTTGTCGATGACTTTCTGGAAGTCCGGCGTTTCCGTGATCTTCAGACGCACGTACAGGCCGACGATGACCAGCAGCGCGCTGGCCAGGAAGGGGATGCGCCAGCCGTAGCTGAAGAATTGCTCATCGGTCATGGTTTCGCTCAGCAGCAGGAAGATGCCGCCCGACAGGAAGAAGCCGATCGGCGCGCCCAGCTGCGGGAACATGCCGTACCAGGCGCGTTTGCCGGGTGGCGCGTTTTCCGTGGCCAGCAGCACCGCGCCGCCCCACTCGCCGCCCAGACCCAGGCCCTGGCCGAAACGGCACAGCGCCAGCAGCAGCGGCGCCAGGGTGCCGATGGCGGCATACGTCGGCAGCAAGCCGATGATGACGGTCGAGATACCCATGGTCAGCAAGGCTGCCACGAGAGTCGCCTTGCGGCCGATGCGGTCGCCGAAGTGGCCGAATACGGCCGAGCCGATAGGGCGGGCGAAGAAGGCGATGGCGAACGTGGCCAGCGACTGCAACACGGCGGCCGACGGGTCGCCGGCGGGGAAGAACAGTTTCGGGAACACCAGCACGGCGGCGGTGGCGTAGATATAAAAGTCAAAGAACTCGATGGTGGTGCCGATCAGGCTGGCGAACAGCACCGTGCCGGGGGAATTTTTCTTGGGGGGGGTGCTCCGGGGCTTACTCATTTACTGCGCTCCTTGGGGAGGGTGTCTAAAGGCCATTCTCTGGATGTTTTTTCAGGCAGCAGCACAGCACGGTGTCTAGGCGCGCGGTTCACATATCATAGCTGTGCGCGGGCGTAATTGCTGCGAATTTGCTATTAAATTCGCAAACAAATTCCACGCCGCAACACGCCGTTGTTAACGGCAGACAACGGTGTACCAACACGCGCTATCGCGCCGTGATCAGTGCTGATTTAGAGAAACAACGGTCGTGCGCCATCCGGTTACCCGGGGCACGGCAGGAAAGGCGTCAGGGGATGGGCGACGTGTATCAGGCCCGGCGTATCGCCAGGCATTCCGTACCAGACCCGCGCGTCGGCATCGCGGCATCGGTCATTTGTGGTGAATCCTTGCCTGCGGCCCCTCCGGGTGGAGCGGGCCGGCGATGATCGCGCCTGCATCACTCAGGATGCGGTTGATCTTGCTGTAAGCGGCTTATGATACGCGCAGTGGTGCAGTGCGGCAAGAAATGATGGAAATCACCTAGGCCTCGATCAGGGCGAACGCCTTGCCGATTTCCGCGCTGTCGAGCGGGCGCACGAGGCGCGCCACTTCCTGGCCATCCTTGAGGAAAATCAAGGTCGGCCACAGCTTCACCCGGAACGCGCGCCCCAGGGCGCGGCCGGGGCCGTCTTCCACGCGCAGGTGTGGTACCGCGGGGTGCTGCGCAAACGCGGCGGCCAGCGGCGCCTGGGTGGCGCGGCAATGGCCGCACCAGCCCGTGCCAAATTCCAGCAGGGCCGGCCCCGTCAAGGCGTCGATCTCTGCGCGCGTGGGTTGTGCTACAGAATACGTGTCGTGCATCATGCCAGTCTCCCAGACAGCTTAGACCACTTTTACGCGCAAGGTCTCCAGGCCGTCGATGGCCCCCACCAGCTCGTCGCCGCGCTGCACGGCCGCCACGCCGGCCGGCGTGCCCGTGTAGATCAGATCGCCCGGCTGCAAGGTAAAGTAGGTCGACAGGTCGGCGATGGTTTCCGCCACGTTCCAGATCAGCATGTCGATGCTGCTGCCCTGGCGCAACTCACCGTTCACGTGCAGGGTAATGGCGGCGCTGCCAATATTCCCCGCCTGCGCGGCCGGGGTGATGGGACCGATGGGCGCCGAATGCTCGAAGGCCTTGCCCGTATCCCACGGACGGCCCAGTTTTTTCGCTGCGCCCTGCACGTCGCGTCGCGTCATGTCCAGGCCGATCGCATAACCCCACACGTGGTCCATGGCATCGGCCACGCCGATGTCGCTGCCGCCCTTGCCGATGGCCACCACCAGCTCCATCTCGTGCTGGAAATCCTGCGTCTGCGCCGGATATGGCAGTTCGCCCGTCGTGCCGGCAGGCACGGGCAGCACGGCGTCGTTTGGTTTCATGAAGAAAAACGGCGCCTCGCGGCCCGTGTGGCCCATTTCCTTGGCGTGGTCGACATAGTTGCGGCCCACGCAATAGATGCGGTGGACAGGGAACGTATCAACGCTGCCGGTGACGGGAACGCTGGGCTGGATGGCTGCGGGAATGACATACGACATGAAAACTCCTGATCGGCACGATAAAAAGACGGTGATGAAAAAGGGACACCGCAGTGTCCCCCATTTTACGACAACGTTACTTCAACAGCCCCGAGCGGCTCGGGTCCGGCATGCGGATGGCGACGATGAAGGAAATCAGGCACATGACGGTCACGTACCAATAGAAATATTCTTCCACGTGCCAGGCCTTGAACTGCAGCGCCACGTATTCGGCCGAACCGCCGAACATGGCGTTGGCGACCGCATACGACAGGCCCACGCCCAGCGCGCGCACTTCGACGGGGAACATTTCGGCCTTGATCAAGCCGCTGATCGACGTGTAGAAACTGATCACGGCCAGGGCGATGATGATCAGGCCAAACGCCGCGTACGGGCTGGTGACGTCCTTCAAGGCATGCATGATTGGCAACACGCACAGGGTAGCCAGGCCGCCAAAGAACAGCATCGACGTGCGGCGGCCGATGCGGTCGGACAGGGCGCCGAACACCGGTTGCAAAATCATGTACACCAGCAAGGCGCAGGTCATGACGGCGCTGGCCGTCTTGGTATCCATGCCGGCCGTATTGACCAGGTATTTCTGCATGTAGGTGGTAAACGTGTAGAACACGAGTGAGCCGCCGGCAGTAAAGCCCAGTACCGTGATGAAGGCGCGCTTGTGCTTGAGCAAGCCGCGCAGGCTGCCCGCGTCCTTGTCCTTGCGCTCGCTGGCGGTGGTCGTTTCCGTCAGGGATTTACGCAGGTTCAGCGACACGAGGGCCGCCAAGGCACCAAACACGAACGGGATACGCCAGCCCCAGGCACGCAATTCTTCCAGGGTCAGCAGTTGCTGCAAGACCACCAGCACCAGCAAGGCCAGCAATTGGCCGCCGATCAGCGTCACGTACTGGAACGAGGCAAAAAAGCCGCGCTTGCCCGATTCCGACACTTCACTCATGTAGGTGGCGCTGGTGCCATATTCGCCGCCCACGGACAGGCCCTGGAACAGACGCGCCACGAGCAGCAGGAACGGGGCGAAGGCGCCGATGGTTTCATACGTGGGCAGCACGGCGATCATCAGGGAACCGCCGCACATCATCAGCACGGAAATCATCATCGACTGGCGGCGGCCGTATTTGTCGGCGATGCGGCCGAACAGCCAGCCGCCCACGGGACGCATGAGGAAGCCGGCGGCAAAAATGCCGGCCGTCTGCAGCAACTGCGTCGTCGGGTTACCGGAAGGGAAGAAAGCGTGCGAGAAATACAGCGCGCAGAACGAGTAAATGTAGAAGTCGAACCATTCGACCAGGTTACCGGAGGAAGCGCCAATGATGGCCTTGATGCGCTGCTGGGAAGTCAGCTGCGCAACGTCATGCGGAGTATCGTGGGATGTCATATCAGTCTTCTTGTTCGTGTGAAAAAGCCAACGCCAGCCGGATTGCCCGGGCTGGTTTTGCATCATACGCCCTTGATCCGGGTCAAAAAGCCGCCCGGCATACGCGTTAATACGTATGACGGGCAACTTTTTTCGCCTGCGGGCGCGTGGAATCAGACCCGTTCCAGCACCAGCGCGATGCCCTGCCCCACGCCGATGCACATGGTGCAGAGCGCATAACGCCCGCCCGTGCGGTGCAGCTGGTTGACGGCCGTCATGGCCAGGCGCGCGCCCGAGGCGCCCAGCGGGTGGCCCAGAGCGATGGCGCCGCCGTTCGGGTTGACGCGCGCATCGTCATCGGGCAAGCCCAGCTGGCGCAGCACGGCCAGGCCTTGTGCAGCAAACGCTTCGTTCAGTTCGATGACGTCGAAGTCGGCCAGGCTCAAACCCGTCATGGCCAGTACTTTCAGGGTGGCGGGCGCGGGACCGATGCCCATGATGCGCGGCGCCACGCCAGCCGTCGCCATGGCCACGACCCTGGCGCGCGGCGTCAGGCCAAAGCGGGCCGCGTTCGCTTCATCAGCCAGCAGCAGGGCTGCCGCGCCATCGTTGACGCCCGATGCGTTGCCGGCGGTAATCGTGCCGTCCGCGCGCACGACGGGTTTCAATTTGGCCAGGGTCTCCAGGCTGGTGGCGCGAGGATGCTCGTCGCGGCTGACAACAACGGGATCGCCCTTCTTTTGCGCGATGCTGACGGGGCAGATTTCACTGTCGAACACGCCCGCCTGCTGCGCCGCCAGCGCCTTGACCTGGCTGGCCAGGGCGAACGCATCCTGATCAAAGCGGCTGATGCCGAAGTCCGACGCCACGTTTTCCGCCGTTTCCGGCATCGAGTCGACGCCGTACTGGGCCTTCATCAGCGGGTTGATGAAACGCCAGCCGATAGTCGTGTCTTCCATTTTCATGCCGCGCGAAAAAGCGCTGTCGGCCTTGCCCATGACAAACGGCGCACGGCTCATGCTTTCCACGCCGCCGGCGATCATCAATCCCGCCTCGCCGCTCTTGATGAAGCGGGCGGCGCTGCCGATGGCGTCCAGGCCCGAGCCGCACAGGCGGTTCAGGGTGGCGCCCGGCACGCTGTCGGGCAAGCCGGCCAGCAAGGCCGCCATGCGCGCCACGTTGCGGTTGTCCTCGCCCGCCTGGTTGGCGCAGCCGTACAGCACGTCGATAACAAAAGTCCAGTCCACTTCGGGATTACGCGCCATCAAGGCACGGATGGGTACGGCGCCCAGGTCGTCGGCGCGCACGCCAGCGAGTCCGCCGCCGTAGCGGCCGAACGGCGTACGCTGCGCGTCGCAAATGTATGCGTGGGTCATGTTCTTTCCTCCAAGAAAGTGTTGAATTAACGTCCGTCCGTCAGCGGCACGGCCGTCAACGCTTGCAGCTGTTCAAAACTCAAACCATCGGCCAGTTCGACGACTGTGGCGCCATTTGGCCCCAGGTCAAGCACGGCCAGGTCGCTGTAGATGCGGCTGACGCAGCCGATGCCCGTCAGCGGATAAGTGCAGGCCTGCACCAGCTTGCTTTCGCCCGTCTTGGTCAGCAATTCCATCATGACCCAGGTTTTTTTCGCGCCGATGGCCAGATCCATGGCCCCGCCCACGGCGGGAATGGCGTCCGGTGCGCCCGTGTGCCAGTTGGCCAGGTCGCCCGTGGCGGATACTTGAAACGCGCCCAGCACGCAAATGTCCAGGTGGCCGCCGCGCATCATGGCGAAGCTGTCGGCATGGTGAAAATAGCTGCCGCCGGGCAGCAAGGTGACGGGCTGCTTGCCTGCATTGATCAGGTCGTAGTCTTCGTCGCCGGGCGCGGGCGCGGGGCCCATGCCGATGACGCCGTTTTCGCTGTGCAGGATGATGTCGGCGCCAGCCGGCAAGTGGTTCGCCACCAGGGTCGGCAAGCCGATGCCGAGGTTGACGACACTGCCCTCATGGATGTCGGCCGCCACGCGGGCCGCCATTTGATCTCGATTCCATTTGTTCATTTGATACTCCTCAGGCAGCTTTGAAGCCGGCGGGGCCGGTGGCCGTGCGCGGCACTTGCACGAGGCGTTGCACGAACAGGCCCGGCGTGATGACGTGCTCGGGATCGATGCTGCCCAAGTCAAGCACCTCGTGCACGGAAGCAATGCTGACTTTCGCGGCCATGGCCATGATGGGACCGAAGTTGCGCGCCGTCTTGCGGTAAGTCAGGTTGCCCCAGCGGTCGCCCTGCTCCGCCTTGATCAGCGCGAAATCGGCGTGGATCGGCGACTCGAACACATACATGCGGCCGTCGATCTCGCGTGTTTCCTTGCCCTTGGCCAGGTCCGTGCCATAGCCCGTCGGCGTGAAAAAGCCGCCGATGCCGGCGCCGGCGGCGCGGATGCGCTCGGCCAGATTGCCCTGCGGCACTAGCTCCAGCTCCAGCTTGCCCGCGCGGTACAAGGCATCGAAGACGTGGGAATCGGCCTGGCGCGGGAACGAGCAGATGATCTTGCGCACTTGCCCGTTTTTCAGCAGGGCGGCCAGGCCCGTGTCGCCGTTGCCCGCATTATTGTTGACGATGACGAGGTCGCGCGCGCCGTGGGCGATCAAGCCGTCGATCAACTCGGCCGGCTGGCCCGCGCCGCCAAAGCCGCCAATCATGACGGTGGCGCCATCGTGGATATCGGCCAGCGCATCAAGCACGCTGGAACGCAGTTTGTCGATCATTGCTGTCTCCTCCAAGTCAAACCCATCAGCCATTTGTTCGCATAACGAACAAATATTCGCATTTAGAACTTATTCGTGAGAATATGCCTGATCGGGGCGCTTGTCAATTTGCCGTTTTCGCCAGCGCCATGGCTATAATTGCCACCTTGATCAATTGGAATTGCCATGACCGCACGCAGCAGCACCTCCCTCTCCGCCGAAGACACCGTCGATGCCGATGGCGCACCGCGCCCAGGCGACAGCTATGTGCAATCGTTCGCGCGGGGCCTGGCCGTGCTGCGCAGCTTTGGCGCGGATGCGCCGCAACAGACCCTGAGTGAAGTGGCGGAACGGGCGCAGCTGACGCGCGCGGGCGCGCGGCGCATCCTGCACACCTTGCTGCATCTTGGCTACGTGGAAGCGGAGGGGCGGCTGTTCCGTTTGACGCCCAAGGTGCTTGACCTCGGTTACGCCTACCTGTCATCCCTGCCCGTGTGGACGCAGGCGCAGCCGCTGCTGGAAGAATTGATGCAGACCTTGCGCCAGTCGTGCTCGGCCACCGTGCTCGACGGCGACGACATCGTGTATGTGGTGCGCCTGTCCGCGCACCGCACCATGTCGATCAACCTGGGCATCGGCAGCCGCCTGCCCGCCTATTGCACCTCGATGGGACGGGTTTTACTGTCGGGCCTGGCGCCCGACGTGCTGCGCGAACGGCTGTCGAAGATGGCGCTGCTGAAAATCACGCCGGCAACCAAGGTCGATATCGACGTCTTGATGGAAGAGATTGCACAAGTGCGGCGCCAGGGCTGGTGCCTGGTGCAGGAAGAACTGGAACAGGGCTTGATCGCCCTGGCCGCGCCTGTGTTCGACCGGGCCGGCAAGGTGGTGGCGGCGATCAACGTCAGCGGCCAGACGGCGGGGCCGTCCGTGGCGCATCTGCTGGAACACAGCCTGCCGAAACTGCTCGATACGGCCAGCCGGGTCAGCGCGCTGGTGCGGGTGCAGCAGTAGGCTTATTTCTTGAACCTTATTTCTTGAATTTGGCGCACGGGTCCGGGCGCGGTTGCGCCGGCATCGTTTGCGTCAGGTCAAACGTGCCCTTGAAACCGGTGCTACCCTGCTCCAGGTAGCCGATGCTGCGCAGGTTCAGTTGCGGGTCGGCCAGTTTCAGCCAGCGGGGCACGCCGATATCCTTGCGCACATGCGCATTGCCGGCGATCAGCACCACGTCGCGCGGCGCCTGGTCGCGGATCAGCTTGGCCATCCAGATATCGCGCGCCACCTGGGCGTTGACGACGCCTTTAATCATCATGTCGGGCAGCATGTTGCAACGGGCCGCCTGGACTTCCTTCTGTTGCCCGTCGAGGATATCGGCCGGCACGGGCGCGGCCAGGTAGGTGGCCACCATGGCGGGCGGCATCGACCACTGGATGCCGTCGCGTACGATGCGCGAGGCATCGGCGGGCGACAGATTGCCGGCGACCAGGGTCAGCTGGTAGCTGATGACGAGGTCCAGCACGGGGCGGTACAAGCTCCAGTCCCAGCGCGGCTGTTCCATCACGCGGATGATGCAATCGGGGTCGGCGCAATCGCGCGCGGCGCGCGTCAGCAAGGCCTGGTTTTCGCGGTCGAACTGTTCCATGACAATCACGGGACGCCAGCCGGTCGCCAGGCGGCGGCGCAATTCCTCCACGCGCAGGCGCTGGCCTTGCGCATTGTCATGGACTTCGCCCAGCAGCAACACTTGCGGATTGGGCAAGGTGTCAGCCACGGGCACGGGAGCGGGCGGAGCGTCTTTCTTCAGCAAGCTGCCGCAGGCGGCCAGCGCCAGCACGCTGCACAGCAGGGCGGCGCGCGCGCCGGCGCGGAAAATCACGGTTGTCATGTAAGCAGTATCCAAAGTGGCGATGCGCCAGATTGTACCGTCTCAGGCCGGCGCGGGCAGCTTGCGGCGCTCCAGCACTTCAAACAGGGCCATGCCGGCCAGCATCGCGCTCACAAACATCCACGCCTTCGGCTGGCCCGCCAGCAGGGACACGAGGGCGGGGCCGGGACAGAAACCGGCGATGCCCCAGCCCGCGCCAAAGGCCAGGCTTCCCAGCAGCAAGCGCCGGTCGATGCGCCGCGATGCTGGCAATTGCATGGCTACACCCAACAGCGACCTGGTGCGCCGCCGCGCCAGCCAGAAGGCGGGCAGGGCCACGCCGATGGCGCCGCCCATCACCAGCGCCAGCGACGGGTCCCAGGCGCCGGCCAGATCGAGGAAAGCGAGCACCTTGGCCGGGTTGCTCATGCCGGAGACGATCAGGCCCAGACCAAAGACGAGGCCGCTCAACAGGGAAAGGATCAGCTTGCTCATAAGTGTCGCAACAGATACACGGTGAAGAAACCGGCCGCCATGAAGGCGCAAGTGGCCGCCAGCGAACGCGCAGACAGGCGCGACAGGCCGCACACGCCGTGGCCGCTGGTGCAGCCGGCGCCATAGCGCACACCGACGCCCACCAGCAGGCCCGCGACGATCAGGGCCGGCGTGCCCGCGTCGATCTGTACGGGCGGCAAGGCTTGCCACAAGCGGTACAGCAGGGGCGTGCCGATCAGGCCGGCAAGAAAGGCGATACGCCAGCCCAGGTCGCCGCTGCGCGGGCGCAGCAAGCCGCCGACAATGCCGCTGATGCCGGCGATGCGGCCATTGAACAGAATCAGCAAGGCAGCGGCCAGGCCGATCAGCATGCCGCCGGCCAGCGAGGCCCACGGCGTGAAGTGCTGCCAGGCTATGTTCATGGCAGTATCAGTCGGCTTCGTCGTTGAAGCTGGGGCGCGGCGCGCAAAATTGTGCGTACAGCACTTGCAGCACGGCCAGCACGGGCGCGCTGGCGACGCGGTAATAAATCTGCTTGCCGTCGCGCCGCGTGGCCACCAGCATCTCTTCGCGCAGCACACCCAGCTGCTGCGACAGGGTCGGCTGGCCGATGCCCACTTTCTGTTCGAGGTCGCTGACGCAATGCTCGCCCTGCGACAGCTGGCACAGCAGCATCAAACGGTCGGCATTGCCCATGGCCTTGAGCAGCGAGCTGGCCTTGTAGGCCGAGCCACGCATGGCGTCGAGGTTGTATTCGGCGTGTTGTGTTGCAACTGTCTCCATCTTGCCCTCCCACAGGCGGTCATATTGAACATCGTGCGATAAACAATATACTAATCAATATATTGTTTTCGTGCTGGCGATTCGCACAAAAAAACAACAGTGTTTTTCGACGATAGCGTGCTCATGCCAAGTGTGCGGCAGCGATAGCCTGCGCGCTATCAAAATGATAAATATTCGTAATTTAAAGCAAATATACGTAGCAAAATTGCCACGATTTGTGCTGTAATAAGACCTCATCAGAAAAATCGTGATACGCCCCCGTACAGGCGAATTATCCGTCCATGCGCAGGCCGGTTTCGGCCGCGCCGCACGGTGAACCAGGGAGTCAAAGATGAAGATACTTGAGCCGCTATGCATGGCCATGCTGGCGCTGTCGGCGTGTGCCGGCAATGTGGCGGCCAGCGATAGTTCCCCGCCCACGGCACGCGCGCCTGCCGTCAGCGACGACAGTCTCGGTTTCACCAGCACGGCCGACAATCCCGGCTGGGAAACACCGGACTTGCCGTATGCGCGCCTGCTGACGCAGGGCACGACGCTCAA
The DNA here is from genome assembly GCF_029690045.1 of Janthinobacterium rivuli. NCBI lineage: Bacteria > Pseudomonadati > Pseudomonadota > Betaproteobacteria > Burkholderiales > Oxalobacteraceae > Janthinobacterium > Janthinobacterium rivuli. The sequence goes on from NZ_CP121464.1 coordinate 5,696,582, forward strand.
TGCCACCCCGCGCTGGCGCAGCGCCGGTGCGCGCCAGGGCGCATTGCCGCCGCCTGCGGCCACCATCCCGGCGGTACAGCAAGCGAACGTGCCGCCGCCTGTGCCCGAAGCGAGCATGGTCTCGATGTTGCTGGTGGGACTGGGCTTGCTGGCCTTTAGCATGCACGGTGAAAAACAGGAAAAATTCGATAGCTGAGCGTATTTCGGCGGCCGATGCCGCTGCCTTAAAAAAAATTCCGCCTTGTGCGGAATTTTTTTGACCACGTCAATCGTCCGGCCTCACTTGTCCAGCAAGCGGCAGACTCTTTCGATATTCCCCACAGGAATGCCTGACTTCAGGGCGCGCGCGATGCAGGCCGCCTTGTCCGTGCCCGAGGCGGAAATGAGCACGAAGGCCGTGCCCAGGGCGCTGACGGCAACCAGCAGGATCAGCACGCCCTTGACGATATCCCAGTTCATGGCGTCTCGATGGTAGACATCAGTGCTCCTTGGCAGATGTGGCTGCCGCCTCCGGCCCGTTCAGCAGCGCCTGTAATTTTTGCATGGTGGCCCAGTTGCGCGAGGTGACGCCATCGCCCAGCAGCACACCGAGCGCCGCCACCACCTTGCTGGCCAGCACGCCGTCGGGACACCAGGCATACGCGGCCCATTGGCCCAGCGCCAGCGCTTCCGGCTGCCACGGCCGCTGCAGCAAGGGCGCCAGGCGCTGCATGTCGGCCGGATTGTTCAGCACCAGGGTCAGCAGACGGGCCGCATCGGCCGCTGGCGCCAACGTGTTTTGTTCGATCAGTTCGGCAAACTGGCTGGCCGACAGCACCGTCACCCTGGCCGCCACGCCCAGTTTCAGCACCAGCGCTTCCTCGATGCGGGCAGCGGCGTCGGCCGGCGCGACCTTGCCGCCGTCATACACGACGTTACCGCTGTTGAGCACGGTGCGCGCCTGCGCAAAACCCAGGTCGCCCAGCAGTTTGCGCAGGTCGGCCATGGCCACGCGCTTGGCGCGGCCCACATTGATGCCGCGCAAAAACGCCACTTGCTGACTGTTTTCCATCTGTGCCATGTCTTGTCTCCTTGCCTATGCCTGGCCGGCCGGCACGCTGGCGGCGCCTTCCGGCAATGGCGTCACCTTGGGCAAGCGCAGCAGGAACGTCGCGCCCTGCCCCAAGGTGCTGCTGACCGTGATGGTGCCGCCAAACTGCTTGGCAATCAAGTTGAATACGATATTCAAGCCCAGGCCCGTGCCGCCCTGTCCCCGCCGCGTGGTGACAAACGGATCGAACACGCGGTCGAGCATGTCGGGCGCGATGCCGCGGCCGTTGTCGCGCACCTGCATGGCGATCCAGTCCTTGTCGCCATGCACGCCGATATGGATATGGCCGTCCGTGTCCGCATCAAAGGCGTGCTCGACGCAGTTCAGTACCAGGTTGGTCAGCACCTGCGCCAGCGCGCCCGGATAGCTGTCGAGCATGATGCCGGGTGGGCAATCGATATCGATGCGGATGCGCGTCTTTTTCAGGGTCGGCTGCAGGCTCGAGATCACCTCGCCAATATAGTCGCGCAATTCAAATAAACGGCGCGCCTCGCTGACCTGGTCGACGGCGATCTGCTTGAAGCTGTGGATCAAGTGCGCGGCGCGGTAGGCATTGTTCATGATCAGGCGCGCGCTTTCGCCGGCCGTTTCCAGGTAGCGCACGATATCGGTCTTCTTCACGCTGCCGCCGGCCACCGCCGCGCTGATCTCATCGGTCGCTTCCTTCAGCACCGAGGCACTGGTCAGCGCGATGCCGACCGGGGTGTTGATTTCATGCGCCACGCCGGCCACCAGGCTGCCCAGCGAGGCCAGGCGTTCCGACTGCAGCAACGATTCCTGCGCGCGGCGCAGCTCGTCCATGGCCTGCGCCGTTGCCTGCTGCGAGCGGCGCGCCATGTCTTCCGCCTCGCGGCTGCCCTCGATGATGGACTTGAGCTTGCGCTGCACGGCATTGAAGCCGCGGATCACGTCGCCCAGTTCGTCGCGCCGGTTTTCCGGCAGCTCTTCAACCTCGTCGCTGCCGCGCGTGGCCAGGTCGAACAAGCCGTCGCGCAACTGTTTCAAGGGGCCAAAGACGATGCGCAGGCTCAGCGCCAGGGCGCCCACCAAAATGATGTCAAGCAGCAACACTTCCAGCACCTTGCGCCGCACTTCGCCGCGCAGGGCCGCATCGATCTGGGCGCGGCTGAAATTGACGATAACCTTGCCGACGATCACCGGCTTGCCGCCCGTGGCCGCAGCCACGGCGTCGCGGAACACCAGCGGCGCCTCGACGGGCGTGCCGCCCATGGCTACGTCGGCGCTCAAGGGCACCAGGGTGCCGGCCGCGTCGCGCACTTCGCCGGCGAACAGGCCGACGGAGGCGTCGTAGACGCGAATACCAACCAGTTCCGGCGGCAGCATTTCTGCCGCGACAATGCTGTCAACCTTGGATTTGTCGAGGTCCCACAGGGCCGAAGGCAAGCTGGTCTGCAAGCGCGTCAGCACGCCGCTGCGCAGGCGCGCGCTGCCCGATTCGAGTTCCTGGCTCAGTGTATATTGGGTATAGGTACCCGAAATGCCCAGCACCAGGGTGACGATCACGACAAAAAGCAGGGTCAGCCGGACTTGGATACTCACCATCGATCAATACTCCCCGTGCCAGGCCGCCAGCCCGCGGCGCGGGCGCACAGACGTCAGCGGACAACAGCCTGAATCAAATGTACGGTATGACATGCTTATTGGCAAGATTTACAGCAATGCCGTTTTCCTCAGGGCCTTGATACAGGTTGAGACATTGCGTCATGGCAATGGTAATATCCCGCAATCATCTAAGGAGTCGTCATGGCGGTCATGCATCAACATCTACCCCTGGAACAAGTTCGTCCTGGCATGGTCTTGTCGGATGTCTTGCTCGATGCGCATGGACAAGTGCTGCTGCCGCAAGGCGCGGTACTCACGGAAAACATGCTGGCCCTGATGCCGCGCCACAACATCGACATGCTGCCGATCCAGGCGCCGCCACCGTCACCCGAAGAAATCGCCGCGCAACAGGCGGCCGACAGTGAACGGCTGGCCTACCTGTTCCGCAAGCATGACCCCGAGGATCCCTTGGACGCGGCCACCACCTTGCTGCGCGCCTATGTCACGGCTTACCGCCTGGGCACGGGAGAGGCCGCATGAGCACCCAGCTGACGCTCGACGACATCGTCGCCCACCTCGACGATCTGCCCTCGCTGCCCGCCGTCGTGATGGAACTGCTCAACAGCATCGACCAGGAAGACGTCGATATTTCCGTGCTGGCCAAAAAAGTGTCATACGACCAGGCGCTGACGGCAAAAACCCTGCGCCTGGCCAACTCCTCGCAATATGGCTTGCAAGTCAAAGCCACCACCATCCAGCAGGCGATCACTTACCTAGGCTTCCAGACGACGCGCAGCCTGATCACGTCGGCCGCCATCACGGGTTGCTTCCCGGAAGGACGCTGCCCCGGTTTCGACGACAAGGCTTTCTGGCGCCATTCGGTGGCCACGGCCGCTTGCGCCAAGGTGCTGGCGCGGCAGATCCGCTTCAACCAGGACTACGCCTTCACGGCCGGCCTGCTGCACAACATCGGCCGCCTGGTGCTGGTCAGCAGCTTTCCCGCGCACTACGCGCAAGTCATCGCGCACCAGGCGGCGCACGATTGCAGCCTGCTCGAAGCGGAGCAGACCGTGCTGGGCGTGGACCACGTGCAGGCGGGCGTGGCGCTGGCCGAGCACTGGAATTTTTCCGACACCATGCGTCTGGCGCTGGGCAACTACCTGCAGCCGGAAACGCCGGGAGCAGGCTTCCTCGCATCGCTGATCCACGTGGCCAATGCGATTGTGTGCGCGCTCGACCTGGCGCAGGCGGGCGACGACATGGTGCCGCGCGTCTCGCCGGTGGCCTGGGATGCGCTGGGCCTGGGCGAAGACACGTATCTGCAGCTGTTCCGCGAAACGGAGCTGCGCTACGATGAAATCACCTCGGCGCTGCTGAGCTAAACACTGGCGCAAACGCAAACGGCTCTCGCTGCGAGGCGAAAGCCGTTAGGGGTATTACGGTACGTCCATGCTGCCCGGTCCACGCCAGCCTGTTGCCGCCAGCAGCTACGCAAGCGGCACAGTCAGCGTACAACCGCCACATCAGTGCGCGTAATTCGATTCTTGCGCATCGCCGCGGTCTTCCGCTTTTGGACGGCCCTGGGCGTCGGACAAACGATACTTGGTGCGGCGGTCGCCCATCAGGTCGCGCAGGTCACGGATGCTCATGCCCGTCACTTCGTGCATGCGGATCAGCAGCGAGGCGCCGACCGGCAAGCGGTGGTGGCGGATCTTGCTGATGACGGGTGGCGCCACTTCCAGCAGACGCGACAGGGCTGCATCGTTTTTCAGCTGCATCTTGCTCAGCAGAATATCCAGCAGGTGGTTCGGGTTGTAACTCTCTTGCGATGCTAATGCATGATGTGCCATGATTTTTCCTCGTCTGGTGAATGTAGAAAATAATGCCGATTCGAACTTAAGGCTGGCTTAGAGTGTTTAATTAAATAAACGTCTTTCCATCGGATTCAGCCTCCCCTCCTTATCGCACTGCCTGCACAGGACCTGCACAGCCACGCCCAGCCAAGGTACGCAGCTTGCCGCGTGGCTAAAAGCACGTGCAATTCACTGAAATGAATTGCATATAAGACAATATACTAGCCCAATCACGCAGCATCTGCGCCTCGCGCAAACTTCCTGATTGTTAAATATCAATCAAGCTGCTGGTTGGCTTGGCAACGATGCTATTTCAACACATTAGGATGCCAGCGGGCGCACACAAGGCTTTGCAGCAACTTGTTACAAATCAATGGTGTCGCACGGCAATAAATGCTTTTAGGCATTACTGAAAATGGGCGCATATGCAGGCGGCAACCTTGTCGGCAAGGTAAGCACAACATGGCCCGCCCCGGCGATTTACGCTAAACTATGGCCTGAACTTGCAGCGAGCCTGCCACCGGGCAGCCAGAGGCGCCCGGCCGGTCATCCACCGCGCCCGCCCCTGAGCGGCCCCCTGCGCTGCAGCATCCTGCCCAACCCTCTTGTTTGCCGCCACACTTACCGATAAGCGCCCGACGCCATGCAGAAAAAAGTATTCATTAAAACCTTCGGCTGCCAGATGAACGAGTACGACTCGGACAAGATGGCCGACGTGCTGGGCGCCTCCGATGGCCTGGTGCGCACCGACACGCCGGAAGATGCCGATGTGATCCTGCTCAATACCTGCTCCGTGCGCGAAAAGGCGCAGGAAAAAGTGTTTTCCGACCTGGGCCGTCTGCGCGAGCTGAAACTGGCCAAGCCGCACCTGTTGATCGGTGTAGGCGGCTGCGTGGCGTCGCAGGAAGGCGACGCCATCGTCAAGCGCGCGCCGTATGTCGACATGGTCTTCGGCCCGCAAACCCTGCACCGCCTGCCGCAGATGATCGAGTTGCGCCGCGCCAGCGGCGATGCGCAAGTGGACATCAGCTTCCCGGAAATCGAAAAGTTCGACCACATGCCGCCGGCCAAGGTGGAAGGCGCCTCGGCGTTCGTCTCCATCATGGAAGGCTGCAGCAAATATTGCAGCTACTGCGTCGTGCCCTACACGCGCGGCGAGGAAGTCTCGCGCCGCTTCGAGGACGTGCTGACGGAAGTGGCGGGCCTGGCCGCCCAGGGCGTCAAGGAAATCACGCTGCTGGGCCAGAACGTGAACGCCTACCGGGGCGCGATGGAAGGCGGAGACATCGCCGACTTCGCCCTGCTGCTCGAATACGTGGCCGACATTCCCGGCATCGAGCGCATGCGCTTCGTCACCAGCCACCCGAAGGAATTCACGCAGCGCCTGATCGACGCGTACGCGAAGATCCCGCAGCTGGTCGACCATTTATATCTGCCGGCGCAGCACGGTTCCGACAAGATCCTCGGCGCCATGAAGCGCGGCTACACGGGCCTCGAATACAAGTCCATCATCCGCCGCATCCGCGCCGTGCGCCCGAACATGGCCATTTCGTCGGACTTCATCGTCGGTTTCCCCGGCGAGACGCAGGCCGACTTCGACGCCATGATGAAGCTGATCGCGGACGTGGGCTTTGACAACAGCTACAGCTTCATCTTCAGCAAACGCCCCGGCACGCCGGCCGCCAGCCTGGAAGACGACACGCCGCATGAAGTCAAGCTGGCCCGTTTGCAGCAGCTGCAGGCGGCCATCGACGCCAACACGCGCAAGTACAGCCTGGCCATGGTGGGCACCGTGCAAACCATCCTCGTCGAAGGCCGTTCGAAGAAGGACACAATTGATCGTGAGCTGCAAGGCCGCACGGAAAACAACCGCGTGGTCAACTTCGACGCCGGCCCCGACGGTTTGCAATTGATCGGCCAGCTGGTCGACGTGCGCATCACCGAAAGCCATTCCTACACCCTGCGCGGCGAACTCGTCGCCAGCGCACCCGCATTGAAAAGAGCCAGTTGAAAACCAAAGCCCCGATACAGCCGCATTACTTCATCCCCGAGCCGCTGGACAACACGCGCCTGGCGCACCTGTGCGGCCCCCTCGATGAAAACCTGCGCCAGATTTCCGCCGCCCTCGACGTGACGATCTTCCGCCGCGGCGAGAAATTCATCGTCGGCGGCAGCAATGCCGAACGCGCAGTGGAAATCCTGGAACAGTTCTACGCCATCGCCAACAAGGTCGTGCCGCTGGAAGAAGTGCAACTGGCCCTGGTGGAGCAGCGCGCGGGCCTGTCCGCCGCCTCGGAACACCACGCCAACGCGCCCGCCAGCACCTTCGTCGAGCCGGACATCGCCAGCCCCGTGCTGAAAACGCGGCGCTCCGACCTGCGCGGGCGCACGCCGCACCAGATCGCGTATTTGCGCGACATCCTCGAACACGACATCAGCTTCGGCGTGGGTCCGGCCGGCACGGGTAAAACCTACCTGGCCGTCGCCTGCGCCGTCGACGCGCTCGAGCGCGATGCCGTCAAGCGCATCATCCTGACGCGCCCCGCCGTCGAAGCGGGCGAACGCCTGGGCTTTCTGCCGGGCGACCTGGCGCAAAAGGTCGACCCGTATCTGCGTCCCCTGTACGACGCGCTGTACGATTTGCTGGGCTTTGACCGCACGCAAAAGCTGTTTGAAAAACAGGTGATCGAGATCGCCCCGCTGGCCTACATGCGCGGACGCACCCTGAACCACGCCTTCGTCATCCTCGATGAAGCGCAAAACACCACCGTCGAACAGATGAAGATGTTCTTGACGCGCATCGGCTTTGGCAGCAAGGCCGTGGTGACGGGCGACGTCACGCAAGTCGACCTGCACAAGAGCCAGACGAGCGGCCTGATCGACGCCGTGCATGTGCTGAAAGATGTGCGCGGCATCGGCTTCACGCAATTTAACAGCACCGACGTGGTGCGCCACCCGCTCGTCGCACGCATCGTCGACGCGTATGAAACGGCGCAGGCGGCCAACGCCGACGCCGCCCACCTGCCCTCCTTATTGAAACCAGCTGCCGCCAAAAATGTCCGAAAAAAATAAACTGTCCTTGTCCGTGCAATACCCGGACACCCGCCTGGAAACCCTGATCACGCGCCCGAAAGTGCGCCGCTGGGTCAAGGCGGCCCTGTTCGCGCCGGCCGAATTCACGATCCGCTTCGTCGACGCGGAAGAAGGCCGCAGCCTGAACCGCGACTACCGCGAAAAGGACTACGCCACCAACGTGCTGACCTTCGCCTACAACGAAGGCGAAGAACTGGCCGAGGACGAGCCGACGCGCGCCGACATCATCCTGTGCACGGACGTGCTGGAAAAGGAGGCGCAAGAACAAAAGAAAAGCGTGGAAGAGCACACGGCCCATTTGATCGTCCACGGCGTGCTGCATGCGCAGGGCTACGACCACATGGATGACGAGGAAGCGGCCGAGATGGAGGACCTGGAAACGGACATCCTCGCGAAACTTGGCATTACCGACCCGTACAAGGAGTAAGCGCATGGGAACCTGGGCCACAGACGCCTTCGGCAACGACTACGCCATGGATTGGGCGCAGGATTTGCACGAATATAAAACCCTGGAACTGGTCGAGACGACGCTCGACAACGTCATCGACAGCCAGGAAGCGGAACTCGAGGCGCCGTTCGCCGCCGAGGCGCTGGCCGCGCTGGAAGTGATCGCGCGCCTGCAGGGCCAGCCTGGCGAGGGCGAGGACGATCCGGCCACCGCGGAAGTAGACGAATGGGTGGCCGCCTGCAAGAAGAAAGTCACGCCGCCGCTGCTGGAAAAAGCGCGCCTGGCCTTCGAGCGCATCACGGCCGAATCGTCGGAACTGCGCCAGCTGTGGCAGGACAGCGAGCATTTCGCCGACTGGCAGGCCGACGTGGCGGCCTTGCGCACACGCGTGCTGGGCCAGGAAGCGGCGTAAAACATCGCGCAACGGCGCACTTCAACGTATTAAATTTGCATCAAAAGCGGGGAAATCCGGTATGGCCCCACTTTTGGTGTATCCTATATCCCTTCGCAACAACGGCTCACGCCTCCTATGCCCGAGCACCCTAGTGGCGTCAGAACTGACGTCAAGCCCCACCGGTCACTGTTTGAACGCCTGACCGCACTCATTTCCCCCGAGCCAGAGAACCGTGCAGAATTGCTCGAAGTTCTACACGATGCGCATGAACGCAAGCTGATCGACGCCGACGCCCTGTCGATGATCGAAGGCGTGTTCCAGGTATCGGATCTCTGCGCGCGCGACATCATGATTCCCCGTTCGCAAATGGATGTCATCGACATCAGCAAGCCGATCGAGGAATGGATGCCGGAAGTCCTGTCGACCGCCCACTCGCGCTTCCCCGCGATCGAAGGCGAGCGCGACAAGGTTATCGGCATCCTGCTGGCGAAAGACTTGCTGCGTTATTACGCAGAAGAAACTTTCGACGTCCGCGACATGCTGCGCCCCGCCATCTTCATCCCCGAATCGAAACGCCTGAATGTGCTGCTGCGCGATTTCCGCGCCAACCACAATCACATGGCCATCGTCGTCGATGAATACAGCGGCGTCGCCGGCCTGATCACCATCGAAGACGTGCTGGAACAGATCGTCGGCGACATCGAGGACGAATACGACTTCGACGAAGCCGAGGACAATATCCTCTCGCTCAAGGAAGGCCAGTTCGGTCCCCGCTGGCGTGTCAAGGCGCTGACCGAGATCGAACAGTTCAACGAAGAAGTGGGCAGCCACCTGGTCGACGACGACGTCGACACCATCGGCGGCCTCGTCTCGAAGTACCTGGGCCGCATGGCGCACAAGGGCGATATTTTCGACCTGGGCAATCTGCGCTTCGAGGTGCTGCGCGCCGATGCGCGCCAGGTGCACGTGCTGCTCGTCGAGCGCCTGCCCAACGTGCCGGAACTGGAACTCTGACATGCGCGTGCTGTAAATGCGTTTCAGACGCGTCGATCCCAACGCCCCCGCCAAACCGCCCCGCAGCACGTGGGCGCGCATGCTGACTGCCGCCATCGCTGGCGCCGTCGCGGTGCTGGCGTTCGCCCCTTTCGGCTATTGGCCCCTGCAAATCCTCAGCCTGGGTGTGCTGTTCTACCAGGTGCTGCGCGCATCGAACGTCAAGGCCGGCGCGCTGATCGGCTGGGCCTATGGCTTTGGCTGGTGCGCGGCCGGCACGCACTGGCTGTATATCTCCATGCACCGCTATGGCGACATGGCCGCGCCGATCGCCGCCATCGCCGTGGCCCTGCTGGCCCTCCTGATGGCCATTTACGTGGCCCTGGCCATGGGTGCGGCCGCCTGGCTGCGCCAGCGCTGGGTGCTGTCCCTGCCCGCCATGACCCTGCTGGTATTGCCCGCCACCTGGACCCTGTTCGAATGGACGCGCGGCTGGCTGTTTACGGGTTTCCCGTGGCTGGCCACCGGTTACGCCCACAATGCCAGCCCGCTGGCCGGCTTTGCTCCCATCGTCGGCGCGTATGGCCTGGGCTGGCTGGCGGCGCTGTCGGCCGGCGCTCTGCTGCTGCTGACACATCGCACGCGCTGGTTTGCGCTGGGCGGCGTCATCGCCCTGTACGCGGCCGGTATCGGCTTGCAGTACGTGGCCTGGACGCACCCGGTCGGACGCCCGATCACGGTGCGCCTGTTGCAGGGCAACGTGCCGCAGCAGCAGAAATTCGACCCCGGCTTCGTGCTGGGCGCCCTGCAGATGTACCAGAGCGCCATCACCAGCGCGCCGGCCGACCTGATCGCCACGCCGGAAACAGCCGTCACCGTGCTGCCGCACCAGCTGCCGCCCGGCTATCTGGATAACCTGGCGGCGTATTCGCAGCAGACGGGCAGCACGATCTTGGTCGGCATGCCCGTGCTCGACGAGCAGCAGCGCTTCTACAATGCGGCCGTAGGGATCACGCCCAACGGCACAGAAGGCCCCTACTACCAGTACCGCAAACACCACCTGGTGCCGTTCGGCGAATTCGTGCCGCCCGGCCTGCACTGGTTTGTCGCCATGATGGCCATCCCGCTGGGCGACATGGGCCGCGGCGCGGAAGTCCAATCGCCTTTGCCCGTGCGCGACCAGCTGGTGCTGCCGAATATCTGCTACGAAGATTTGTTTGGCGAGGAAATCGCGGGACAGCTGGCCAGCGCCCACCGCCATGGCAAGCAGTCGGCGTCCGTGCTGCTCAATATCTCGAACCTGGCCTGGTTTGGCGACTCGATCGCCATCCCGCAGCATCTGCAGATTTCGCAGATGCGCAGCCTGGAAACGGGCCGCCCGATGCTGCGCTCGACGAACACGGGCGCCACCGCCGTCATCGACGGCAAGGGCGTGGTGCAAAGCCTGCTGCCGCCGGAGCAGCAAGCCACCCTGGCGGCCAAGGTGCAAGGCATGGGCGGCATGACGCCATACATTCTGTACGGCAATAAACTGGTGCTGGCCCTGGCCGCGCTGGCCCTGCTGACGGCCTTCCTGCTGTCGCGCGCCGCCCGCCGTGGCCGCGCCGCGCAGCAATAAGCGGCCGATATTGCCCGAAGAGTCACAGTGGGCCCGTAAAAACCGCTAAAATTAGCAAAACCCCGGCCCGGACGCGCTGCCAAGCATGCGTCCGGGCTTCAAGCAAACCTTAACAAAGCGCAGCCTCCCGCGCGGCGAACTCATACGATGCTCACATTTCAACAAATTATCCTGACCTTGCAAACCTATTGGGACAAGCAAGGTTGCGCCCTGCTCCAGCCTTACGACATGGAAGTCGGCGCCGGCACCTTCCACACCGGCACCTTCCTGCGCGCGATTGGCCCGGAACCGTGGCGCGCCGCGTATGTGCAGCCGTCGCGCCGCCCGAAAGATGGCCGCTATGGCGAAAACCCGAACCGCATGCAGCACTACTACCAGTATCAGGTGGTCTTGAAGCCGGCGCCGGAAAACATCCTCGACCTGTATCTGGGTTCGCTGGCCGCCCTGGGCCTGGACTTGAAGCAGAATGACGTGCGCTTCGTCGAAGACGACTGGGAAAGCCCGACTTTGGGCGCCTGGGGCCTGGGCTGGGAAGTCTGGCTGAACGGCATGGAAGTGACCCAATTTACCTACTTCCAGCAAGTGGGCGGCCTCGATTGCAAGCCCGTGCTGGGCGAAATCACCTACGGCATCGAACGCCTGGCCATGTATCTGCAAGGCGTGGAAAACGTGTACGACCTGGTGTGGACCGAGTGGGAAGAAAACGGCACCACGAAAAAACTGACCTACGGCGACGTCTTCCACCAGAACGAGGTGGAGCAATCGACCTACAACTTCGAGCACGCGAATACGGACCTGCTGTTCGAACAGTTCGGCAACTACGAAGCGGAAGCGAAGCGTTTGATCGAGCTGCAACTGACCCTGCCCGCCTACGAGAAAATCATGAAGGCCTCGCACAGCTTCAATATGTTAGATGCGCGTGGCGCCATCTCGGTGACGGAACGCGCCGCCTACATCGGCCGCGTGCGCACCCTGTCGCGCCTGGTGGCACAAGCGTATTACGACTCGCGCGAGCGCCTCGGTTTCCCGATGCTGCCCGCCGCAGACCAACCCGCCGCCGCTTGATCGCCTAGCTCATACACCGCCGTACCAGACAAGAACACCATGAACCAAACACTGCTCATCGAACTGCTGACCGAAGAACTGCCGCCGAAAGCGCTGGCCAAACTGGGCGCCGCCTTCACGGCCGGCATCGTCAACGGCCTGAAGGCGCGCGACTTCCTCGAAGCCGACAGCGTCGCCACCAGCTACGCCTCGCCGCGCCGCCTGGCCGTCTCCATCACCAACGTGCGCGAAGTCTCGCCCGACAAATCGATCCGTGAAAAAGTCCTGCCCGTCTCCGTGGCGCTGGACGCGAACGGCAACGGCACGCCGCCGCTGGCCAAGAAACTGGCCGCGCTGGGCTTCCCCGACCTGACGGTGGCCGAGCTGGAACGCGCCGCCGACGGCAAGGCCGAGAGCTTCTTCTACACCTACACGGCGCCAGGCAGCCAGCTCGCCACCGGCGCGCAGGCGGCATTGACGGAGTCGGCCGCCAAGCTGCCGATTCCAAAACTGATGAGCTATCAGCGCCCGGACGGTAGCACCGTGCAGTTCGTGCGCCCGGCCCACAGCCTGATCGCCCTGCACGGCATCAATATCCTGCCCCTGACCCTGCTGGGCCTCGCGGCCGGCCGCACCACCCTGGGCCACCGCTTCCTGACCGACGGCGAACCGATCACCATCGCGCACGCGGAAAACTATGCGCCGTCGCTGATCCTCAACGCCAGCGTCATCGCCAGCAACGAGGAACGCAAGGAACGCATCCGCGCCCAGCTGCTGGACAAGGCTGGCGCCGACCAGGTCTTGATGCCCGAAGCGCTGCTCGATGAAGTGACGGCCCTGGTCGAATGGCCGGTCGTGTATGAATGCCACTTCGAGGAAGAATTCCTGGCCGTGCCGCAGGAATGCCTGATCCTCACCATGCAGACGAACCAGAAATACTTCGCCCTGACGGACAGCGAAGGCAAGCTGCGTTCGCGCTTCCTGATCGTCTCGAACATCGAGACGGACACGCCCGAGCACATCATCGGCGGCAACGAGCGCGTCGTGCGCCCGCGCCTGTCCGACGCCAAGTTCTTCTTCGAGCAAGACAAGAAGAAAACCCTGGCATCGCGTCTGCCGCTGCTGGCCAACGTCGTCTACCACAACAAACTGGGTACGCAAGCGGCCCGCACAGAAAGAGTAAAAGCATTAGCCGGCGCCATCGCCGCCAAGCTGCAATACGACGTGGCCCTGGCCGAACGCGGCGCCCTGCTGGCCAAGGCCGATCTGCTGACCGACATGGTGGGCGAATTCCCCGAGCTGCAAGGCATCATGGGCACCTACTATGCGCGCCATGACGGCGAGCCGGAAGAAGTGGCGCTGGCCGCCTCCGAACATTACCAGCCGCGCTTTGCCGGCGACAGCCTGCCAACCACCGGCACCGGCACCGCCGTGGCCCTGGCCGACAAGCTCGAAACCCTGGTCGGCATCTGGTCCATCGGCCTGGCGCCGACGGGCGACAAGGACCCGTTCGCGCTGCGCCGCCACGCGCTGGGCGTGCTGCGCATGCTGCTGGAAAAACGCTTGCCTTTGTCGATCCAGGGCTTGCTGGCAGATGCGGCCGCGCAGTTCGCCGCCGTACCAGGCTTCAAGGATCCGGTCGCGGATGTCACCACCTTCATGCTGGACCGCCTGCGCGGCATCCTGCGCGAGCGCGGTTTCTCGCCAAATGAAATCGAAGCCGTCGTGGCGCAAAACCCGGACCGCCTGGACGACATCGTGCAGCGCCTGGAAGCCGTGCAAGCCTTTGCCGCCCTGCCGGAAAGCGCCTCGCTGGCAGCGGCCAACAAGCGCATCACGAACATCCTGAAAAAGAACGAGGAAGCCGTGAGCCAGGTCGCCGCCGGCGGCGTCAACGTGGCGCTGCTGCAGGACGAAGCGGAGAAAAAACTCGCCGCCGCCGTCTCGCGCGTGCAGCCGGAAGTCGATGCGGCCTTTGCCAAGGGCGACTTCACCAGCACCCTGCAAACCCTGGCGCAGCTGCGTGACGACGTCGATGGCTTCTTCAATGACGTGATGGTGATGGCCGAGGATGTCGCCCTGCGCAACAACCGCCTGGCCTTGCTGTCGTCGCTGCACGGCATGATGAACCGCGTGGCCGACATTTCCAAGCTGGTGGCATAATGGGCACGCCGGCGCTGAAACTGATTATTCTCGACCGCGATGGTGTCATTAATCATGACTCGCCGGACTTCATCAAGTCGCCTGCCGAATGGCTGCCGATACCCGGTTCGCTCGAGGCGATCGCCCGCCTGAACCAGGCTGGCTATCGCGTGGTCATCGCCTCGAACCAGTCTGGCATCGCGCGCGAATATTTCGACATGACGGTGCTCAACGCGATCCACCAGAAGATGCACACCCTGGCGCAGCAGGTGGGCGCCGATATCGACGCCATCTTCTTTTGCCCGCACGCGGGCGCGGACAATTGCGACTGCCGCAAGCCGAAACCGGGCATGTTCCATGAAATTTCGCAGCGCTACAACACCAGCCTGAAAGGCGTGCCCACGGTCGGCGATTCGCTGCGCGACCTGCAGGCCGGTTTCATCAGCGGCTGCGTGCCCTACCTGGTATTGACGGGCAAGGGCGAAAAAACCAATGAAACGGGTGGCCTGCCGCCTGGCACCCAGGTCTTCGCCGACCTGGCCGCTGTCGTCAGCCACCTGCTCAAGGCGCCCGCGGCATCGGCGCCCGCCGTGGCATTGAGCATCTAATCTTCGGAGAACCGCATTGCGTAATATTTCCCTGTTCCTGCGATCCCTGCTGTTCATGATCATCATGATCGTGGCCACCATCGTCTGGGCCTGCGTGTGTTTTTTTGCCGCGCCATTGAGCTACAACAAGCGCTATTGGGTCACCTCGCGCTGGAACGTGTTTATCCTGTGGTGTGCCAAGGTCATTTGCGGCATCCGCTACGAAGTCAAGGGCGCCGAGAACTTCCCCGATGCGCCAGCCATCGTGCTGTCGAAGCACCAGTCGGCCTGGGAAACCATCTTCTTGCTTCCCAGCCTGCCACGCCCACTCGTGTATGTGTTCAAGAAGGAGATTTTGTACATCCCCTTCTTCGGCTGGGCCATGGCGCTGCTGCGCATGATCCCCATCGACCGCAAGCAGGGCAAGCATGCGTTCAAGAGCGTCGTCGCGCATGGCAAGCGACGCCTGGCCGATGGCCAATGGATTATCATGTTCCCTGAAGGGACCCGCATTCCCGTCGGCCAGGCGGGCAAGTACAAGAGCGGCGGCACGCGTCTGGCGATTGCCACGGGCGCCGTGGTGGTGCCGATTGCGCACAATTCAGGCGAGTGCTGGCCCAAGCAGTCATTCCTCAAACGCCCGGGACTGATCACCGTCTCGATAGGCAAACCGATTTCGCCGGAAGGGCAAACCCCGGACAGCATGATGCAACAGGTGGAAAATTGGATAGAATCAGAAATGCGCGTCATTTCGCCTCACGCCTACAACGCTGGCTAGACGGCATCAGCGCGGTCATCCAGGAGCCGACACTGCGCCAGCAGATGAAGACCATCAAGGTCGGCGACCAGCAACTGGATTTGTTCGCGCATGACGTCTCGACCAGCACGCCCCCGGCGGTGCGCCCCACGGCACCGCCAGCGCCGCCCGTGGAGGCAAAGCCTGTAGTTCACCTGGCGCCGCCACCGGCGCCTGTCACGCCTCCCGCGCGCCCTGTCCTTCCCTCCCCGCCACGTACCGACGATGGCCCGCCATTGCGCCAGCTGCAGCTGGGCAGCCACCTCGTCGAATTCGCCCTGCGCCGCTCCACGCGCCGTTCCATCGGCTTCATGATCGACGATAACGGCTTGCGCGTGACGGCGCCCAAGCGCGTCACCCTGGCCGAAATCGACAACGCCATCCGCGCCAAGCAAGGCTGGATCGTCTCGAAGCTGCTGGAACGGGGCGAGCGCAAGGTGCAGCGCCAGCAGCGCCCGCCCGTGGCCTGGGTCGACGGCGCCGTGCTGCCTTACCTCGGCGGCGAGATCACCTTGCGATTGCACCAGGCACCGCGCCACCGCGCCAGCTTCCAGCGCGAGACGAATGAGCTGCACGTATGGGTCACGCCCACGGGCAGCGAGCAGCAGTTGAAGGAAAAAGTGAAGGGCTGGTTCCAGCATGAAGCGCGCCAGCTGTTCGAAGTGCGCCTGGACGTGTATGCGGACAAGCTGGGGGTGCAGTACGACTCGCTGTCGCTGTCGTCAGCCGGCACGCGCTGGGGCAGCTGCACCATCGAGCGCAAGATCCGCCTGAACTGGCGTTTGATCCACTTCGCCCTGCCGCTGATCGACTACGTGGTGGCGCACGAACTGTCGCACCTGCTGGAAATGAACCACAGCCCCCGCTTCTGGGCCACCGTGGAATCGATTTATCCCGATTACGACGGCGCCAAGCAGGCGCTCAGAAAACGCTCGCAGGAGTTGCCCGTTTTGTTCCAATGAGACGGCACTACCGCCTGCGCCGTAGGCATGGGATACTGGATGTTCCATCCTGCCCATTTCGTCCATGAATATTTTCAAGATGCTGTTTGGCGCCAAGGCTGCCGCCGCGCCAGCAAGCCAACCACTGCCTGCAGCGCCCAGTGACCAGCCCTCGCTGGAAGATGAACTGAACCATTATTCCGGCTATGAACGACAGGCCGCGCTGGAACGCTGTGCCGCTCTGGACAGGACAGACCTACTGCCCTTGGTCATCGTGCGCCTCAATGACTGGGTGCCTGCCGTGCGCGATGCAGCGCGTGTCACCATGCAGCACCTATTGCCACTGGCGCCAGTCCCCCAGTTATTGCAGATACTACCGAACGTTCTGCGCCTGCGTGAAATGAGCAGGAGCGACCATGCGGACTGGCTGCAGCACTTTGAACGCACCGTACTTGAACTGCTGAGCGTGCAAGACTTGCTCGATGGCGTCTGTGGCAAGAACGTCCATGTCGCCAGGAGCTGCTTCTACATGCTGCACCAGTACGGTCTGGGCGATCGAGCACAATACATCGGTATGGCGCTCGCCACGCGCGGAGATACGGTACTGGCAACGCAAGCGCTACGGCTGTGCGCCAGCACCGCACCCGACGTACAAACGGCGCTATACCTCAAAGCGATGTCGTCGCCTTTCGGCCGGATACGTACCAGTGCGTTATTGTCGCTGACGCAAGCGCCTGGCGGCCAGGATATGCGCGCGCTGGCGTTGACAAGCCTGTTGGATGCCCAAGCGTCGGTACGCTACCTGGCCGTCGCCTGCCTTCAAACAATGGGAGAGGATGCACGCATCAGCTACCGCGCCATTCTGGCCAATCCGGCATCGAACACGCAGGCCATTCGTGTCAGCCTGCTGTCGCTGGGCAGCCTGCGCGCGCCAGAAGATCTTGAGCTGATTCGTGCCTTTACGCAGTCAACGCCGCCATCCGTGCGCCTGGCGGCCTACAACGCCTGGTTCAAGGCGGCGCCATCCGATAAAGACGAGATCGCCCTGCAAGCTGCAGGCGACGTAGCGCCAGGCATGCAGAAATTTGCCTGCCAAATGGTATCGCGTCAGGGTGCGTTCATTCCCTTCGCCACACTGCGCCCCTTGCTGGAAGCGAGGGGTGAGCATTATCTGCTACTACGCTACGCTTCCGGCAACAAGTGGCAATGGCTCGCGACCATCGCGCACCTGGCCCTGGCGCACGCACCACACGGGCCACCCCAGACGTACCTGGACCATGAACTGCTGCGTTGGATCAGGGATGCTCACCGCATTACCGGTGAGCCGAATGGTCAACAGCATGACCTTCTGTCACAAGAGTACGCACAAGCAGCGCTGCGCGCGCTGTTGACAGTGCACGACGAGCAATACAGCACGTTGCTCACGCATGAACTGGCACTGCATCAGTTGACTCCTGCCAAGACCCCGCAGCACTAAACTATCGCAGCAAAGGTTGGACGGCAGCGATAGTGCGCGGCGTGGCGCCCCGGTGCTGCGCCGCGAAGGCCAACGCCTTTTGCCCCATCGACGCCAGCTGCGCGGGATCCTGCAGCAAGGCCGACGCCTGCGCCATCAGCGCGTCGGCGTCCGCCACCCGCGCAGCACCGCCGGCAACAATCGCCTGCTCGGTCACGAGCGCGAAATTGAAGGTGTGCGGGCCGATCAGCACGGGCTTGCCCAGGGCCGCCGGCTCGATCAGGTTTTGCCCGCCCAGCGGCAGCAGGCTACCGCCCACAAAAGCGCAATCGCAGGCCGCGTAATACGCAAACATCTCGCCCATCGAGTCACCCAGCAGCACCTGCGTACCCGCAGAAACAGTATCGCCCTTGGCCAGACCAGACCTGCGCTGCACGGCCAAGCCCTGAGCCACGACCAGTTTTTCCACCTCGTCGAAGCGCTGCGGATGACGGGGCACGATCAGCAGCAGCGCATTCGCCGGTAGAGTGGTGCGGGCATAGGCATCGAGAATCAGCTGCTCTTCCCCTTCGCGCGTGCTGGCGCATAGCAGCACGGGACGTGCGCCGATGGCTGCGCGCAGCGCCGCCCCCGTCGCCAGCGCCGCCTCGGGCACGACGACGTCGAACTTGATGCTGCCCGTGACGACGACTTCCCGCACGCCCAGCTGGCGCACGCGATCGGCGTCGTCCTGCGTCTGCGCCGCCACCAAGGTGATGCCGCGCGCCGCATCGGCGATGAGCTTACCCAGTCTCTGCGCCTTGCCCAGCGAGCGCTGCGACAGGCGCGCATTGGCCAGCACCACGGGCACTTTGTAGCGATTGCATTGGTGG